>JAFDZY010000134.1 GCA_018266685.1 Bacteroidota bacterium
AGTGAGAAAGGGAATTGGTGCCCAAGATATTTCAGCGGGCAACGAAGTTCCCTCAAGGCCTCCCGAAGGGGACATTGCAGGAGATCTTCTGATCACTGATCGTTTGGTCGGGCGCAGGGTCCGCCCAGCGCTGGAGGTCTGTGTTGGCGAGACCCTGCGGGAGTTTCAAGGTGCTCCACGCTACCACTTTACCCTGGTCCACCAGGCCTAGCTTGGTGCTGGTGCCGCCGATGTCGATGCCGATGATCATGGGTAATTGCGCCGGTTACAATTGGGCAAGGTATCCATCGATCAGGGCCTTGCGGTCGGTCTTATGGTTGTTGTTCACCGGAAAAGCCTCCACAAACGCGATGTCTCCGGGGATCATGTAGTGCGGTAGCTCTTTTTCGATCTGCAACAGGATCGCCTTTCGCAATTCGCCGTTGTCCATGCCGGCCAAGGGCCGTACAAAGCCCACGATGCGCTTTACCGCTCCGCCGGACCGCAACGGCAATGCAATGGCGTCCGCCACGCCGTCCACCGCCAGTATCTGCGCGGTAATGTCGCCCAGTTCGATCCGGAAGCCGTTCAACTTTACCTGTTCGTCGCGCCTGCCGTTGAAGAAGAGCAGCCCATCTTCGATCCATCCATAGTCGCCTGTCCGAAAGCCACGCTTGCCGTTTTCAACAAAGAACTTCTCGGCGTTCAATGCGTCGTTCGCCAGGTAACCCGTGCTGACATTATCCCCGATGATCAGGATTTCGCCAGGCGATTCCTTGGTTGCAGGGGCCCCATCATCGGTCCGTGTGATCAACTGGGAGCCGCGCATGGCCGCGCCCACGGGCATGTCGGTGTACTTGTCCAGTACTTCTGCGGTCACATTTACCAAAGACGTGGCCACGGTGGCTTCGGTGGGGCCGTAGGTGTTCAGTACCCGCGCGCCCGGAAACCGTTCCAACAACCGCTTTGCGGTCATTTTCGGGAGGGCTTCCCCGCAAAAAAGAAATGTTCTTATGGTAGGCAACCGCTCCGCATGGAATGCGGGCTCGGTGAGGTAGAGGTACGCAAAGGTGGGCGTGCTTACCCACACGGAGCCTTTGTGGTCGTTGATCCGCTGGATGAAGCGTTGCGAATCATTCGCGGTTTCCGCATCGTTCAGCAGCAGGGTGCCTCCGGTGTGCAGGCTGGTGAAGAGCTCGTACACGCTGAGGTCGAAGCTGAACGGAGCTTGGTTGATGAACACATCATCCGCGTTGAACCCGAAATCGGCGGCGGTCCAATGCAGAAATGCGGCGGCAGCGGAGCGGGAGATGCAAACGCCTTTGGGATCGCCGGTGCTGCCGCTGGTGAAGATGATGTAACGCAGCGGGTCGTCCGGCCGGAACGGCGTGTTGCCTGTGCCCATGGCCTTTCCGTGTTTCAAGGTGCCGTTGTCCTGCAAGGTTGTCAGTTCCGTTTCCAAGGGTACATCCGAGCAGTCAACTAAAAGCTGTACGCCTGCAATGCCGAAGATGCGCCGCACCCGGTCTTCCGGGATCATGATGTCCAACGGGATGTACGGATGATTTTGCATCATGCAGGCGGCCATGGCCACCACCACGCCGGCCTCTTTGTGCCCCCTGATCGCCACTGGCGCTCCAGCAGGAAGGTTCAGCCCTGCGATCAGCTCGGCGGTGGCGTGAACTTCCCTTCGGAATTGCTCCCAACTGAGGCTGCGGTCGCTGCCATGAATGGCCCATTTTTCCGGAGCCAAGTCCTCTTCCTCAAAGCGGGCCGTGATGATGTTGAACCGCATGCGTCAGTGGATATAGGGGAAGCGGCCGCTGAAGATATAAAGGGCAAAGCAGGCAAGTTGAAACATGATGAAGCGCGATACCCACGTGGAAAGCCAAGCGGGCATCCGCCCCCACAGGTCCCATTGATGTTTGCGGCTGTTGTACTGGTAGGTGTTGAACACCGCGCTGTACACGCCGAAAAGCGCGCCGCTGACCACGTAGTGGACTTCCAGGCCGTTCCACAGGCCCATGAGCAGGAAGGTGCTGAACAAGGCCGTGTTTTGCTTGAGCAGGGGCCAATTGCGCAGCCGTTGGATGCTGCTGAGGGATTTGTAAATGGGGCGGAAGAAATAATCACGCAACCAATCCCCTAAACTGATGTGCCAGCGGCGCCAGAACTCTTGGGCGTTTTGGGTGAGCCAGGGCCGGTCGAAGTTGGCGGGGAGCTCCACGCCCATCATGCGGCCCAGCCCAATGGCCAGGAAGGAGTAGCCGGCAAAGTCGCAGTACAGGTAGATGGAATAGGCGTACATGTTGGCCGCCATGTCGCCTGCTGCCGTACTGGCCGGGTCCAGCAGTGATAGCCAGTAACGTTGCACCGCCGTGCCGAGCACGAATTTGTGCAGCAGGCCAATGGCAATGAACTCCCAGCCGGCCAGGAGCGCCTTGCCGTTCAGCCTGGCCCAGCCTTGTTCCGTGTCCGCGCGGAAGCGCTCGTAACGGTCGATGGGGCCGGCCAGCAGGCTGGGGGTGAACAACAGGAAGGAGATGAAATCGCGGAAGTTGAACTTGTCCCGCAACAGCTCGCCGTCCAAGTAAACCTGCACACAACGGAAGGTGATGTAGCTGACCCCGGCAAAGCCGATGTCCTGCACGTTCCAGTCGAACTTGATCAAAATCATCGGCAGTGCGAGCAGGAGGCTGCCGATCAACTTGTGCAGGCGCTTCCATTTGAACAACAGCAACCAGGTGAACAGGCATTGGTAAGCCAGGAACACCATGATCTGCAACGGTCGCGGGTAATAGAACAGGGTGTAGGCCAAGCTTATGCCCAGCAGGGTGCTTGCCAGGCTGATGCGGTTTTGCGCCACGCCTTTCAATGCGTACAGCACCACCACCACCAGGAGGAAGAGCAGGTAGAACGTGATGCCGGAGAAGGGCAGCATTCCGTCAGAACTGCTGGTAAACAAAGGTCACGGTGCTGGAGGCGGCGTCCATGCTGATCTGGAACGGGTCGTGCAGCCAAAGGAGCCCTGCGATCAAGGCCACGTAGATCAACGCCCATTTCAATGTGCGGGCCGAAAGGGTGCCGTTCTTCATTTGTAGTAGGAATAAAGGGCGCTGTCCACGCGGTACCACCCCAAGGGCCCCAAGTGCATTACATCGGTAAGGGTGCCCGGCCTGAAGGTGGCCGTGTCATCCTCCCACAAGTCCAGGTAGGGTAGGCCCCGTGCCTCCAATTCATTACGGATCCAGGCCATGGTGGGCGTTACCTCCTTGATGTTCGCATAGACATAGGGATTCAGCGGCTGGATGATGAAGAACGGCTTGCCGTTCATGGTTTTGATGTAGTTGAGCAAGCGAATGAAATCACCGGCCTCGCGGCTCCTGCCAGGCGGGTATGTTTCAAGCGTGCGCGTAGCTCCATTGACGTACTCCGCATAGAATGAATCGTTCACAAAGACGGAATTGTTCGTGCATTGCGCCAGGTGTTCCTTGATGCCGGCCTGGTACAATGTTGACCACTGATCCGCTTCCATGTTGCGGCTGGGGCCCGGTGCCCAAGGCTTGGTGGCCTGGCCCTTTTGCATTTCGGCACGGGTATGCCCGATGATGGCGGCATCCCAGGGTTGGTTGAAGAAATAGAGCAGGCGTGTTCGCCAGGAGCCGTCATGGGCAAGCCAGCGCACCACTGGGCCCGCAGTGCCCAGTTCATCTATGTGGTCGCTCAAATAGGCGGCCACCGGCTGGGCCAAGGTGTCGCGGTCTTTTACACGTGCTTGGATTCGATAGAGCGAAGGCGACGGCTGGTATTCCAGGAAGTTGGCCAGGTTGGTTCCCCGCCGCCCAGGCTTTCCCGTGAACCATGTGGGTGAGACGAGTATGGCCAACTTGGAATGGGAAAGGTCCGCAGCCGTGGCCAGCAGCTGCGCGTACATGCTGAAGCTTTGGTTGTCGGCATGGCCGATGGCGATCAAGGGGATCCCGAGGCGGTCATTGAAAAAGTTCATTGGCTTTGACGGATGGTCCTCCGTGGTCAGTTCGGAGGAGCCCAACAGCACAATGCTGGAACCGTCGCTCAATGACTTCCCCAATGCATCGTAGAGGTAGGGGTGTCCATCATAGTTGGCCAAGTAGCCATGCAACGGATAGTCCAGTGTGTCCCTTGGCGGGCTTGTTGGACTCATGCTTGCCCGCAGCGGACCTTGTGGGCCAAGTAGCAACCAGCACAGCACAGCAGCGATGGGGAGTGCCAAGGCATGGTGCCAAGCAATGCCATGCCGCCCGTTGCTCATCCCCGCTTGAGCGTGACGTATGCAGCCAGTGATTCCACGCTGGCGAATTGCTGTTTGTTGATGTCCACAAAGGGAATGCTGATGCCAAAGGCAGCTTCCAGCGCAACGGCCAGATCCACCGCTCCCATGCTGTCCAAGATGTGCTGCTCCATGAGTTCATCCGTATCGCCCACGTTCCGGAAGGCGATCTCCTTGATCTTGGACCGGATCAACTCCTTGGTCTCATTCTCGTTCATCCGGCGAAGATAGACCTGTGGTGTACAGCATTATTCCGCCGCTGCGGGCCTGCTGCCCCTGAACCCGAACCACGCCAAATACCCATAGCAGAGCAGTGGCAGCACAAAGCTCAAGTGCATCGCCGTTTCACCGAGGCCCCGTGACTGCAGCAGATCGATCAGCGCACCCTGCGCCACGGGCACCAGTGCTCCGCCCAAGATCATCATCACCAGCAAGGAACTGCCCTGGCCGGTATCGTTGCCCAAACCATGGATGGCCAAGGTGAAGATGTTGCTCCACAGGATGGAGTTGAACAGGCCCACGGCAAGGATGGCCCACATGGCCAAGCTGCTGCCGCTGAAGATGGTGAAAAGCACCAAGGCCGCAGCCACCAAGGCGAAAATACCGGTGACCTTCCCCGGTTGGCTTCCGGCCAGCACGAAGACCGCCATGTTCGCCGCGATCAATACGGCCAAGGGCCACAGGTGCCGCAGGTCCAGTCCGCCGCCAAGGTGGTTGATGAAGCCCAACAACAGGAAGATCGCCGTGCCGATGCCTCCCATCATCGCCAGGCGTTTCACCCCGCTGAACCGGTCGCTCAGCGCTACCGCGCCCAGAAAACGCCCGCACATGGCGCCGCCCCAGTACAGGCTCAGGTAGTTCTTGGCATCGTTGTGTTCCAGGCCCATCACGTTCCCAAGCCCCAGGAAGCCAATGATCAAACTGCCGATGGCCACCTCGGCGCCCACGTAGCAGAAGATGGCCGCCATGCCGTTGCGCAACTGGCGGTGGCGCAGCGCGTGCTGCCGCTCACCGGCCGTGCTGTGTGCCGGCTCGGGCAGTGCGGTGAAATACACCCACACGGCTTGCAGCAGCAGCAACGCCGCGAAGAACGCGTAAGGCCAGCGCACCGCCGCATCGCCCTTGAAGTGCTCGAAGATCAACGCGCCGCCGATCAGCGGGGCCAGCGTGGTGCCCAATGAATTGAAGCCCTGGGCCAGGTTGAGGCGGCTGCTGGCCCCTTCCGCCGTGCCGATGATGGCCACGAACGGGTTGGCCGCGATCTGCAGCAGCGTGAAGCCCAAGCCCAGCACGAACAAGGCCAACAGGTAGAAGCCGTAAGCCTGCACATAGGTGGCGGGCACGAAGAGCGCCGCACCGGCCGCGCTCAGCAGCAAGCCCGCGATCAACGCGCGCTTGTAGCCGATCCGCTGGATGGGATCGCCCTTGCTGCTGGAGTAGAGGTAATAACCCAAGGAGCCGAGGAAGTAGGCCCCGAAGAAGCAGAATTGCACCAGCATGCTCTGCCACCAACTGAGGGTGAACACGGCCTTGAGGTGGGGGATGAGCACATCGTTCATCACCGTCATGAAGCCCCACATGAAGAAGAGTGTGGTGAGCACCGCCATGGGCCAGGCAATAGGTCTGGCGGACTTACCCGCTGGGGTTATTTCAGGCATGGATGTTCAGGGATCAGTTCCCGATCATGGATAACTTGTTGTGCCGATTGTGAAGTAATGGTGGCGAAGGTGCATAGTTTTCGCCCACTAAAACAACCACACATGAAACACATTACGCTTTTCGCCGCGATGGCATGTTCAGTAGGTGCCATGGCGCAGATCAATGATGGAGGCTTTGAGGCCGGTATCGGCGCAGGTACTTGGAATGAGGCTTCCGCTACTTTTGGAACACCGATCTGCGATGAAGCAACCTGCGGTACCGGCGGCGGCCCATGCGTGCCGCACACCGGAGATTTTTTACGTTTGGTTCGGAGGGGCCGGCAATGCCGATGAAATTGCTTCCGTGGACCAGGATGCCACCATCCCCTCCGGCTCCACGGCCATGTTGGTCGGGTACGTCAAGATCGCCGCAGTTGGTGACGGTACTGCAGGCAACTACCTGAAGGCCTATATCGACGGCAACGAAGTGGGCATGGTCACCGCTGAGGATTCCGCAGAATTCGCGGATTACACCTTGGTGAGCGTTCCAATCGATGCGTATGCGGACGGTGCCACGCACAACGTGAAGTTGGAGGGCAAGGAGAACGGAGGTAGCACCTTCAATATCCTCGTGGATGATGTCGCCTTGGTCGTGGACGGAAACCCCACCGGCTTGTTTGAGAATGAAAGCCAGCCTGGTGTTTCGGTGTACCCGAACCCCGCAAACCGGAGCATCAACCTGTCCTTCAACGCGCTGCGCGGCGGTGCAGTGGTGGATATCATGGACATTGCCGGCAAAGTGGTCGGTAACATCACGGTGAACGAAGTAAGCCGCCGTACACTGGAGTTTGATGCCAGCGGTTTGTCCAATGGCCTCTACTTCGTATCCGTAAACCAGGCCGGAAAGCGCTACACCCAACGGGTGCAAGTGGCGCATTAAGGCATTTCACTGCATTTCATTGAGGGAGGCTCCGGGCGGGCCTCCTTCTTTTTTTCACCTACCAGGCAGCCCTCAAAAGTCCGAGCAGGTCATCTTCGGAATAGCCGGGTGCAACAGGCTTGTCCACTTCCTTGTTTGCGGCGGTGGAACGCTTTCGGCTGGCGCTTTCTTCGGCATCCTGGCCCTGATTTTTTGCGAGGTCACTGATGGAAGCGGCCGGAGTTGCATCTTGTTCCGTCCGGACCGTTTCCGTCTTTGCGGCGGATACGGATGCGATGCCGGCGTTTGGCGCGGGCGCTTGCTGCGGGTGTACATCGGCTAAGCCCTCATTGGTGATCCGTGCATTCCCGGCCTGTCCGGGTGTCGCAGTTTGGGCTGTGGAATGTTGTTCTGCCGCTGATCCACTTTCTGCAATTCGGGTTGAAACCTCCTCTTCGGCTGCCCCCACGGGAGTTTGCGCCGTAGAAGGTAGTGTTGCCGCCGCAGGCGTTGCAGGAGCCTTTACTGCTGGTGTTGGTGCTGTTTCATCGGTAGCAGGCTGTTCCGTCAGTTTGCGTTCCACAGGTGCGGCAGGTGCCGTTTGCTTCACTTCCGCCAACTGCACGTTGCCGGTGTCCCCAACGTGAAGCGCTTGCCGGGCGGTGAGGAACACTACGGCCACCGCGCCCAGTGCCAATGCGGGCCGCCAGTAGAGCGCAGGCCGTTGCGGGAAAAGGAAACCGCCCACGCTGTTCAGCCAGATGCGCCATTGCGGTTGCTGTTGCGCGTGGAAGGCCGCAAGCACATGCTCGCGCACACGGGGATGGGCCTCCGGTGCGGGCGTGCTGCCGCCGCTTTCCTGCAAGTGCCGCAGCAGGTTGCGCATGCGCTCGTATTCCGCGCGGCTGCTGATGTGGCGCAGTGCGAAGGCGCGTTCTTCCTCCAAAAGCTCGTCGAAGCTGCGCTCCAGCATCAGCTGCTCCAGGTCTTCGGGGTCGTATCGCTCGTTGCGTTCCATGGGGTTCATTGCGCTCCCGTCGCGGGGGTTGTTTGTGCAGGCCGCGGGTCGAATTCCGGCAGGGCGGCGGCCAGTTTTTTCAAGGTGTAAAAGAGACGGCTCTTCACCGTGCCTTCAGAGATGCCGAACACGGCGGCGATCTCCTTGATGGCCATGTCCTCCTGGTGCCGCATCACAAAGGTGGCCTTTTGGTCCGGGTCCAGTTGGTCCAATTCGGCCTCCAAGCGGGCGGCGAACCGCGTGCGGTCCAGGGCTTCCCCGCCTGCGGCCTCCACCGCATGGCCGTTCAAGGCGCGCAGTTCCGGCAGCGCTTCCTTGCGGGTGGCCATGCGCCGGTATTCGTTCTTGCACATGTTGTTGGCCACGCTGTACAACCACGTGCGGAAGGGCCGTGCGGCATCGTAGCTCCCTGGGCGCTGCGCGATCTTGGTGAAGAGATCCTGCAGGAAGTCTTGCGCGCGCTCGTGGTCCTGCCAAAGCATGCGGTGGAAATAGGAGAGGAGCTTGCGCTGGTAGCGGTCGTAGAGCACGGCAAAGGCGCGTTCATCGCCGCGCACCACCAGTTCCATCAGCCGTTCATCGCTGAGGTCCTTGGGGTCGGTGCGGAAGAGGCCCATGCGTCAATGGTTGAGCACGTTTTTCTTCCGCAGCTCCTGCGTGCCGCCCGTGGCCGCCGCGATCTTTCGCAGTTCGGCCTCCACTTGTGCGGCCTTGCCTGGTTCCCCGGCGCTTCGATAGTGCTGAAGCAGGATGGCGCCCGGCAGCAGGTAGTTCCTGCTCATCGGCCCTGCGTCCAACGGCTTTTGCATGGCGGACCAATTGCGGGCCAATGCGGTGGCATCACCCGGTTCCGCCGCGCCCACGCGGAAGGCGGCGCCCACGGCGTGCAATTGTCCGGGGAAAGCGTCTAACCAGTTGCGGTCCAAGCTGAGGGCGAAATAGACGGGACGCTTTGTGGCGCCGATCAGGGCCTTGGCGAACACCGGCCCATTGGCGGGCACGGCCCCCGTGGCTCCAGCCTGTTGCCAGGTCCGCTCGCGGTAGGCCGGTTGTGCCAACAGCCTGCGGTCCACCACCAACACACCCGGCTGATCGCGCTGCTGCACTTGCTCCACCACGGCCGGTTGGGTGTCCATGTCGCCGTTGGTGAACAGGATGCCGTTGCCGGCCACGCTGAGCAAGAGGTCGGAGGCGGCCGCTTGCAACGGCGCCGCGATGGCGTTGCGCCGCACCATTTCCGCGCTCCACGTGCGCAGCCCGGCGTCATCCCCGTCCAGCATGGCCTTGGAAAGCATCGGGGCAAACATTTCCTCCCGTTCAGGCGCCAAGTGATAGGCGGATCCCAGTTCCACGAAGGCTTCCGCTGAAGGGAATTCCATGTAGTAGTTGGCCATGTGCGCCTCAAAGCTCTTCGGCGCTGTTGCGGAAATGTTCCTTGCAATGGATCCCAGCTTGGCCTTGTCCGCAGCGTTCAATTCCCCGTTGTTGTTGCCCGCCATGGCGTTTTGCTCGCTGCGCAACCAATTGAGCTGCAGGGCGGCATTGCCCGGCTCGGCGCTGTTGGCGGCCTCCCACTGTGCGGCTTGGGAGTTGGCCATCCGGTTGTTCCAACCGCCCTGTAGTGGGCCCACGGGCGGTGGCGGTGGTGCTGCGTTGCCGTCCTTGGCCTGCGAATGCCCGGCCAATGCGGACAACAGCCCAAGCATGAGGATGAAATGGCGGATCATGTGCAAGTGTTCAAGCCGCTGTACACGCGGTTGCCTGCAAAGTTCATTCCCAGGTTGATCCATGGTTCAACCTTTGGTGCGCAAGGCCGATCTTCGCGCCCGTTCCCTTTCCCATGCTGCAACGAAAGCAATCCCTTTTCCTGCTCTTGGCCGCCATCTGCGGCCTGCTTACCTTTTTCTTCCCCGTGGACACTTTTACCCGCGGCGACCAGGGCTTCGTGTTCCGCACCAGCGGATTTTTTATGGCGGACGGTACCGCCGTTGTGGATGCCCCGGTCAGGGTGCCGTTCCACCTGTTGCTTGGCTTGTTGTCCGCCCTGCTTGTGGCCATCATTTTCCTGTACAGGAACCGCCAACGCCAGTTGCGCCTTACCCGTGTGGCGAATTTGCTCACTGTTGCGGTCATGGTCTTCCTGCTGATCACGGACAATTCCATCCGCGCCTACCTGGAGCAAGGTGGCAAGCTGGCCACCAACTTCGGGCCAGCAGCGATCTTGCCCTCCTTGATGATCATTTTCACCCTGATGGCCGAACGCGGCATCCGCAAGGACGAAGCCTTGGTAAGGAGCATGGACCGGCTGCGGTAAGTGGTCGGAGCCGCGTTGTCAGTTATCACTTCCCAATTGCCGGTCTGTATTGCAGCACGCGTAAATCAGCACGGCCTGTCGCCACCGCGCCGGACAACTGACAACTAACAACTAACAACTGGCAACTGACAACTGACAACTGACAACTGACAACTGACAACTGACAACTACTCCCTCGCTCCACGCACCCCCAGCTCGATCACCTCCAGGTCCTTCACCTTCCCGGCATCCAGCGTGAAGCGCAGCGCGGTGCGCACCTTGTGCCAGCCGTGCCGGCCCGTGGCGCCAGGGTTCATGTACAGCAGGTTCAGCGCCTCATCAAACTTCACCATGCAGATGTGGGAGTGCCCGCAGATGAACAAATTGGGCGCATCGGCTTTCAGCTCCGCGCGCACGCCGGGGTCGTAGCGTGGGGGCCTGCCGCCAATGTGGGTGATCCACACACGCACGCCTTGCAGCGTGAAGCGCTGATCGGCAGGAAATTCCGTGCGAAGCGCCGTGCCGTCAATGTTGCCGTACACCGCGCGTAGTGACTTCCAGCGCTGCAGCTCTTCGGTTACGGAAGGGTCCCCGATGTCGCCCGCGTGCCAGATCTCATCGCAGGCCGCAAAGTGTTCCTGCAAACGCGGGTCCAACCAGCCATGCGTGTCGCTCAGCAGCCCGATGCGTTTCATGCCGCGAATATCACACACCCCAACGGCCTAATTTTGCCGCCTTGCCCAAAAGCCTCCCCGCAACTTCCCTATACCTGCTTTACCACCACCTTTCGATCGTCCGATCGTCTGATCTTCTGCCCACCCTCCCACGCCATGCCGCGCTACTTTATGGAACTTTGCTTCGACGGCACCCCTTACCGGGGTTGGCAGCGGCAAGCGGCGGCACCCAGTGTTCAGGAGGAAGTGGAACGTGCCCTGCGTTTGAAATTGCGCCTGCCGGATTTGTTCGTGGTGGGCTGCGGCCGCACCGACACGGGCGTTCATGCTTCAAGCTATTTCCTTCACTTTGAAACCGGGCACCCGCTGGCCTCCCCGGAAGCGTTCTCGCAAGCCATGAACAGCCTGCTTCCCCCGCCGATCGCGGTGAAGGGTACGTTTGCCGTGGAGGACAAGGCACATGCCCGCTTCAGCGCCACCGAACGGGAGTACACCTATTTGGTCCATCGGAGGAAAGACCCGTTCCTGCACGACCGTTCCTACCTGTTGCGTCCCGAACTGGACGTGGAAGCCATGAACAGCGCATGCAGCTTCCTGGTTGGCAAGCAGGACTTCAGTTGCTTCCAGCGCACGGGCAGCGACAACCGCACCTCCATTTGCGACGTGCGGCAAGCGGTTTGGACTGCCACCGGTGCGGGATACCGCTTCACCATTACGGCCGACCGCTACCTGCGCAACATGGTGCGCGCCATCGTGGGCACCTGCATCCGCATGGGCAAGGGCCAGTGGAAAGCGGAGGACATGCAGGAGATCCTGGCTTCCAAGGACCGGTCCCGCGCGGGCAAGAGCGCACCGGCCTGCGGGCTGTACCTCTCGCGCATTGCCTATCCCTTCATTCAGGCAGAACAAGCATGAGCGGCGCAAAAGGCAAAGCGTTTGATGTGGGCCTGTTCCGCCGGGTGATGCAATTCGTGCGGCCCTACCGCAGGCTGTTCTGGATCACCTTCGGCCTCACCATCTTCCTCTCGCTGGTGAGCGTTGTGCGCCCGGTGCTCATGGCCAAAATGGTGGACGATCACGCCGCAAAGGGCGACTCCACGGGCCTGTACGTGCTGATGGCCATCGTGGTGGGCCTGCTGTTCGTGGAAGCCATCGTGCAGTTCTACCAAGCCTATTGGACCAGCTGGCTGGGCCAAACCGTCACCTTCGACCTGCGGCAGCAGCTCTTCGCCAAGATCGTCGGCTTCCGCATGCGCTACTTCGACCGAACGCCCATCGGCACGCTGGTAACGCGCGTGATCAGCGACATCGGCACCATTGAGCAGATCTTCTCCCAAGGCCTGCTGATGATCATGGGCGACCTGCTGAAGCTGGTAGTGGTGATCGTGGTGATGTTCATGTACAACTGGGAGCTCGCCCTCTGGAGCATGATCCCGATCCCCCTGTTGCTCTGGGCCACCAACATTTTCAAGAACGCCATCCAGCGCAGCTTCCAGGACGTGCGCACACAGGTGGCGCGCCTCAACGCCTTCGTGCAGGAACACATCCAAGGCATGGCCATCGTGCAGCTCTTCGGGCGTGAAAAGCAGGAGCATGAAAAATTCAAGTTGATCAACAAGGAGCACCGGGCCGCACACATCCGCTCCATTCTGGCCTATTCGATCTTTTTTCCGGTGGTGGACGTCCTCAGCGCTGTGGCACTGGCCTTCCTGATCTGGGTTGGCGTGGGCGACGTGCTGAAGGGCGTGGCCACCTTCGGCGAACTGATCGCCTACATCCAGTTCATCAGCATGCTGTACCGGCCCATGCGCCAATTGGCCGACCGCTTCAACACCTTGCAGATGGGCATGGTGGGCAGTGAGCGCGTTTTCGGCGTGCTGGACACGGATGCCGCGATTGATGACCATGGCACGCTGGGTACGGGGCACGTGAAGGGAGACATTGCCTTTGAGGATGTCCGCTTTGCGTACATCGAAGGAGAGGACGTGCTGAAGGGCATCACCTTCAAGGCGCGCGCCGGGCAAATGATCGCGCTGGTGGGCGCCACCGGCAGCGGAAAGAGCAGCATCGTGAACGTACTGAGCCGCGCCTACGAGTACCAGCAGGGCCGCGTGCTGCTGGACGGCACCGACATCCGTGACTACCGCGTGGCCGACCTGCGAAAGAGCGTTTCCGTGGTGCTGCAGGATGTCTTCCTGTTCAGCGATACGGTGCACAACAACATCACCCTGAAGGATGAAGCCATCACGCGGGAGGATGTGGTGGAAGCCGCCAAGGCCGTAGGTGCGCACGACTTCAT
>JAFDZY010000135.1 GCA_018266685.1 Bacteroidota bacterium
GACCATGTGGTCCGGGCGCTTGCCGCCCGTGAGGGAGGCGCGTACGCCGGGGCGGCACGCGCCAGCGGCGCAGCCGCATACGCTGTTCACCACGCAAAGGGTGGTGCCGGGCTGCTTGAAGGCGGTATCCACCTGCGCAGGCGTCTTCAGTTCAGTGAATCCGACCGAGGTGAGGTCCTCGATCATGGGGGCGGTAAGTTCCTCCGGGTACATGCTTGTCAGGATTTAATACTGCACCGGGGCACGGTGCATGTGTTGGTCAAGGGTGCAAAGATACCCCCTTGCCCCCAAAGGGCAGGTCCGTACGCTGCGGGGCACTTGTGCCGTGTACCGCAACTGAATACATTGCGCTTCCCAAATTCTACGCCCCCCCCGATGCCTTTTCACCGCTACGCCGCCGTATTGCTCATTGCCTCGCTTCACGGACAGTTCCTTCAGGCCCAAGACAAGCCCAACGACCCTGCGATGCTGGCACGGGCGCGTATGGTGGGGCACGGATATGTGGCCGAAGACCTTGCCGACCTGGTGGTGAAGGACCACTATCGGGACGAGCATACCGGCGTGGAGCACACGTACTTGCGCCAGCGTTGGCAGGGCATAGAGGTGTTCAACGGCGATATCGCGGTACACCAGGCCGCCGACAGGACCCTGATCAGGATGAACAATGGCGCCTGGCCGTATGCCGCCAAGACCGCGGAGCGCCCGGAACCCAAAGTGACCGCCGCCCAGGCCTTGGCCGAAGTGCTTCGCAAGGACGGACAGTTCCGGGGCATGCCCGCCCTGGCGGCCACGGAGGATGGCGGCAAACGGCTGGTGTACGAGGGGACCGCCTTCAACAACGAACCCGTGACCGTGCAGCTGATGTACCTGCCCACGGCGGACACGCTGCGCCTGGTGTGGAACGTGAACTACTTCCAGCCCGACGGCGCCCATTGGTGGAACGTGCGCATCAGCGCCATCACCGGCATGGAGCTGGAGCGGAACGACTGGGTGAGCCAATGCGGCCTGCCGGAGAGCGCGGCGAGGAGCCTGGGCGGGGATGCTGCCGCACCTCCGCCGCCGGCGGCAGCCATGGATTACAACGTCTATCCGGTGCCGGTGGAAAGTCCCGGGCACGGCGCCCGCGCACTGCGCAATGCGCCATGGGGCGCGGGCGGTGCAGCTTCACCCTACGGATGGCACGACACCAACGGTGCCGCAGGCGCCGAATACACCATCACCCGCGGAAACAACGTGTATGCCAAGGAGGATGTAAGCGGCACTAACGGCAACGGGTACAGCCCCGACGGCGGAGCTTCGCTCACCTTCGACTTCCCGATCAACTTCACCCAACAGCCGGTCAGCTACCAGGACGCGGCCATCACCAACCTGTTCTACTGGAACAACATGATGCATGATGTGTGGTACCAGTACGGGTTCAACGAAACAAGCGGCAATTTCCAATCGAACAATTACGGGCGCGGCGGCACTGCCGGAGACCATGTGCTGGCCGATGCACAGGACGGGTCCGGCACGAACAACGCCAACTTCGCCACGCCGCCCGATGGGTCCTCCCCGCGCATGCAGATGTACCTGTGGACCTACACCACGCCCAAGCGGGACGGCGACCTTGATGGCGGCATCATCAGCCACGAATATGGCCATGGCATCAGCAACCGCTTGGTGGGCGGGCCTTCCAACGTGAACTGCTTGAACAACCTCGAGGAGATGGGCGAGGGCTGGAGCGATTTTTTCGGCCTGATGATGACCATGAAGGCCGGTGACACGCGCACCACGCAACGTGGCATCGGCACCTATGTGATCGGGCAACCCGCCACGGGTACAGGGATACGCCCGGCGCCCTACTGCACGGATTTCGGAGTGAACAACTTCACCTATGCCGCCACCACCCAGCCCGCCTACCAGGAGACGCACGACATCGGCTTCATCTGGTGCACCATGCTGTGGGAAATGACCTGGGACCTCATCGACCAGTACGGGTTCAACCCGGACCTGTACAACGGCACCGGCGGCAACAACATCGCCATGCGGCTGGTGATCGATGGCCTGAAGCTGACGCCGTGCAGCCCTGGTTTCGTGGATGCGCGCAATGCGATCCTGCAGGCCGACCAGGTGGCCAACGGGGGAGCCAACCAGAACCTGATCTGGGCCGCCTTTGCGCGGCGCGGCCTGGGCTACAGCGCCCAGCAGGGCAGCAGCAACAGCCTGAACGACCAGGTGGCGGCCTTCAACATGCCGCTCCAGAAAAACATCGGTGTCTCCGACGCATCACCGGCAGGGGCCGTCTTTGCCTGTGCGAATACACCCGTGCAGGTTGTTGCCACGGTGCGCAACAACGGGCTGCAGGCGCAAAGCGGATTCAGCCTGCGTTATGCGTTCGATGGCGGCGCCTTCGTCACCGAAACCTTTCCTGGCACCCTCCCTGCGGGGGCATCGGCCACGTTCACATTCGCACAGCCCATTGCCATTGCCACGGCTGGCGCACACTCCTTGGTGGTGGCGACGGTATTGACCGGCGATGAGTATCCGGCCGATGATGCGGTCACCAACGCCATTACGGCCACCTTCATGGCCAGTGTGCCACCACCGGTGCTGGGCAGTGCGCAGGGCGGCGTGGTGCCCGCAGGATGGACCCTGCAGAACCCCGACAACGCCACCACCTGGGAAACCTCCGCCGTGCCCAATGGACCCCTCTGTGCCGCCACCACCGCGTGGATGATCAACTACTACGGCTATGCATCCACGGGACAGGAGGACCGCCTGCTCACCCCTCCCATCGACCTCTCGGGCACCACCGGCGCCCGCTTGACCTTCCATCATGCATACGCCCGCTACAGCGCCTCCTATTACGATGCCTTCCGGGTGGACATCAGCAGCGATTGCGGAAGCAGCTGGACCACGCTGTACCAGGCACAGGGCGCCGCATTGGCCACCGCACCGGACAATACGGGCAGTGCCTGGAAGCCGGCCAATTGCAGCCAATGGGCCGCGCACGACATCGACCTGGGCGCATACGACGGGGCCACGGTGGTGGTCCGCTTCACCGGGATCAACGGGTACGGGCAACGGCTGTACCTGGACAATGTGAAGGTGGCGGGGACCGGGGTGGCGATGGCCGCGAAGGCCTTCCTGAGCGGCCCGTACAATGCAGCCACGCACCTGATGAACGACCAACTGCGGGCCAACGGCCTTGTACCCGCCACGGAGCCGTACACCGCCCTGGGCTATACACTGCCCGGTGGGGGAGGCGAAACCGCCGCACCGGCCCTGCTTGCCGCATCGGGCAATGACGCCCCCGTGGATTGGGTGGTGGTGGAGCTGCGCAATGCGGCCAACCCGGCGCAGGTGGTGGCCGCGCGCTGTGCCTTGCTGCAGCGCGATGGCGACCTCATGGGCGCGGACGGGTCCCCGCAGGTGAGGCTGAACGCACCGGCAGGCAGCTACATCGTGGCCGTTAGGCACCGCAACCACCTTGCATGCATGACCGCTGCCGGCGTAGCCTTGGGAGGAACCCTGCCCCTGGTGGACCTCGGTGCGCCGGCCACGGCAACCTACGGGACGGATGCCCGGCGACCGGTCGACGGAAAGATGGCCCTATGGAGCGGAAACGTCATCGCGGACGGCAAGCTGCAATACACCGGACCCGGCAATGACCGGGAACCGGTGCTGCAGGCGGTGGGCAGCAGCAGCCCCAACGCCACGGCCTCCGGATACCTGCAGGCGGACGTCAACATGGACGGTGTGGTGAAATACACGGGCCAGGGGAACGACAGGGATGCGCTGCTGCAAAACCTGGATTCCTCCCTGCCCACGGGCGTGCGTGTCCAGCAGTTGCAGTGAGGTGCGCAGGGACCCCGGGGGCCGGGCCTCGCGCCTATCCCTGCGCGTTCCGGAACTCCCGGAGGAAGCTGCCGATCTTCTTCCGGAAGAACAGGAACAGCAGCACGTAGGGCACGGCCATGATGAACAGGATGCCCTTGTTCAGCCCTGCGCCAATGGCCTGGGC
>JAFDZY010000136.1 GCA_018266685.1 Bacteroidota bacterium
CTGTGGACCGGCTTCCCCGCATACTCCGCCACCACGGAAGACATCAGCGGGCTCTTTGCCGGGGTCTATACCGTGGCCATCACGGATGCCAACGGATGCAGCCTGACCACACCCTTCAACGTGAATGAACCGGGCCTATTCAGCATCACCGCCCAGCTCAGCAGCATGGGCGGCGGCTACAATGTGAGCTGCGCCGGTGCCAACGACGGCACCATTGATGCAACGGTAACAGGAGGTTCGGGTGCTTACACGTACTACTGGACCGGCCCGAACGGATTCACCTCCATCAACCTTGACCTGTCCGGCTTGGCAGCAGGTGAATACCACCTGACCGTGCACGATGCCAACGGCTGCAGCGGGTCATCCAGCTTTACGTTGGTTGCACCTGCACCAGTCTCCATCGGGCTGGTGGCTACTGCGCAACCGTCCTGTGACGGAGGACAGAACGGCAGCATTGACGCTTCCATTATGGGCGGCACAGCTCCCTATTCAGCCACATGGACAGGCCCCAATGGCTTCACCGCCATTGGCCAGAACCTGGGTGGCGTGGGCGCCGGCACGTACAACATCACGGTAACCGACGCACTCGGTTGCAGCGCAACCGGCAACATCATGCTCACCAGCCCTGCGGGGATCTCCGCAACGGCATCCCCCTCCGTAATGGGCAATGGCGCCAACCTGAGCTGCGCAAGCTCTGCTGACGGGAGCATTGACCTGGGCATCAGCGGCGGTACGCAACCCTACAGCGTGGCCTGGACAGGGCCAAACGGCTTCCAGGCCTCAAGCGAGGACATCTCGAACCTCGCACCTGGTCTTTACACGGCGATCATCACGGATGCCCATGGCTGCTCATTCGCCACACAGGCCGAGCTGGTGGCCCCTTCACCGATCGGGACAACCATCACTACATCAACCTATAGCGGAGGAAACGCGGTTTCATGCGCCGGTGCGGCGGATGGCACCATCACGCTCGCGATCACCGGCGGCAGCCCCGGCTATCTGACCGCGTGGAACGGACCCGGCGGATTCACCTCCAACCAAACTTCGCTCACCAACCTGGCTCCCGGCGCATATAGTGCGGTGATCACGGACCTCCTGGGTTGTTCAGCAAGCACGTCTGTTACCTTGAATGCACCATTGCCCGTAACATCCATCGTTGTGCTCTCCAACCACAATGGGTATGAAGTGGGGTGCGCAGGCAACGACGGAACGATCGACCTGTCCGTGAACGGGGGACTTCCACCTTACCAATTCAGCTGGAACGGACCGAACGGGTTTGCCTCCTTATCGGAAGACCTGTCCGGCCTTTCCGCCGGTACCTACACGGTGGCCATCACGGATGCCAACGGGTGCGGTGCCATCCGCAGTTTCACGCTCACTGCGCCCGATGCCTTGGCAACCTCCTTGGCGGTTACCAGCAACGAATGCGACCTCGGCAATAACGGGAGCATCGACCTTTCCGTGACCGGTGGCACCGCACCATTCACGTATGCATGGAGCGGCCCGGGCGGATTTGCATCAACGGATGAAGACATCGCCGGGCTTCCAAGCGGTGCATACTCCGTGACGGTTACCAGCAGCCTGGGCTGCACCACAACGGCCAGTGCCACCGTGGTTGCGGCATCGCCGATGAGCCTGGGCTTGTATGCCTCCAACTATGGCGTAGTGAACATTCCGTGCCATGGAGACAGCAGCGGCACCATTGTGCTTACCGTGAATGGTGGCTTTGCGCCCCTTAACATCGCGTGGACAGGTCCGGGAGGGTTCCTCGCAGACAGCACGCAGCTGAACGGCCTCATGGCCGGAACCTACTCCGTTGTGATTACCGACGACCATGGTTGCAGCCGGGACACTTCAATCACCCTGATTGAACCGGACAACGCATTGGCCACCTCCTTCGCCCAAGTTGACATTCCTTGCCACGGCACGGCAACTGGTGCCATCGATGCAACCGTGACCGGGGGCGGCGCACCGTACACATTCAGCTGGCGCGGGCCCGACAGCACCATGTACAGCTCCGAGGACCTCGCAAACGTGGGTGCCGGCACGTATGAGCTCGTGGTAACTGATGCCAACCAGTGCGTGAACACCATGCTGGTCACCTTGACCGAACCGGACAGTGCATTGGCGGCCAATTTGAGCGTAGCCGAATTCAATGGCTACGGCACCAGTTGCGCGAACACCGCGAACGGTGCGATCCAATTTGAGGCTAACGGCGGCACACCGGGCTACACTTACGCTTGGACAGGGCCCAACGGATTTGTTTCCACGGAGGACAGCATCGGCAACCTGGCTGCCGGTGACTATTCAATCACCGTGACCGATGGCAATGGATGCGCCTTTAACCAAAGCATCTCCATCGTTCCGCCGCCTCCCATCACCGCACAATTCAATGCGACTACCTTCCCAAGCGGCAACAACATCAGCTGTTCCGGCATGGCCGATGGCAGTATAACCGCGCTGTTGGCGGGCGGTGTTCCCAGCTACATCCTCCAGTGGAGCGGCCCCGGAGGATTCACGGCCACGGGCACCATGATCGACTCCCTTCCGGCCGGCACCTACTGCCTGTCCATAACGGATGCCAACGGCTGCACCGCCCAACCTTGCATTACCCTGGTTGAACCTTCCCAGCTTGCCCTGGTGCTCACAGCCACCATGGCCAATTGCGGGCAGGCTACCGGCACAGTTGATGCGGACATTACAGGTGGAAGCGCACCCTATGCCACTGCTTGGAGCAATGGCGCTGCCACCGAAGACCTCGCCAATGTGGCACCGGGCAACTACGTGGCAATGGTAACGGATGTCAACGGCTGCACGCTGATAGATTCGGCCGCAGTGAGCGGTACGCCGGGCGTGACTGCGCAGACTGATATTACCATTCCCTTGTGCCATTCCTCCAATGATGGCGCAATTGATCTAACGGTGCTCACAGGTGCAGCCCCCTTCAGCTTCCAATGGGGCAATGGCAGCACCAGTGAAGACTTGGCCGGCATTTCCGGAGGGGACGAACAGGTCACCGTTACCGATGCCAACGGCTGCACGTGGGATTCACTGATCACACTCACCGCCCCGGGCGCGGTCATGGCTGACACCGTGATCTCCCACTTCGCCAACGGCAACAACATCAGCAGCTGGGGCGGCCAGGACGGCAGCATCCAACTGAACATCTCCGGCGGAACCGCACCATACACCTATGCATGGGGCGACGGCAATGCAAGTGCCAGCCGGTACGGCCTGTCCGCTGGCCCCTATTCGGTGACCGTCACTGACGCCAACGGCTGTTCGCTTGCGCTCACCATCATTCTGACCCAGCCGGATGAACTGGCCATGCCGTCAGGTTTCACGCCAAACGGGGACGGCAACAATGATGCATTCGTGGTGCGCGGCATAGATGCGTTCCCGGACAATCAGCTCACCGTGTTCAACCGTTGGGGGAACGTGGTGTTCGACCAATTGCACTACGCCAACGATTGGCACGGCGAAAACCAACAGGGCCAGCAATTGCCCGATGGCACCTACTTCATCATCCTGCGCCTGGATGCCACCAAAACACTGCAGCACTATGTGGACCTGCGCCGCTAATACCAACAAGTGCATGAGCAAGCTCATTCCCTTGCTGTTCGCAGCCGCCTTGTTGTGCCCCCCCCGCCCGGCCAGGGCACAACAGGAACTGATGATCAGCCAGTACATGTTCAACGGGCTGTTCCTGAACCCGGCCTATGCCGGCAGCCACCCGTATGCCGGCGCCACACTGCTGCACCGCAGCCAGTGGGTGGGCATGGAAGGTGCGCCACGCACCAACCTGCTCGGCGTGGACGCCCCATTGATGGGCAACAAGATGGGCGTGGGCTTCACTTTCAGCCATGACCAGATCGGCGTAAGCCGCGACATGGAAATGGCCGGCCAATATGCCTACCGCATTCGTACGGGACGGGCGGGCCACCTGGCATTCGGCCTAAAGGCAGGCATTTCAATGTACACCGCCAATCTGGGCGACCTGGTCTATTGGGATGCACAGGACGCCGTGTACAAGGGCAACATCCAAAATGCAGCCGTCGGCAAGTTCGGTTTCGGCATCTACTGGAACAACGAACGGTCCTACTTCGGCTTGTCAGTACCAACGATCTACGCAGCGGACGGGCAACTCACGGCAGACCTGGCCGGGGCGCCCGAACACTACTTCACGCAGCACTACTACCTCAATGCCGGGCATGTGCTTGAACTGAACGAAAATTTCGACCTGAAGCCCAACGTGCTCGTAAAATTCCAGCCCCAGGCACCGCCGGAGGCCGACATCAACTTGAACGTCCTCTTCAAGGACCGCTTCTGGCTGGGGGCAGGCTACCGCACCGGCGACGGCGTGGTGGGCATGGTGGAATTCCAGATCAGCCACATGCTGCGGGCAGGCTACGCATACGACATGAACACCTCGCAGCTGCGCCACTACAACGGCGGCTCGCATGAGGTGATGCTCGGCATCGACCTGGGACGTGAGCCCATCATGATCAAAAACCCGCGATACTTCTAATGCGCGCCGACAAATACATCCTTCCGGCCCTTTGCGCGGCAGGGTTGC
The DNA here is from genome assembly GCA_018266685.1 of Bacteroidota bacterium. Lineage (GTDB taxonomy): Bacteria > Bacteroidota > Bacteroidia > Flavobacteriales_F > PHOS-HE28 > PHOS-HE28. The sequence goes on from JAFDZY010000136.1 coordinate 4,577, forward strand.
TGGCTTCCTGCGCCAACTTCCACGTGCGCAAAGGCGAGCAGGCCATGGCCTTGATGGCCTACGCCAAGGCGGAACGCCACTTCGACAAGGCGCTGGCAAAGCACCAGGAACGCAACGTACTGGTGAATGATGCCCTGGCGGAACTCAAGCAGAACAAGGTGGATGAGGCCCTTGCCCATTATGCTGCCGCCCACCAGATCGCCCCGCTTGCCAGCGAAGATGCCTTCAACTACGGAAAACTGCTTATGGCGGCCGGGCGGTATGCCGATGCAGAACCCCTGTTGGTCCAGGCCCTGAAGGACCAACCGGAACGCACCGGAATTCCGGAGCTGATCGGAGCCTGCCAAGGATACCGATCATTCTACAAGGACAGTTCGAAGTACTCCGTTCGTCCGTTGGACATGCCGGGCCTGGCATCCGCATATTCCGCCATTCCACACGGAAATGGATTGCTGTTCGTGGGCATTAGCGGCAATGCACAAGGCCAACCTGACCCTTGGAGCGGAATGGCATACGCGGACCTGTTCCAAGTGGACATTGCCGCCGATGGGACCGCCGGGGAGCCCCAAGCAATCGGCGCACCCGTGAACGGACCCTTCCATGAGGGTCCTGCCGTGGTAAGCGCAGATGGAAAGACGCTCTTCTTTACGCGGAGCAACTATTACAAAGGCAAGCAACTCCGCAAGGGCACGGACAATGTGAGCAACCTCAAGCTGTTCCGGGCCATCCTGGACAGCAGCGGCAAGTGGGCAGACATCCATGAATTCGGGTACAACGGCGACAACTACTCCTTGGGCCAACCTGCGCTATCTGCCGATGGAAAGACGCTCTACTTCACCAGTGACATGCCGGGCGGTTTTGGGGGGAAGGACATATGGAGTTCCAACGACAATGGTACGGGTTGGGGCAAACCGGTAAACTTGGGCCCCACCATCAACACGCCCGGAGACGAGATGTTCCCAACCGTTGTGGGGGGCGTGCTCTACTTCTCCAGTACCGCACACAACAACATGGGAGGCTTGGACATCTTTGAAACACACCGCCAAGGCGACACTTGGAGCGAACCGCAGAACATGGGCTACCCGGTGAACACCACGCGCGATGACTTCGGCCTTTGGCTGGACCGTTCGGGATCCAGCGGCTATCTAAGCAGCTCCCGCTCGGGGCAGGACCGCATTTATGCGCTTGAGGTGCATGGTCCGGAATTCGCCTTGGAGGGAACTGTCACCAATGCCGATGGCACTCCCGTTCCATTTGCTTTTGTGACGCTGAACAACCTCGCCGAGCTGATGAACGCGCAGGACACCGCCGATGCCCATGGCCGGTTCAAGTTCAAGTTGGATCCCAATTCCGCCTACACGTTGACCGCGGAACAGAATGGCCTGATGCGTCGCAGCACGTTCACAAGCACTATCGGGCTTGCCATGAGCACCACGCTGAAGGAAAACTTGAGCCTTGATTCCTTGGTCCTGAACAAGCCGATCGCTGCCCCGAACATCTATTATGACCTGGACAAATGGGACATCCGCCCGGATGCAGCCAAGGAACTGGACAAGCTGGTGCAAGTGTTCAAAGACAATCCCAGCCTTACGTTCGAGCTGAGTTCGCACACGGACAGCCGCGGAGGTGACACCTACAACCTGGTGCTTAGCGATGCACGGGCAAGAAGCGCGGTGGATTACCTGGTACGGCAAGGTGTGCAGGCAGACCGCTTAGTGGCACGCGGATACGGCGAAACGAAGCCGGTGAACGGCTGTGTGAACGGGGCAAAGTGCACGGAAGAAGAATTCCAGGCCAACCGGCGCACGGAGTTCAAGGTGATTTCCAAGGATGATGCGGCGGCCGTCCATTAAGTAGGCAACGCACCTGCTGCACCGCTGCTGTTCAGGCTTCCTGCTTGAAGGCACTTTGCACAGCCCCCGCATAGGAGGTTCCATCCAGCTTTGCACGCACCCAGGCCAGAATGTCGAAATACTTGAGCACGGTGCCTTCGTTGGGATCCTTCATCAGTGCATCAAGCTTATCGCGCAAGGAGGTGAAGAGCTGGTGCTTGGCAGTATCCGAGCTGGTGCGGGCCAGTTTCTTGATGTGCTCGATCAAGGCCGCCTCCACTCCGTAGGCGCGATGGCGCTTGCTGAGGAACCGCTGCGTGCTGCGCACGATGTACTCCAGCAGTTCGTAATTCCCCAGTTCATAGTGCACCACCAGGTTGAAGAGCCGCGCATAAGTGAAGATGTCCTGGCGCAGGTTCGGCTCGGGATCGTTCAGCACCCGGTTCAACCAGTATAGTGAGCGGCTGGTGTTCCCGGCACCGAACTGCACCGTGGAAAGGTGGAAAAAGAACTCCAGCTCAAACTCCTTCGGCATCTTCCCGCCCAGGCGTTCCATGCCTTCCATGATCGGCCCTTCCAAAGCCACGCCTTGCTTATACATCCCAGCCCGGTCGTAAAGCCGCAGTTCCGTGAGGTAACTGTTGCAGAAAACGAGCAGCTCTATGTCAAGGTCACCGAACCCTGGCTCGGACGGCAGCTTCCTAAGCGTGGCGATGTGTTCCTTCACGTGTGCATGATCGCCCAGTTCAATCTCGCACTGGATCAAATAGTACAGGGTCCGCACATAACGCTTGGGCAGGTCTTTCTTCAGCAGCGGGTGCTTGTCCAAGATCTCCTTCGCCCGGGCAAACTTGGTGTAACTGGTGGCCCAATCTCGCTTGGCCCAGTGGCAAAAGCCCTGCGTGTAATGGCAGATGGTGCTGGCCCTGTTGCTGAGCGCGGTATTCTTTCCCTTGATCAGGGGGTGCTCGCTGATCTCCTCCACAATGGCATGTTCCTCGTCAGTCCGCACGTATCCCCCGCTGCGGAACACGTAGTTGATCTTTGCGTAAAGCACATTGTACGCTGCCAGGTTCTGCAGCCGTTCCATCACCTTATCCTCCTCCGCGATCAATGCCTTCAGGTCGCTGGTGAAGTCGCCGGTCTGGTAGGCTTCCTCGATCAACATCTTCTCCAGGCCCAGCAGCTCGAACCAATAGTAGAAGCGCTCATGGTCCTTGGCCAGCTTCTTGGCGCGCTGCAGCATCTTGTCTGCTTCGCCGAACAAGGCCTTGCCATAAAGGATCTCGATGTTGTTGATGTGCTGCTTGAGCACCCCGCTGATGCTGGACTCCGCGTGATAGGCCCGCAACGCCTTCAACACCAACTTGTACAAGTGGTTCTTCTCCGACGGGAAGTGCCGGATGAACGTCTCCTTGGCAAACTGCTTTTTGAGCGCCTCTTCATCATAATCCCGCTGGCGGTCGATGGCATCAAAGATCCGCAAGTAGTTCTTCTCTCCGCTCTGCAATGCCGAATGCAGCTTGAAAAAGCGCTTCTCCGACTTGGTGAGCGACTTGATGAGGTCGAACAGTTCGTTGCTTGGCTTCATCAGGGGCGCGCGTTCGTGCGCATGCGCACTTGCACGGTTCCCCCAAATATACGGTTGCAATCCTGTTGTCAAATACCCCCACCGCCCATCCTGCCCCACCGTGCGGTACTTTCGCCTGCATGAAGCTACCGTGCCCACACGGACTGGCACTGGCCGGTCTTTTTGCGGCCCTGCCCTTCCTCGCATCCGCCCAAGGAAGCGCCGTTGGCAGCGCTACGCGCAGCGACAGCATCGACATTCTCCACACATCCGTTGCGCTTGACCTCACCAATACCTCCAATGGGATCATCCGGGGCGATGCCACCATCACCTTCGCAGCGCGCGTTCCGGGGATCAGTTCGCTGCCCCTCGACCTCTTGCTCCCCGTGGATTCCGTGGTGATGAACGGCGTGTACCTCTCCTTCACACACCCCGGCGAGGTGCTCACCATCGACCTCGGTGGAAGCCACGGGCCGGACGACACGCTTTCACTTACCGTAAGCTACCACGGCAATCCTGAAACAGACCCCAGCGGATTCGGTGGTTTCTACACCTTGAGCACGTACCAGTACGACCTTGGCGTGGCGTTCGATGCGATCCCGCATTCCTACGGCCGGGCTTGGTTTCCCTGCTTCGACAATTTCGTGGAACGTTGTTCCTTCGATTTCCAGGTACGCACCAACGGGAACCGCACGGTTTTCGCCAATGGCGCATTGCAAGGCACCACGGACCTTGGCAACGGGGAGCGCATCACGCATTGGCATTTGGCCGAACCGATCCCGGCCTACTTGGCTTCCGTGGCCGCCGGCAACTATGCGGCCATGAACGACACGTTCCCCAGTGTGGCCGGCACCCAGGTGCCCGTGGTGCTTGCCGCCCTGCCCGGGGATACGGCGCAGATGCGGGCCTCTTTTGCCCACCTCCAAAGCGCGTTTAATACCTTCGAGCAGTGGTTTGGTCTCTACCGCTGGAACCGCGTGGGCTATGTGCTCACCAGTGCCGGGGCCATGGAACACGCCACCAACATCTGCTACCCCGACTTCGCCGCAGACGGCACCTTGGGCAATGAAGACCTCATCGCGCACGAACTGTCACACCACTGGTTCGGCGACCTGGTGACCTGCGCCAGTCCGGAGGAAATGTACCTGAACGAAGGCTTCGCGGATTTTTGCGCCAAGCTGCACATGGAGGCCCAATACGGCCCTGCCATGTACCAAACCCTCGTGCAAAGCAACCACCACGATGTGGTGTCAGCCGCCCATTTAAAGGATGGGGGTTGGTACGCCTTGGCGAACGTGCCCGCGAACGTTACGTACGGCGAAACATCCTACAAGAAAGGGGCTGACATTGCCAGGACCCTGCGCTCCGTGATGGGCGACAGCTTGTTCAGCGTGGGCTTCAAGCACCTCTTCAGCCAAAATGCCTACACCTCCATGGGCAGTGCAGCTGTTCGGGACAGCTTGGCTGCGGCAACCGGAATGGACCTCACCAACTTCTTCAACAACTGGATCTTCCAGCCCGGCGGGGCGGCATTCATGGTGGATTCATTCGCCGTGGCACAGAGCGGGGGCCAGTACGACACACAGGTGTTCATTCGGCAGAAGACGCGCGGCGGTGCCGCATTCTTTCACCAGGTTCCGGTTTCGGTAACGTGCATCGGCGCCGCAGGCGAAGTTCACCGCTCGCTTGCGGAGCTCGGCAATGAATACGGCACCTTCACCACTTCCTCAACGTTTGCGCCGGTATCCGTCAGGCTGAATGATGATGGGCGCTTAGCCTTGGCCACCACTGTGGACACCGTTACAATTTCAGTACCCGGCCAAAAGAACCTTGGCAACGCCGACCTCTGGGTGATCACATCTGCGCTGGCCGCACCAACTGCTTTGCGCGTGGAGGAATACTGGGTGCCTGCGGACCAAGCCGCAGGAAGCCCCTATTTCATTTCACCGGACCGCTGGTGGCGCGTGGAAGGCGACATCGCCCCGGGCACGGCCATGAAGCTGCGGTTCACCGTGGACGGGCGGCCTGGTTTGGCCACCGCCTACGACCAGGGCCTGGTGCAGGATGCCGGAGGCACTGCGTTTTCCGAGGACAGCCTGCTGGTGTTGTACAGGTTGAACGCCGCGCAGCCTTGGACTCCGGTGCCGGCAACCATTGCGTTCCTTGGCAGCCATACGGACAAATACGCGCGCATCGACATGCCCGGGCTGGCCGCCGGTGATTATGCCATTGCCTGGCGCATGTTGTCCACACCGGTGAAAACGAACGTGCCGCCCCCGCAGGGCTGGCGCTTCTTTCCAGACCCCGCCACGGACCGCATCACCGTGATGGCACCTGCTGGTACGCCAACAATGGATGCCGTGCTGCTTGTCCGTGACCTCAACGGACGCAGCATTGCAAAGACACCGCTTCGCGGCCCCACCACCCCGGTGGACCTCTCGAAGATCAGTGCCCAGGTGGTGATCCTCTCCGTGTTGCAAACCAACCGTGCGGAAGTCCCATTGGGCCGATTGCACATCGTTCATTGAACTTTCCACCGTGAAAGCCTATCTCCGCTATTTCGGCTCGCTGGCGCTGTTCCTGTTCGCCCTGTTCTTTGTGCAAAGGCACCTTTTCCTGGCCTTCAGCCATTCCGCCTTGCGCGGTGTGGGCGTGAAAGAAATCCTGGCCTGCCATCTGCATGCGCTGCCCATGGACCTTTCCACCACAGGCTACATCCTGCTGGTGGTGGCCTTGCTAACGCTGCCCCTGCTGTTCACCGAAGTGCGCGGCTTGCGACGGGCGGTCCGCGGCTTTCTCATTGCGGTCATCCTTGGAAGTGCCTTGCTCAACGTAGTGGACATTGGCTTGTTTGATGCCTGGGGCGTGAAGCTGGACCGAAAGGCGCTGAGCTATTTGCGCTATCCGGCCGATGTCATGGGCGCCACCTCTCCGGAGCGCACGGCGTTGCTGCTGCTGGTGGCCACGGTGCAAAGCATGTTCTTCATCTTCCTGTTGAACGGGATCGGCCATGCGCGCAGCTTCCAAAAGGGAAGTAAGGGAGGCAGGATCGCCGTGGCGGTATTGTTCCCCGTGCTTTGCATCATTGCCTTGCGCGGGGGGCCGCAGGACGACCCGATCAACAAAAGCTGGAGCTGGTATTC
>JAFDZY010000137.1 GCA_018266685.1 Bacteroidota bacterium
AGCAAACGCCGAAGTGGTCGCGCCTGCGCTTCCACCACGACGGCTACGAAGGCTGGGTGGACAACAAGCAACTGGCCTTGGCACATGGCCCGGAAGACCCCAAGCCGGTGCGGTCCATTGAACAATTCGTGCATATTGCCACCCCTTCCGGCATCATGATCGTGCCCTTCGGCGCGGTGCTTCCATCCTACTCCGCGGGCCGCTTCCAAATAGCCGGTGAACAACTCAGCTTCCCCGGCCGCACCACTGCACAGCCCAACGGCACCGCCGTTATGCGCATGATGGCCCTGAAGGACCAATGGCTGAACACGCCCTACCTCTGGGGTGGCCGCTCCCCGTTCGGCGTGGATTGCTCGGGGCTTACGCAGATGCTGTACCTCGTGGGCGGCGTGCGGCTTCCTCGCGATGCCTGGCAACAGGCGGAAACAGGTAGTGCCGTAGAGGGATCGGGCCGCGCCGTAACGGGCGACCTGGCCTTCTTCAACAACGATGCGGGCCGCGTGGTCCATGTGGGCATCCTGCTTGAAAACCACCACATCCTGCATGCCTCCGGCCGCGTGCGCATCGACCTGCTGGATGAAGAAGGCATCTTCAACGAGGTGGAACAACGGCACACGCACCGGTTGTGCGGGATCCGGCGAGTGGCGTAGATGCGTGGCATCCAGGTCCGCTGCGCGGGACTTGATGGGACCTTGGAGGTACCATGAATTTAGAACCGCAAGGTGTACTGCAGCACCGGCAGCAGCGCCAACTGCGGCACGTCCTTGATGGTCTGCGTGCGTTGGTCGTAGTAGTAGAACACCGGCGTGGCGGAGTTCAGCACGTTCTGCACATCCACCTTGAATTCATGGCTCACCTTGGGCCGCCCCACACGGTAGCTGGCCACGATGTCCACTTTGTGGATAGCACCGGCTTTTTTGCTCCACACCGGGGTGCCGTCCATCTGGTCACCGGCGGCGATGCTGGCCTGCAGGTCGATCGGCGTGTAGTACTGGCCGCCTTGCACCGACCAGCGGAAGCCAGCCAGCAGGGTGCGGTCCTTGCCTTCAGGACCCAGCTTCCATTCCTTGCCCGTGAGCACGTTCGCCACCGGCCCGATGTTGAACCGCGAGTTGTGCCACTGGCCATCCAGCGCCTTGTACTTCGACTCGCTGTAGGAAGCCGTGACCATGTAGTGGTATCCACGGGTGAAGTACTTCTCCACGCTCAGTTCCAACCCGCGATTGTAGCCAGTGCCTTTGTTCACCAATGGCTTGTTGGTGAACCATTCCACCATGTTGTTGGCCGTGAACGCGCTGGTCGGATCGTTCTCCACGGGCAGGTCGTAGAGGTACTGGTAATACACTTCCCCCTTGAACTGCACATCTTCGGCCAGCATCTGCTCATAGCCCGCCACCAGGTGCGCGGCGCGGGTGAGGCCCAGGTGCTCGTTGGGCGTGATGATCTTTCCGTCGGCATCCAAATCCTGCGCCAGGTAGGTCATCAGCGCTTCGGTTTTGGAGTGCAGTCCCGCACCCAGGGTGAAGGCACGGTCCGGGCGTTGCTGGTAGCGCAGGGCGATGCGCGGCTCCACGCTGGTAGCCTGGTTCAGGTCGTAGTGCAGCAGGTGTACGCCGCTGGTGAGCGTCCATCGTTCGTTCCAGCGCCAACGCCAGCTGGTGAAGGCCTGCAGGGTGTTGCCCGTGCCGCTGCGGTCCAGGTCCACCACCATACGATCGCGGTCGGGGTCCCAGGAGTTGGAGTACATCCTGAACTGCTCGGCGGAAAGGATGATGCCGGAGCGCAGCTTGTGGTGCGTGTTGATGCGCGTGTTCAAGGTGCTGGATAGGCGCCAGGTCCACTTGGCGAGGTCGTCCTCATGGCGGAGTTCCTGTGCGCTCTCACCCGGAGCGGGGCTTTCGGTGTAGTCCGTGCCGCTGCCGTTGCCGCTGAGCGAGAGGTTGGTGTAAAGGAAGCTGTGCTCGCCCAGGGTGCGGGTGTGGCCCAGGCCCAGCACGCCCATGCGGGAACTCACGTCGGCGCGGGAGAAGAGCGTGTCGCCCTCGGTGCCGCGGTCTTCGTCGATGATGGCGCTGCGGCCACCAATGCCGTACAGTTCCATGGTGCCCAGCTTGGCCGAGGGGAGCTTGATCTTGAAGGCCGCATCGGTGTAGCGCGGCACGCCGCCATAATCCACGATGCCCGCGCCATCCAGCAGGTCAAGCGTGCTGTAGCGGTAGTTCGCGAGGTAGGATCCCCCGTTGGTGCCAGGGATGGGGCCTTCCGCCGTGAGGTCGGTGCCGAGCACGCCGGCCTTCAGCGTGTATTCGCGTTTTCGGTCGTTGCCGTCGCGCAGGCGCATGTCGAACACGGCGCTGTACACGTTGCCGTATTCCGCAGGGAAGGCGCCGGTGTAGAACTCGCTGTCGTCGATCATGTCGCTGTTAAGCACGTTGATGGGGCCACCGGTGCTGCCGTCATCGCTGAAGTGGTTGGGGTTGGGGATCTCCACGCCTTCCAAGCGCCATTGCACGCCCTTGGGGCTGTTGCCGCGCACCACCACGGTGTTGTTGCCACTGGGGTCGCCGGCCACGCCGGGGAAGGTGCCCACCATGCGGGCAGGATCATTGATGCCGCCGGCGATGCGCGAGGTTTCCTCCACGCCGATGGTACGCGCACTGAGGAAGTCCATGTCGTTGCGCACCTGCTGGCGGTCCTTCTTGCCGGTGACTTCCGCAACCTGTAGTTCGTTTAGAGCCTGCTGCATGCGTATGCTCAGTACCAGTTCCTTGGCACTGCTCACCAATTGGTTGGTCAGCCGCAGGTCGTCGTAGCCCATCATGCGCACCTCCACATCAATACGGCCCACAGGCACGTTGGCCAAGGTGAAACGTCCGTCGAGGTCAGTGGTCGTGGCAATGCGCGGCTCACTGCCGGCAATGCCCACTACCGCGCCGATCAAGACTTCGCGCGTATCGGCATCCAGCACGGTGCCGCGCACGGTCTGGGTGTAGGATTGGGCAAAGGCGTCAAATCCGGCCAACAGACACAACAACACCAAGGAAAGTGAACGAAGGTGGTTCATCAGTACGGAATTGAATAGCTTTAGAAACAGCCCACCTTGATGCTCACCCCGGCGTTGATGCCGTGCAGCGCGTCCTTGGGCGTGGCGGGCATATCCAGATCACTGGTGTAGCGGTAGCTGGCGCCGATGCCGAGGCGCACCAAGCGGATCACATTCAGCTCCAGCTCGATGCCCGGCTCCACCACGAAGAAGGCCTGTGCATCCCAGTCGCGGTCGTCCATGCGCTGTGGCGCACCGGTATGGTCGGCGGGATCATAGCCGTGGTTGTAGCCGTAGGTGATGCCACCGGCACCGATGAGAATGGGCAGCGAAACGTGTACCGGTGAGCAGTAGGCAATGATCGGCTCGATGAACAGGCCACCATAGCCCATGTACAGGCTGCTCCGGCGGCGATGTTGCACGCCTTGGTCAATGAGATGCTGGTCGTAGGCCATGTTGGGCACGTTGGTCACTAAGCCATGCCCGGCGAAGCCGATGGTGACGCGGTGGTCGATGAGCCAACCGCCGCGCGCACCCACCAGGAGTGCATCGTGATCGAGGATGCGGGTGTAATGTGCGGTGGGCGCGCCCCAGCCGCCGTTGTGGTGCTTGCGGCCATCGCCCAGCAGGGTGCGCATGGGAGCGTCGGCGGTGTCCTGCGCGAAGTTCGGTGTGGCGACGAGAGCGAGGAGCAGCAGAGCAAAGAGGTTTCTGAATGGCATTGTTGCGGGTTTGTTTCCGCTATGACAATGCGGGGGTGGAATACCCCTATCAGGGTGGAAAGATTTTTGAAGTGCCCAGTTGTCAGTTGTCAGTTGTTCGGGCGGGCATGACAACTAACAACTGAGAACAGACAACTCCCCCCCCTCAAAACCTCACCCCCACCCCCGCTTTCCACCCGATCCAGCCGCTGATGCGGGCTACATCCATCCGGCCGGCAAAGAACGGGTCGCCCAGGGGCAGGGTACTGGTGTAAACGCCGGTGTCGCGATCGCGGAGATCGCTGACGAGCGTGTTCAGCACCGGTCCGGCGGAGAGGATGAAACGCTCGCCGAAGTACACGCCGGGGCTGATGCTGAAGCGGCCCAGGATGTTCACGGCATTCACCCAGTCGCGCTGCTCCACCACCTGTTCGCCGGTGAAGTCGATGTTCAGCACCCAACGTTTGTTCAAGCGCGGTTCCGTGCCGAAGCCGTAGAGAAAGCCCCAGCGGCCATCGGGCGCAGTGGGCGGTGAAAAGCCGAGGATGTTGTGGAAGGCACGGGTGCCGGTGCGCACCTGGATGCCGAAGGGCATCACGTCATTGGCGACCACATCCGCGCGGTGGTAGCCCGTGCGCGAGATGGTGAGCAGGCCCACGGCCCCGGCGGCGAGGGTGTCGCTGAGGTTGAGGATGCCCACTTGCACGCCGACGGCATGCCGGGCGTAGTTGAGCACGCCCACCTGGCCGCCTTCAGCGGTATCGGCCACCACATTGGCACCGAAAGTGAACTGCCCGCCCTTCACGTCATTCGCGTAGTTCAGGCCGAAGCCCACCTGCCCGCCTTCGGCCGTGCCGGGCACCACGTTGGCGCCGAAGCTGAACTGGCCTTTGGTGACGTGGTGTGCATAGTTCAGGCCGAAGCCCACCTGACCTGCTTCCACCCTGCCCGGAACGATGTTCGCCCCGAAGCTGAACTGCCCCCCGGTGACGCGATGCGCATAGTTGAGGCCGAAGCCCACCTGGCCGCCGCTGACCTCACCGGGCACCACGTTCGCACCGAAGCTGAACTGCCCGCCGGTGACACGGTGCGCATAGTTGAGGCCGAAGCCCACCTGGCCTCCGCTCACCTCGCCGGGCACCACGTTGGCACCGAAGGAGACTTGCCCGCCGCTCACCGAACCCGCGTAATTCGCGCCGAAACCCACTTGACCGCCGCCCACTTCCCCCAAGGAGACGTTGGCACCGGCAGCCACCTGCGCACCCTGCACGCTGCGCGCGTAGTTCAGCCC
>JAFDZY010000138.1 GCA_018266685.1 Bacteroidota bacterium
ACCTCCGGGCACACCGAGGCAGTCGATCAGTTGGCCAGCGCAAACACAATTCGAGCCGTACACGTCGTTGCCGGTGTTTGCATTGCCGTCATTGCAGGCAGATCCGATGGTTGCAGAGCCTCCGGGCACACCGAGGCAGTCGATCAGTTGGCCGGCGCAAACACAATTCGAGCCGTACACGTCGTTGCCGGTGTTTGCATTGCCGTCATTGCAGGCAGATCCGATGGTGGCTGTTCCCCCAGGCACGCCAAGGCAATCCAAGGCGCAAACACCGGCGTTCACCGGGCCGGAAACAACATTGCCGGTGATGTTGACACCGGCCATGGATATATAGAAGTTTCGATTGTTTGCAGCAGTGTATGCATCATTGCCCAAAGTGAAGGCTGTGCATGCCGTACCGCCAACAGGAATGGTGGTAATGGTGAACCAGGTCTCCGGGGGAATGGACAACGCGCAGCCCCCGTCAAACTCGGAGTCCTCCAACCGGTTCAAGCCAAACCCGTTGTATGTACGGTAGGAGATACCGTTATCCGTTACAACCGGTGAAGGAGGGAAGGAACTCCATGCATTGCAGAAGCTTGTTCCGGCCCCCAACGCGGATCCAGACGCGGTACTATATCGAATGGTCACGGTCAGTGCACTGAAGATTCCTCCAAAGCTTGCTGTGGAGTGGATCATTATCTGGACCTGCAGTTGATTCGCGGCGGGCCCTGGAACCAGCCGGATGTCTGCTGAGGTCGGTATAACATCCTGCGCCCTGCCGGGGGTGCTGAAGCCCAAGGCACAGGCAAGCATGAACATGGAAACCTTGGCTTTTCGGAGCAGCGTAGACAATTGCTTCATCGTGATGGGGATGAGGGTAGTTGGGTAAATCCGGGGCAAAATATATGGATGGGGCCGGAAAATCAATTTTTTTTCTTCCCCTTCACCCCGGTAAGGAGGGTCCATCGACCAAAGGTTGGCCCACAGGCCCCAATTGCTGGTTCACCGGTCCTTATTCGGATCTTGCGGCCATTGTTCTCCAAGGCCATCCCGTAGTGCCTCCCAAGAGCGCGTGGGATCCATGCATCACGCCTTCCTTTTACAACAGATGGCGCAGGTGCCATGCATTTCGATGACCCTTTATGTGCAAGTGGGAAAGGGCCTGGCGGTACCATGCAGGGAAATTGAAAAGAACAGGGTAATGGACATTCGGAATACCGGAATGTGGGTATTTTCACGGATTGTTTAGTGCCCCAGATTTGTGATATACAATAGCGTGCAATGATCAGCATCGTGATAGCAGATGACCAGGCCATTATTCTCGATGGTTTGTCGGCCCTTTTGGGGAGTGATCCGGAAGTGCGGATTGTGGGCCGTGCATCCAACGGTGCAGAAGCAGTGGAGAAGGCCAAAGAGCTAAAGCCGGACGTTGTGCTGATGGACATCAGCATGCCGGAAATGGACGGGATTGAAGCGACTAAGGCATTGCACAAGTGTTGTTCCGGTGTCCGGGTGTTGGTGCTGAGCATGTATGACCATCCGGACCTGGTGCGGGAGATCTTTGAATCCGGTGCTTCCGGCTACATATTGAAGAACGTGCCCAAGGAGGAGTTGAGCTTGGCGTTGCGCATGGTGGTTGCCGGTGAGCAGTACATCGGCCAACAGGTGAAACACATGTTGGCCAAGGATGACCGGTTCCGCGACCGGGCAGGAGGCATTGGGCAAACTGTGCTCAGCAAGCGGGAAAGGGAAGTGGTTCAACTGATCTGCATGGAATTCAACACACAGGAAATAGCGGAGAAGCTCTTCATAAGCGCCCAGACCGTTGATACGCACCGTAAGAACATCATGAGCAAGCTGGACGTGAAAAATGCGGCAGGCGTGGTGAAGTATGCCATGGAACGGGGTTGGTGCTGAGCATTCTTCCTCCTGGTGGAAGCGTGCATGATTGAATGAACGAGCTCCCTGGCCGATCGGCCGGAGGCTTGTCACATCCCCAATGTGGTGCAATCGGCTGCCTGCCGGACCGGCAGCCGATCGCACCAGAGCTTTTGGACATACTCTGTATACCCTGTCATCAAGAGGCCGCATTTGGCCGGGGCGATCCATTCAGGGCGTGCCTGGAATGCTTCATCGCAGAGTTTCCTCGCAATCAATGGTCAGCTCCTGCAGCACAAAGGGCCGCCCCTTTCGGAACGGCCCTTTGGCTTTGGGCCTGGTAGGCTGAGGACCCTGAGGTACTCGAAGGGTCGAAGCCTACCGGATGATGCTCAACCGTTGCACGGTCTTTACACCGTTCACGGTAATGTTCACCATGTACACGCCGCTGTCAATGTGACCGGACAATTGCAGGTTGGTGTTGAAGCGCTCGCCGCTGTTGCCGAACTCTTGGGCAAACACTTGTTTGCCATAGATGTCCTGCACTTCCACGGTGATGTGCTGCTCGGCATCCTTGAGGTCGCCGATGCTCAGGTTCACCTGGCCGTCGCGCACCGGGTTGGGCCACAGCGTGGCCTCCCCGAAGCCGGCCTGTGCCAAGCTGGCAAAGGCACCCTGGCCGCCGCCGTTGTCAATGGTGATGGTGCAGCTGCTGGGGCAGAAACC
>JAFDZY010000139.1 GCA_018266685.1 Bacteroidota bacterium
CGACAGCCACTACGTGGACCAGCGCGACGCCAACGCGCACGACATCCTGCTGTGCATCAACACGGGCGAGAAGCAAAGCACGCCCAAGGCCACCGACGCCGACGAAGAGGTGGGCACCACCAAGGGCAAGCGCTTCGCTTTCACCAACGACGAATTCTACTTCAAGACGAAGGCCCAGATGCTGGAGCGCTTCCGGGACATCCCGCAGGCGCTGGACAACACAAATTTGATCGTCGACAAGATCGAGCCGCTGAAGCTGAAGAAGGACATCCTGCTGCCGAACTACGAGATCCCAGCGGGCTTCGCGGACCAGGATGAATACTTGCGGCACATCACCTACGAGGGCGCGGTGCGGAGGTATCTGGGCGGCGCTGACGGAGAAAGCCACTGTACAGTCGACCCAGTGGGTCGACGCGACAGTGGCATCGATTCCATCGACGCGAAGATCAAGGAGCGGCTGGACTTCGAGCTCTTCACCATCAAAACGATGGGCTTTGCGGGCTACTTCCTCATCGTGCAGGACTTCATCAACCACGGGCGCGACATCGGGGTGATGATCGGCCCGGGCCGCGGCAGCGCGGCGGGCAGCGCGGTGGCCTACTGCATCGGCATCACCAACATCGACCCCATCAAGTACGACCTGCTGTTCGAGCGCTTCCTGAACCCGGACCGCAAGAGCATGCCCGATATCGACACCGACTTCGACGACGAAGGGCGGCAGCGCGTGATCGACTACGTGGTGGAGAAATACGGCCGCAACCAGGTGGCGCAGATCGTCACGTACAGCGGTATCGCGGCCAAGAGCAGCATCCGCGACACGGCGCGCGTGCTGGACCTGCCCTTGAACGAGGCCGACCGCCTGGCCAAGCTGGTGCCCGAGCGGCCCGGCATCAACCTGGGGCGCTTGCTGCATGCGCCGTTGGACGGTGACGGCAGCCTGAAGGCCAAGGAAAACCTGGGCAGCGACGAGCTGGCCAACGTAAAGCAACTGCGCGAGATCCTCGCCAGCGGCGAAGCCACGGCCGACGTGCTCAGCGAGGCCGAGAAGATCGAAGGCTCCGTGCGCGGAACCGGCATCCACGCGGCGGGCATCATCATCGCGCCCAGCGACCTCACGGAGATCATCCCCGTGTGCACCAGCAAGGAATCCACCCTGCTGATCACCCAGTACGAAGGCAAAGTGATCGAGGACGCGGGCGTGATCAAGATGGACTTTTTGGGCCTGAAGACGCTCACCATCATCCGCGATGCCCTGCGGATGATCAAGGCCAACCACGGCACCGAGATCGACATCGACGGCATCCCGCTGGACGATGCAAAGACCTTTGAACTGTACCAGCGCGCCGAGACCAACGGCACCTTCCAGTTTGAAAGCGTGGGCATGCAGAAGTACCTGCGCGAATTGAAGCCCGACCAGTTCGGCGACCTCATCGCCATGAACGCGCTATACCGCCCAGGGCCGATCGAATACATCCCCAGCTTCATCAAGCGCAAGCTGGGCCAGGAAGCCATTGTGTACGACCTCCCCGAGATGGAGGAACTGCTCCAGGAGACCTACGGCATCACCGTGTACCAGGAGCAGGTGATGCTGCTGAGCCAGAAGCTGGCGGGCTTCACCAAGGGCGATGCCGACGTGCTGCGCAAGGCCATGGGCAAGAAGGACAAGGCCACCTTGGACAAGATGAAGGACAAGTTCCTCAAGGGCACCACGGAAAAGGGCCTGGATGCGAAAGTCTGCGCCAAGGTGTGGACCGACTGGGAAGCCTTCGCCCAGTACGCCTTCAACAAATCGCACAGCACCTGCTACGCCTTCGTGGCCTACCAAACGGCCTGGCTGAAGGCCAACTACCCGGCGGAATTCATGGCCAGCGTGCTCACCCACACGGGCGGGCAGATCGACAAGATCACCTTCTTCATGGAAGAATGCCGGCGCTTGGGCATCCCCGTGCTGGGGCCGGACGTGAACGAAAGCAGCTACCAGTTCAGCGTGAACAAGCAGGGACAGGTGCGCTTCGGCCTGGGCGCGGTGAAGGGCGTGGGCGAAGGGGCCGTGGAAGCCATCGTTTCAGAGCGTGCCAACGGGGCCTACGCGAGCATCTTCGACCTGGTGCGCCGCGTACACCTGCGCAGCGCCAACCGCAAATCGCTGGAAAGCCTGGCCCTGGCCGGCGCCTTCGACAGCTTCGGCACCGTACACCGCGCACAACTGTTCCACAGTGCCGGCGAAGGCAAGCCCAGCTTCATGGAAACGCTGGTGCGCTGGGGCCAGCAATGCCAGGACGGCGCCGACAGCGCGCAGGTGAGCATGTTCGGCGATGGCGAGGAAGGCGTGTCGATCCCCGAGCCGCCGCCGCCCGCGATCGATCCGTGGAGCGCCTTGGAGCAGCTGCACCATGAGAAGGAAGTGATCGGCTTCTACCTCAGCGGCCATCCGCTGGACGACCACCGGCTGGAGATCAAATTCCTGTGCAACGCGCAGCTTCCGCAGTTGGCCGACCTGAAGAGCCTGCTGGGCCGCGAGCTCGCGCTGGCGGGCATCGTCACCAAGGCCGAGCACCGCATCGCCAAAAGCGGCAAGCCCTTCGGCAGCTTCACGCTGGAAGACCACAACGGCACGCACGACTTCATGCTCTTCAGCGAGGACTACCTGAAATACAAGCTCTACTTGCAGGCCGGCACCTTGCTGCTGGTAAAGGGCCGCGCCATGGAGCGCACCTGGGGACGGGACGAGGGCCAGGCCGAATTCAAGATCGGCAGCATGGACCTGCTGAGCGATGCGCGGGAGAAGTACTTCACCAAGCTGAACATAAAGGTCGAGGCCGAAAGCGTTACCCCCAGAATGATACAGGAGATCAGCGAACTCCTGAAGCGCACCCCAGGAAAGTGCGAAGTACACGTACTGATCCAAAGCGGGGCGGAAAATCTCACAGTGCAAACGACAAGCAGATCGTTACGCGTTGCCTTGAATGAGGACCTTATACATGGCTTGAACGGGATCAGCGAAGTGACTTGGGGCTTAAATTGATACCCCTTCGTCTTTCAAAATCGCCCAATCCATTCCTGGTTTGCTACAGGGTCTCCTGCGGAATACCGCTTCAGAAGTTTGGGTGGCTATGAATGACGAATTGGTATGAGTTGCGTTGAAATAGTTGCACTTCAGACCTCAAGCCCTTGAATTCTTGGTCGAAGTAGTTGTGCATGGCAAGGGGCTGGAAACCCGTGCCAAGGGAACTCCTTGGCTCCGGTCAGTCCATCACGGCGAATCGTTTCGTTACCCTACGATCACCCGACGATATGGTGACAAGATAAACACCGGTGGCCAGCCTCATCGGCAATGTCGCGGATCCGTCATCGATATGAGTGCCGTGTATGAGGCGCCCGGACACATCTGTTACTGAGACCTGGGCTTTCCCCCAAGGTTCATTTCCCAGATCCACCAGCAGGATCCCGGCAGCGATATTGAACCGGACACGGACCGAGGAATCATCCGCTGGCCCTGGCACACCAGTGGTGATGTCCTCCAAAGGCCGCTTCCAAATGCCACTGCCTCGGGTTCCAGCATAAAGCATCAGCCCATCTGTGGCCAATGCAAGGATCTTGGTGTTCCCAATGTTGCCTGTCATGGAGGTCCAGTTCAACCCTTCATCGGAAGAACGGTACACCACGTCATCCGTGTTGTTCATGCCAAGGAAGCCGACCACCACGGTATTGCCTTCGCTGATCATGCACTGGGGAGCTGAAAATCCGATGCTCGACCAACTTGCCCCATTATCCGTGGAGCGGTACATCTGGTTGATATCGTATGTGAGGAGTACCCCGTTGTTCTTCACAATGCCCCGGAAGAAACCCATCGGCAAGCCGTTGTTAAGGGCGGTCCAACTGTTCCCGTAGTTGGTTGAGGTATAGACACCCGTGCTGCCGCAAGCATAGAGCGTATCGGCTTGTGCGAATACATCCATCATGTACGGATCACTGCCCAACCCGCTGTTCACCGGGGTCCAATTTGAACCGTTGTTCGTGGTGATGAAGATCCCCGATGCGGTGGCCGCGAAAACATTGCTTCCGATACGGGCCATGCGCGTCATGGAGGAATTGGTAAGTCCCATACCACCGAAATTCCAACTTACTGCACCATTAGCGGATGCGTATGCACCGGCATCTCCGCCGATGAGCAGATCAGGGCCATTCGCTGAAATGCAACGAATTTCCATATTCTGGGGCAGCCCGCTGTTCAGCGCATTCCACGTGTCCCCGGCGTCCGCACTCGTGAAGAACCCATTCCCCGCCGTTCCGGCATGCAGCACACCATTCCGTAAGTCAACGGCATGTACACGTGTTGCGATCATGTCATTGGTGGTCAACGTCCATGTTCCGCCATCATCGGTGGACACAAAGAGATCACCAACGCCATTCGACCATGTGCTGGCATAGATCGTTGTTCCCAATATGGAAATGTTTTCAACCTCCGTACTGAGCGAACCGAGCAAAGACCACTGTATACCGGCGTTCGTGGTGCGGTACACTCCACCGGTCGTTGTGCCGGCATACAGGTCGGTCCCGTTGCTCTTCATGCTGGTCACATGGGGGCCCAACCCCGTGCTGGCCGATTGCCATGTGACTCCGAAGTCCACGGACCGTGAGGCTGTGGAATAGTAATCGACGATGAAGATGGTTGAATCGATCACTTCGATGTCCGGTTGCTCAGTTGGTGTATTGACCGTGGTCCATGTACCGCCGTCATCCATCGATCGGAAGACGCCGTTCCATCCATTGCAGAATAGGTACGATCCACACCGAATGATCTTGCTGATTCCCGCACTGCCTGGCAGTCCCGTATTCGCCCAGCCCCATGTAAGGCCCCCATCAAGGGAGCGCACGATGCCTGAACCCCAGGTACCTATGAAGATATGTTGGCCTTCAATCAAGATGGAAGAGGTCATCCCATCAGCCCACCCTTCAGCAAGCTGCGTCCAACTTCCACCTTGATCGACCGAGCTGAACATGCCTCCATCCGTGGCTGCATAAATCACCCCGTTGAACACGGACATGCGGGCGGTGGACAGATCGGCAAGGTTGCTAAGCCCTGTGTTCACGGCTTCCCAATGGACCCCATTGTTCGTTGAACGCAGAACACCACCGCCCCATGTACCTACGAAGAGGTCGTTCCCCACTTGGACCGGAGCACTCATCAACCCACCGTAGGGTCCATCGGTCTGTTCCCACTGCCCCGAACATGTGGCGATCCACATCAGATGTGCAATTACAAGCAATGGTTTCATGGCGACATGGAATTGATGAATTCCAACGAAAGGTATAAAAAAGCCGACCTGGCCTTCACAAGCTCCTCGGCAATACGCAACGTATCCATCACTACCCCAAGATTGAATCGAGGCTATACGTAGTCCGTAACCAGGTTCCTGCAGACATCCTGAATGGCCAACCATACACCTGGGTGGTGATGGGTAGTCCGCATGCACAAGGTGATAAATACTCGGGGAACACGGGCTGCCACAACCCATCGGAGTCAAACTTCCCAGCAGCCTGATTGACCGTTTGGACCGGCTTTCTGGCGTAAAATGGTCGCTTAGCTGACCAATTGTCGTTGAAAACCGGTTCGGCAAGGGGGTTGATAACTGCGTCGTACTTCGGAACTTTGCATAGAACCGTGCAACTCTCCAACAACGAACACAACGAGCGTACGCAACGCCACAAAAAACAACAGTACACATGGCACTTGAACTGACCGACAGCAACTTTGAGGAACTCGCCCTGAAGAGCGACAAGCCCGTGATGGTGGATTTCTGGGCCGAATGGTGCGGGCCCTGCCGCATGGTGGGCCCCGTGGTGGAGGAACTCGCCAAGGATTACGAGGGCAAGGCCGTGATCGGCAAGCTCAATGTGGACAACAACCCTGGCATCGCCACCAAGTACGGCATCCGCAGCATCCCCACCATCCTGTTCCTGAAGAACGGCGAAGTGGTGGACCGCAGCGTGGGCGCGGTGCCCAAGAGCACGTTGAGCGGCAAGCTGGACGGCCAGTTGAATTGATCGCGCCGGGCCAAGCCCGTCAAAAAAGCGCAAAGGCCCGGAGCGATCCGGGCCTTTCTTTTCCGGGTTGCAGCCTGAACCGGCTGAAGTATTTTCACCTGCCCGGAAGCACCCGCAATGCTTGCGTCCCCCTTGCGCTATATCATCATCCTTGTTGTTCCCGCCTGGGCAGCGTGTACAAGCGCACATGCCCAGGACGCCAGCCTTGTACCGGAGATCCGACGCGAATTGGCAGCAGCCCGTGACGACACTGCACGCGCGGACGCTTTGGCACGCCTCTGCTTCAACCTGATCCGCTCTGCGCCGGATTCTGCGTTGGCGGCCGGGAAGAAGGCACTGGAGATCGCCACGCGCATCCAAGTCCCCAAAGCGTTGGGGGATGCCAACAACAACCTGGGTTGGTTGGCGGTGGAACAAGGCGAGTTCCAAAAAGCCGATTCGCTCCTGGGCAAGGCGCTGCAGATCTTCCAGAAGCTCGGCAAGCCGGAATACACCGCCGTCACCTTAAGCAATTTGGGCTGGCTGGCCCAGAAACAGGGCGATGGGGCCGGCGCGCTGCGCCGTTTTCAAAACGCCTTGCAGGCCGGTGAATCCGTGGGGGACAGCGCCAGTACCGCATCCGTGCTCTATGCCATGGGTTCCACCTGCCGCAACCTCAAGGAATATGGGCTGGCCAATGAATACTTGCAAAGGGCCTTGGGCATGGAACGCCGCCTGGGACGGCGTGGCAATGAGGCGAACTGCCTGCTGTCCCTGGCCAATACCGCGCGTGAGCAGGGCGATACCACGGCGATGATGCGGTTCTACCGCGAGGCATCCGCCCTGTATTCGGCCTTGCATGACCACCGCGGGGCCGGGCTGGTGGAAGAGAACATCGGCGACTTCCTCACCGGGCAGGCACCCCGTGAAGCGCTGCGGCACTATCACACGGCCTTGGCCCATTACGACACCATCGGCAGCCCGGAAGACAAGGCCTACGTGTTGAAGAACATCGGCATCGCCGAAACCGCGACGGGCAACCTGCCGGATGCGGAAAAAAGCTTGGCACAGGGCCTCCCGATGGCCGAAGGCTTGAACAGTTGGGAATTGGTGATGGAATACGAGCTGGCACTGGCCCGGTTAGCCGCCGCACAAGGCAATGCCGCAGCCGCCATCAACCATTATGACCGGTACACGGCCTTGAAAGACAGCTTGCAAGGAGCGGACACGCAGCACGAGATCGCGCGGCTGCGCACGGAATTCGAGAGCGAGCGCAAGGAAAAGGACAATGCCTTGCTCCGCATCGAGAACAACGCGCAGGACCAGCAGCTGCGGAACCGGGAGGTGCAACTCATCGGGATCGCCCTGCTCGCGCTGCTGGCGCTGATCGCCGCCCTGCTTTTCCGCCGCAACTACCGCCAGAAGCGCAAGCATGCCGAGGAGTTGGAGGAACTGAACCGGCGGTTGGCCGATAGCAATGCCGAGATCAAGGAGATCAACGGCCTGCTGCAGTTGAAGGTGCTGCGCGGCCAGATGAACCCGCACTTCATCTACAACGGGCTGAACAGCGCAGCGAGCATGACGCAGGAAGGCCGCACCGTGGAAGCCCTGGCCTACTTGCAGGGCTTCGCACGCCTGCTGCGCATGGTATTGGAGCACAGCGTGAAGGACCAGGTGGACCTCGGCGATGAAATGGATTTCCTGCGGCAATACCTCAAGCTGGAAGCCAAACGGCTGCCCGGCCTGAGCTACCGTGTGGAGGCTGAACCCGGATTGATCGACAGCGATGTGGAACTCCCCGCCCTGCTGGTGCAGCCCTTCGTGGAAAACGCCGTGTGGCACGGGCTTTCCAGAAAATCCGGCGAGCGGCAGGTCCACGTGCAATTCCGGAAGAACGGCCATGGATTGCTCTGCGAGATCACGGACAACGGGGTGGGCAGGCGGAACGCGACCCAGCCCCACGATGAAAGCCACACTTCCTTGGGCATGCAACTGACCAGTGAGCGGCTGCAATTGCTGAGCCGGAGGCTGGAGGATGAAGGGGCCGTGCAGGTGGATGACCTGATGGATGCACAAGGCGATCCCACCGGGACACGCGTACGGGTGCGGATCACCAGTCCGGGTGCCGCGATGGGAAACCCTTCTTGCACCTGAACCGTCAAGTGCGGAGCAAGCGTGGGAAAGTGAGAAAGTGAGAAAGTGAGAAAGCGAGAGGGCGAGAGGGCGAGGGTGAATGCCGGGTACATCGCACCCTCGAACCCTATCGCCCTCGCACCCTTTCGCTCTCGCACCCTATCACCCTCGCACCCTATCACCCTCGCACCCTATCACCCTCGCACTCTTCAACCATGAATTTGAACACTTCTTTCCCACCGGCTGAATAACGCCAATTGGCATACCTTACCGGCATGATCAGGGTCATGCTGGTGGACGATGACGGCGAAGGCCGCAGCTACCTGCGCGGCCTGCTTACCGCCCATGCGGACGTTGGCGTGGTGGCGGAGGCGGACAACATCGCCGATGCGCGGCAGATCCTTGGCAACACCGCAGTGGACCTGCTGTTTCTTGACGTGGAGATGCCTGGTGGGAGCGGATTCGACCTGCTGAAACAATTGGGCACTTGGCCCTTCGCCGTGATCTTCACCACGGGCTTTCAGCGCTATGCGGTGCAGGCCATCCGCTTCAGCGCGCTGGACTACCTGCTGAAGCCCGTGCAGCCCGATGAGCTTGCCGATGCGCTGCAACGCTTCCGCCAACGCCAACTTCCGGTGGACAGGAGCGCCATCCAGCAACAGTTCCTCAGCAATGTGGCCCAGCAGGACGAACGCTCCCTGAAGCTCACCCTCACCTCTGGCGAACGGACCTACTTCATCTCCCCCGCTGAGATCACCCACTGCACGGCGGATGACAATTACACGGAACTGCACATCCATGACGGACGGCGGTTCGTGTCGGCCCGCACCCTCAAGGACTACGAGGACATGTTGGTGCCCATGGGCTTTTTGCGCGTACACCGCTCCGCGCTGGTGAACCGCGCCATGATCACGCACCTGGACGGGATGCACGTGGTGCTGCGCAATAGCGAGCGGGTAGAGATGAGCCGTCGCAAGCGCGAGGAAGTACAGCGGGCCTTGGCCGGTTGACCGTTCCCTCAGGAATCCGCCCGCCCGATCGATCCACTTGGTGAACCGGGCAGCACGGCCACAGCTTCGTGCCATGTACCAAGCCGTTCATTCCATTGCAACCAGGACGCCCATGGCTGCATTGATAATGGACAGCTCTACACTCACCTTGAAAACCTGAGCCATGAACACCAACTTGACCCTTGAGCGCAACTGCCGGATCGGCCTGTTGCTTGCCGCCCTCGGCCTCACCGCGCTGGCCTTCGGCCAATGGAGCACCGACCCGGCCAATCCCTTGCAGTTGGCATCGGGCACGGTGGCGGAGAACGGCCTGGTGGCCTTTGGTGACGGCAACGGAGGTTGCTACGCTTTCTGGCGCGACAAACGCGGCGACGGCACGCACCATGAGGTGTACGGCCAACACTTGGACAGCACCGGCATGGCGCTTTGGGCACCGGGTGGCGCACTGGTTCACGGCATGGACAGTTGCGACATCACCGAGTTCGCCATTGCCCGCATGGGCAACGGCAACTTCATCCTCGCCTTCATGGGGCGCCCGGCTCTATTCCAGGACACCCTGAAAGCCCTGCTGCTTTCGCCGGACTGCCTTCCCCTGTGGAGCAGCGCCGTATACATCACGAAGGCTGGAGCGCCGGTACTGGGTTTGGGCGAACTGACCATGACATCCACCAGTGACGGTGCCATCATTGGTTGGTACGACACCTATTACGGTGGAAGCAATGGAGTGAACGTAGCGCGCGTCAACCTTGCCGGCGATCTGCTGTGGACTCCGGAGGGCTTTGCCATCCCCTGGGCATCGTACGGGCCCTTCGGCCTGCAACCCGATGGGGCGGACGGTGCCATGGTGTACTGGCGTGACGGCAATGGCCTGGGTGCAGGCTACCATGGCATGCGCATAAATGGAACTGGCGCCCCGGCGTGGGGAAGCAATGTGCTATTGAATGCTGGCGGGCCTGGTTTTTCAGGAAGCCACCAGACCATCGTTGGGGCAGCCAACTCCCTGCTCATGGCTTATGCCGGCGGCAACCATCTCCAGCTCGTTCAAGTAGACACTACAGGCAACCAGGTATTCACCCCTTCGCCAATAGAGGTGTGCGCCTTCAACAGCTCACAAGACAACCCCAAACTAACCCGCAAGGGTGCGCAAACCGTGATCGTATGGACGGACAACCGCCCTCCGGCCAGCTACCAGGACCTCTACATGCAGGTCTTCAATGCCTCAGGCATTCCCCAATTGGACCCGGATGGCGTGCCCGTGATGCAGATCAACACCTACATCCCTACTTCCGGCCTCATCAACTCCACGGGCAATACCGTCATTGCGACCATGGATGGCAACCTGGACGGCTATTCTGCCATGCGCATGAACTTGGACGGATCACCGGCGTGGCCCGCCCCAACTGCCTTCTGCACCCCTGCCAACAATCCGGCCTACTCCCGTCAGTTCCAATTGGCTGACGGTGAAGGCGGCATCCTCAGCGTGTGGCAAACCTTCAACAACAGAATACTTGCTGCACGGATCTTCAACAATGGCGACCTGGGTGCCTTGACCACAGGCTTGGCACACCACCATGTAAATGAGGCCAAGGCCAAGGCATGGCCAAATCCCGCCCAGGACGTGCTCCACCTTGATCTGCCTGCCGATGCTGCTATCGTGGATGCCACCGTGGTGAGCAGTCTCGGACGCCAAACTGCGGTGGTGAGCACTGGACGAACCATTCGTGTAGCGTCCCTTCCGGCGGGACAATACATTGTACGGGTGAGAACAACTGATGAAGCCGTTTACCACTTACGCTTCCTGAAAGAGTGACCTGGCAAATGCACGGTCATTCGGAGTGATCGTCGCTTCACGTTGAACGCCCTGGCACCTTCCTCCTTGGCATGGAAGCGGCCACGGGAGGATCATACGCATCATCCGCCAATGGGATCACTCTGCGAACTGGAGTTCGTAGAGCTTCCGGTAGGCCCCGTCCATGGCGAGCAGTTCCTGGTGCGTACCCTGCTCAATGATGTGGCCGTTGCCGATCACCAGGATCTTGTCGGCCTTTTGCACCGTGCTGAGGCGGTGTGCGATCACAATGCTGGTGCGGCCCTTGGTGATCTTCTCCGTGGCCGCTTGGATCAACTGCTCGCTGATGCTGTCCACGCTGCTGGTGGCCTCGTCCAGCACCAGCACCTTGGGCTGGTTCACGTAAGCGCGCATAAAGGCGAGCAACTGGCGCTGGCCGGTGCTGAGCACCGCGCCACGCTCCCGCACGTCCGTGTCGTAGCCCTGGGGCAATTGCATGATGAAGTCGTGCGCACCTACGGCCTTGGCGGCTTCCACCACATCCTCCCGCGTGATGGCTTCATCCTTCAGGGTGATGTTGTTGTGCACCGTATCGCTGAACAGGAAGACGTCCTGCAGCACCACGGAAACGCTCTTTCGCAGGTCGGCCACGCGGTAGTCACGGATGTCGGTGCCGTCCAACAGCACGCGGCCATGCTGGTACTCGTAGGCGCGGCTCAGTACGTTCACGATGCTGCTCTTTCCGCTGCCGGTGGCGCCCACCAGCGCAATCATTTGCCCGGCGCGCGCCTTAAAGGTGATGCCCTTCAGCACGTCCTCTCCTTCGATGTACGCAAAGCGGACATCCTCGAAGGCAATGTCTCCCTTCACGTGCCCCGTACCCAGCGTGCCATGATCATCGATCGCGGCATCCGTATCCAGCACGCCGAAAACGCGCTCACTGCCCACCATGCCCATCTGCAAGGTGTTGAAGCGGTCGGCCAATTGGCGCATGGGCCGGTACAGCATGCTGATGAACTGGATGTAGGCGATC
>JAFDZY010000013.1 GCA_018266685.1 Bacteroidota bacterium
AGCAGGGTGAGGAAGATCAAGGCCAGGCAAGCCAGGAATTTCCCGTTCACCACCTGTTGCGGTGAAACCGCACGGGTGAGCAGGAGGTCCAAGGTCCCCGTTTTCCGCTCCTCCGCAATGGTACGCATGGTGATCGCGGGGATCAGGACGAAAAGCGACCAATTGGCCACATTGAAAAACGTGCTCAGGTCGGCAATTCCCCGCATGAAGATGTCCGTGCCGAACCACCACGTGAAGAAGCCCGTGGTTCCAAGGAATGCCACGATGACGAGGTAGGCCATCGGTGAATCGAAAAAGGAGGCAAGCTCCTTGCGCGCAATGAGGCTGGCGGCACGCATGTTCGATCAGTTCAGGGTGGCGTCACGGAACACGTCCTCCAGCCGGTGTTCCACCGTGCGAAGCTCGCCGATGGCCCAACCATGCGCGGAGCAGGCGGCTGAAATGGACTCCGCGCCCGGGCTGCCCATGTGCACTTCAAAGCTGCCTTCCGCAGGGCCGCGGACAACAGATGTGACATGGGGAAGCATTTCCAGTGCGGCCATGATTTCATCGGGCTGGGCACCGGAGATGCGCACGGCATATATCAACCCGCCAAGCCCTTTGCCCCGCAGCTGTTCGGGCGTTCCTTCTGCTACCAATTTGCCTTTGTTGATGATCAACATCCTGTCGCAAACCGCTTCCGCCTCGGAAAGGATGTGGGTGCTGAACACCACCGTCTTTGTCTTGCCAAGTTCCTTGATCAACGCGCGGATTTCCACGATCTGGTTGGGGTCCAGACCGGTGGTGGGCTCGTCCAAGATCAACACCGCCGGGTCGTGCACCAGCGTAAATGCGAGGCCGGTGCGTTGGCGGTAGCCCCGGCTCAGCTCCCCGGTGCGCTTGTGCTTTTCGCTCCCCAGCCCGCAAACGTCCACCAACCAGGCTATGCGCTTGTCGATCAGCCCGGCCGGAACGCCCTGCAACCGCGCACCGAAACGGAGGAAGTCGAGCACCGGCATGTCTTCATACAGCGGATCGGCCTCCGGCAAATAGCCGATGTTGCGCCGCCATTGCACGGAACGGGGTTCCATCAGTTCACCCCCAAGCCATACCTGGCCGTGGTCTGGCGCGGTGAGGCCGCAGATCATGCGCATCGTTGTGGTCTTACCGGCTCCGTTTGGCCCCAGAAAGCCCACTACTTCACCGGCCCGCACCGAGAAGCCCACATCATCAACGGCAAATTGTTGACCGAAGCGCTTGGTGAGGTGCTCCGTGCGGATGTCCATTTTGCAGGCCGGGCCGCTGCCCGGTTCACGCCCCCTTTACCCGGTGTGCGGCTTCATCGCGGGTCAAGCCTTCCCGGATCTGTTCCAGGGCTTGTGCAATTCTCCGCTTGCGGGTTTCTTCTTTTCTGCCGTCAGCCACCCATTCCGAATATTCACGACGCTCCGTTTTTCCGAATGCGCTCCAGTTCACCCATGCACTTGGGTCTTTCCGCAGGATGGCTTCAAGTTCCGAATGTTCCCGGCTCCCGCTTCCTTCCCCTTCTTCCTCGTCGAGCTTCAAGCTGTATGCGGCGGCCTTGTGCAGGAGTGCACTGAAAGCAGCCTCCGGGATCGCGTCCCCTTCATGGAATTTGATGGTCCGGCCCGGCTTGTCTTCCGCCGCAGGTTCGTACGCGAGCTTGGTCGGCTTGAAGTGGGCACCATGGGGAAAGTGGATGCTCACCGAGGTCTTGGATGCTGAAATGTTGACCATGGCCGTGGATGCAAGGTCGAAGTGGGGGGCTTGCCCCCTCCACGCCTCCTGCACATCCTCGCTTGCCGCATGCACAAGCTGCCGGATGCGCACCATGAGCTTGCGTTGCCATTCCGGGTGGCCGGCGATGTAGAGATTGATCTGTTCAGGGATTTGCATGGCGTATGGAGCTGTGGAGATCGTGTTTACCGGCGGGCAGCGCTGCCTAGTTCAATTAGTACCGGGAAGGTGCGGTCCTTGCGGAAGTCGGGTGCGCCTACCGTGCCGTATAGGCCGTTGTTCATGGGCCAAAGATGGTCAGCGTCAAAATATCCCTGCTTGTATCCTTCCTGAAGCACCACTTTCTCTTTGTACCCGCCATCGCCCTTGAACTCGAGCATCAATGCATCCTTGGGTTTGTCCACAGGGTCAACGGGTTGCTTCTTCTTTCGCAGTTCCGTGTTCGCTGCCGCATCGTTGAAGAAGACGTAAAGCACGTCCGAATAGGCAATTGAAAATGCTTTGCCCGGGCCGTCATTGGTGAAGCTCATTTCCCGGGGCACCTGGGTGTACCATTTCTTCTCGCCGGTGGGGCCCAGCTCCATGATGTGGAATGCCCCGTTCACCCACTCGGTCTTGTCGATCTTCTTGCCGCTCAGGTCGCTCACTTGGTGCGTTTCCATGCCGGAGCGGTTTGTTACCACGTAGAGCCCTCCGTCCTTCATTGGCCAGATCTGCTCCAGGTGCATGTTCGTTTGTAGCCGTTGCACCTTTTTCACCAACTGCATGTCGTATGGCGTGCGCTCGGCAACGGCCCATTTGCCCGTGGCCGTGTCCAACGTGGTCTTGAAGATCCCGATCGATTCATTCCTGTTGGCTTCGTTGTTGGAGTAGATCCCGGCGCATGCCAGTTGGCCGCTGGGCATGAAGGTGAATGCTGCTTCCTGGATGAAGTCCTTTTTGCCCAGGTCCAGTTGCCAGGCCTTTTGCCCAAGGCTGTCCAACCGGTAAAGGCTGTAGTTGTAACCAAGTTCTTCCTTGGTCTTGGGCGCTGCGTTGGTTACGTTCTTGATCAGGTACCAAACAGCGCCGGTTTTGTCCACCGTGGTGCTGATGATGTCCGTGCGCACATTGCCGGGCGGAACCGCAAGCACGTTGGTCCAAACAGGCTTCATGTTTCCGTCCACCAGCACGCCCAAAATGGGGCAACCCGCACTGCGCGTGGTGGTGGCGGGGCTAAGGCCGATCCACATGTGTTTGCCGTCATTCGACAAGGTGGTGGCGAAGCCCACGGTCATGCCTGGTTTGAAGTAATCGGCACCCTTGCCAAAGCGGTCGAACGGAATGGTGGTTAGCATTGCCGCCGCACGGCCCGTAAGGCTGCGCGGGCTGAGCATTTGGTCCAAAAGGAGCAATTGCCCGTGCTCGGGGTCCGGCTTGCTGAGGATCACATGGAACTGCTTGTTGAAGGTCTCGATCGTTTCAAACGACACCGGCCCGATGCCCCACACGAACTTGGGCTTGTCGTGCTTGATCTCGTTCATCTTTTCCGATCCGATCACGTAGAGCTGCCATCCCAGGTCAGGATCGGTGAGGCCGCCCAGTACGGTCTTGCCGCCCAGCGTTTTCAGCGCCACGAAACTGCCTTCATCGCCATAGACCGTTTTGGCCACACCGACCTCGCGGTCCGGGGGAGCGGCCAGGTCGGCCTTGACCTTTACTTTGATGCTGTTGTCCTGCGCGTGCAGGGCCAGGAACATTGCGGAAAGAACGACTGTGATCGACGGTCTGATCAGTTGGGTCATGCTGGATCGGAGCGAATTTGGGAATGTGAAGGTAAGGCCTGGGGGACTTATGCCCGTTCAATAATAGTGGCATAGCCTTGGCCTACGCCGATGCACATGGTGCATAAAGCATACCGTTTACCGGTTTGCTGAAGCTGAAGCGCCGCCGTGTGCAGCAGGCGGGCCCCGCTCATGCCCAGTGGATGGCCCAATGCAATGGCCCCTCCATTCGGGTTTAGCCTGGGGTCATTATCGGCAATGCCCCATGTGCGTGTGCAAGCAAGCGCCTGTGCTGCGAAGGCTTCGTTCAGCTCAATGATGTCCATTTGTTCCAGCGTAAGCCCTGCACGTTTCAGGGCCAAGGCAGTGGCTTGCACGGGCCCGATGCCCATGATGCGCGGCTCCACGCCCGCCACGCCGCTGCTGATGATGCGCGCCAAGGGGTTCAATCCATGTGCCTTGATACCCGCTTCACTGGCCACGAGCAAGGCAGCGGCCCCGTCGTTCAGCCCGCTGGAATTGCCGGCAGTAACGCTGCCTCCCTTGCGGAACGCAGGTTTCAGGCCTGCCAACACTTCAAGGGTGGTGTTGGGCTTCACAAATTCGTCACGGTCCACTACCATTGGATCGCCTTTGCGCTTGGGGATCACGACCGGGGCTATTTCCTCAGCCAAGCGACCGGATGCCTGTGCGGTTGCGGCTTTTTGCTGGCTCCACAGTGCAAAGCGGTCCTGGTCTTCCCGTGTGATGGAGCGGGTTTCAAGCAGGTTTTCCGCCGTTTCGCCCATGGCGTCAATTCCGTACCGTTCCTGCATTGCCGGGTTCACAAAGCGCCAGCCGAAGCTGCTGTCGTAGAGCTGGGCATCACGGCCATACGGCGTGCTGGTCTTGCTCATCACCCAAGGGCCGCGCGTCATGTGTTCCATGCCGCCGGCGATGAACAGGTCGCCGTGCCCGGCAGCAATGGCACGGCCAGCTTGCACGGTGGCGCTCATGCCGGAAGCACAGAGGCGGTTCACCGTTTCGCCGGGCACTGATGCAGGCAGGCCTGCAAGCAGCAACGCCATGCGCGCAACGTTCCGATTGTCCTCGCCGGCCTGGTTGGCACAACCAAAGATCACGTCGTCAATGGCGGCGGTGTCCAGGTCCGGATGCCGTGCCACCAAGGCTTGGATCACATGCGCGGCCAAGTCATCCGCGCGCATGTTGGACAACGCTCCGCAAAAGGAGCCGATGGGGCTGCGAATGCCATCGACAAGGTAAGCCTGGTTCATGGGGGCAAATGTCGCTGTTGCGTCGAAACCGGCCTTACCGCCCAGCCACCGTTACTTTCGTGCGGATGGAAGCAACTGAAACGGCCCGCCGCGTAGTGGCCCGCATGATGGAGCAGGATGCATTCAGCCAATGGCTGGGCATTGAAGTGTTGGAGGTGTTGCCCGGCGCGTGCGTGCTGCGGATGACGGTGCGCCCGGAAATGAACAATGGCTTCCGGATCACCCATGGAGGCATTGCCTACTGCGCCGCCGACAGTGCCTTGGCCTTTGCTTCCAATTCACACGGCATTCATGCGGTTTCCATCGAAACTTCCATCTCGCACGTAAAACCCGTGCACAGCGGAGATATGCTTACTGCCAAGGCTGAGGAAGTAAGCCTGGGTTCACGCATCGGCGTGTACCATGTGTCCGTTGCCAACCAGGATGGTACCGTGGTGGCCTTGTTCAAGGGCACGGTGTTCCGCACGGGCAAGCCGTGGGAACTGGAATAGGGGAGGTCCGGCGCTACTTCCTGCTTCCCTTGCGGTGCAATGGCAATACATACTTTGCCAAGTAATCTTCCGCGTTCAGCACTTCGAGCTCCCCGAAATGGAAGTCGTTCCGATCGTAAGTTACAATGCAGGTGCACCCTGCAAGTTCGGCCGAGTAGTACTCAAGGCCGTCCTCAAAGTCCAGTATCTTTTTGTTGGCCACGGTCCGTCTTACGGCTTCCTGCCCCACATCGGTCATCTTCAACTTTTCCGACAAAAGCGCCATTTTCCTCAAGGAGGGGCGCAGCCCGTTCTTTTTCTTGGAGAAATGCGCTCCGATGGCCATGCACAGCGGTGAGGTGAACACATCGAACCGCCTGTCGTCACACAGGCTCAACACACGGGCACACCAGCTGTACCGCGGATATTCATTGCACAGCACGCTCACCAGGATGTTGGCGTCCAGGAATATGCGCTGCATCAGCGGCGGCTTTCCAAGTAGTCCTTCCGAACGCCCTTGCGGCTGTTCTTGCGCACGTATTGTACTTCGCCATCGCTTACCGCGCTGACCCAATCAGAGACTGGAAGCTCGTCCAAGCTGCGGTAGGTGGCGTTGCCCACCTTGCTGAGGAGGAACTCCGTGAGGCGCGAAAGGCTGATGTTGTTGGCATCGGCAAATTGTTTTGCCTTGCTGATGACGTTGGCATCAAAGCTCAGGGTGATCTTGGCGTCCATCGCGTTCATGGTTTACACCACAAATGTACAATTTGTTTACGTGCAAACATTTTCCTTTCCGTATTATCTGTCCTTGCGCCGGATGCTGGTCAATAAAGCTCCTTCTGCAGGATTCCTTCATGCTGCAACAGCCACTTCTTCCGCCATAATCCGCCTGCATAGCCTACCAACAGGCCATCAGAACCCACTGCACGGTGGCAGGGCACCAGGATCAACAAGGGATTGACGGCACACGCCGCCCCCACGGACCTTGCCGAACCTCCAGCTTTCGCAGCCAATTGTGCGTAGGCAGCTATGTTGCCGTAGGGCACTTGGCCCAGTTGCTGCCACACTTTCCTGCGGTACGGACTGCCCACCTGGTACAGCGGCAGATCGAATTTCTTGCGTCGCCCCGCGAAGTAGGCGCGCAGTTGCAGTACCGCTTCCGTGAGCACCTTTGGTGCTTTGCCGTGGCGCCCGCGGCCCGGATTGTTGAAGGTGGCCCGCACAATGCGTTCCCCGTCGCTTTCCACCCACAGCTTACCTATGGGCGTTGCGATGGAAGCCACGTACTGCGGGCCAAATAGCTCAAGTTCACGCAATGCTTGCCCCGCCATGTTCCAGTGTTTTGCCACGGTGAATGTATGGCCGCGCCGGAAGTATTTGGCGGGGTACGGGTATGGACGGGCAACAAACTGCTGTGCACGCGCAGCGGACACATGGGCAATGGTACCCTCTTTCAAACTGCGTACCCCGAGCTGGGTCAAGCGATCTGCAACACCTGGAAACGCGTTCCACGGAAAACTACGGCTTCGCCTGCAGTTAGGTCTTTCATGGCCGCGATCAAGGGGGCGTGCACGGAGACCACTTGGACCTTGTGATCCCCGGCCTCCACGCTGCCCAGTGCTGCAGCTATGTAGTAGATGCCTTGGTCGGTGCCGACCAGGGCGCCGGGCGCGATCAAATGCATTTTCACAACAGGATCGATCCGGTCCAGCGCAGCCTCCATTTCCAAGAGGTTGTTTACCACGGCCAATTGCTTTTCCAGCTCCAAGTGTGCCATGGCCCGCGCGGTTTCGTGCTTGTCACCGGCACTGCTCTTCGACTCCTCAGCCCCAGCTTCACGCGCCTGTTCCAGCCCTGCCCGGGCACGGGTGATCCGTTGTTTTACCTGGGCCAGGCACGCGGCATGCACGCTTAGTTTCAACGCGGCAAACTTCGGGGTGGCCATCTATCCCAACATGTGCTTACGCGATACGTCCACCACAAAACGCCCGCGCAGGAATTTGCGGCCCAGCAATACGTGGTATTTCATGTCGCTCCGGTCGAACAGGGTGAATTGCGTGCGCACCGTGAAGCCGTTCAGGTGCACGGGCGAACTGACCAGGAAGCGTTCCGTGCGCTGGCCTGTGCTGCTCTTCACCGTTACCGTACTGAATTTTTTAAAGACCACCGTGGTGCGCTTCCGCCCCATGGCGAAGGTTACCACAAGCTCCTCGCGCCCTTCCGCAATGCGCAGCGCCAGCTTTTGGTAATGCAGCGCGCTGCGGTAGGCGCCGGTATCCATTTTCGCCACCACGCGCTCCACGCCAAGCTTGGGAAGTGCGATGCGTTCCAAACGCCCGATGGTGACCTTGGCATTTGCCATGAACCGCAAGTTGCGGCGGCGCGGGTCCAGCGTGTTGCGCCCGGTTTGGAAACTATCCCGTGCGGCTTGTTGACAAGGACTTCGGCCTACAGGTGCATGAACTCCTTTTTGGCCAGCAGCTCTTCCTTGGTTTCGCGGTGGTCGGGGTCGTCCACGCAGCAATCCACCGGGCATACGGCGGCGCACTGCGGCTCATCGTGGAAGCCGGTGCATTCCGTGCATTTGTCCGGCACGATGTAGTAAATGTCCATGGCCACCGGAGGCATGGCATTGTCCGCGTCGTAGGTGTTTCCCGTGGGCATGGTCTGCATGCTGTGAAGGCTGGTGCCGTCGCTCAGTCTCCACTCGGCACCACCCTCGTAGATGGCGTTGTTGGGGCATTCCGGCTCGCAGGCCCCGCAGTTGATGCATTCGTCCGTGATGATGATGGCCATGATAACACTGGTAATTTTACCGCCCGTCCATGTTTCCGCAGGCACGGAATGCATGTGCGCGACACCACAAAAGTAGAAAGCCCCGATACATCCCATGACCGGACCTGCTTCAACCGGCTTGGCTGCACGCAAAGCCGCATTTGTCCAATTGGGCCTTCTCCTGGGCCAATTTGCGCGGTTGCAGCCTTGGCCCGACCATGCCTGCGGCCTGACGCAGCAGGAGTACGCGGCCTTTGATGAAGCCTTGAAACAGGCGCATGTCCGCAACGGATGGTTCACGGAGCCGGAGGTTCGCCATGCCCTGCAAGGTCTCGCCGCCATGCTGGACGCTTCAATAATGGAGCAGTGGCTCGCTGCATATCCGAGGTTGGAAGTGGAGCGTGAAGTGCGGGCCATCGGCATCATCATGGCAGGCAATGTCCCCTTCGTTGGTTTTCATGACCTGTTCTGTGTCCTGCTTTGCGGCCACAGTGCCAAGGTGAAGCCAGCTTCCGACGATGCCGGACTGATGACGGCACTCTTGGCCATGTTGTCCTGCTTCGCCCCGGAGCTTGCCGCGAAAGCGGAACTGGTGCCGGGCAAGTTGGGCGCGATGGATGCCTTGATCGCCACGGGCAGCAACAACACCGCCCGGTATTTTGAGCACTATTTCGGCAACGTGCCCCGGATCGTGCGCAAAGGGCGTTGCAGCGTGGCGCTGCTGGACGGCACCGAAAGCGATGCCGAACTGGATGCGTTGGGGGAGGATGTGTTCCGCTATTTTGGCCTGGGCTGCCGCAACGTGGGCAAGGTCTTCATTCCGCAGGAGTTCAGCCTGGACCGCTTGTTCGGCGCGTTCTTCCGCTGGAAGGACATCATCAACCACCACAAGTACGCCAACAACTACGATTACAACAAGGCTGTTTGGTTGATGGACCGTGTGCCCATCACGGAGAACGGGTTCCTGCTGATGAAAGAGGATGACAGGGTGAACAGCCCCGTGGCCGCGCTGCTGTACGAGCGCTACGTGGACCGGGGTGAACTGGAAGCCAAACTGGACGCCATGAAAGACGAGTTGCAGTGCATTGTGGGCCACGGCCACCTGCCGTTCGGCACCGCACAATGCCCCGGCCCGGGTGAGTACGCCGACAACGTGGACACCATGCAGTTCCTGCTGGAACTGGCGTAATCAGTGCTTTACTCCGGATTCCCTTCGTAGCAACCCAGGTCGGGGCTCAGGCGGAACACCCCGTCCAGATCGAACAGGGAGGTGTCATCCTCCGGCGTGGCGATGCCCCTTCCCACGGCAAATACCGGCGGCGTATGGAATGGAAGATGAAAGTCCCCGTTGTTGGGGTCGGCAAAGCCGGGCTCCTGGTTCCGGTAAATGGATTCGGTGGCAAAGTGGGCCCCGTCGCTGGTGCTCTGGTCCGTGCGGAAGAGGAAGTTGCTGAACAGGAAATCCGGGGAGGCCTGGTTGTCAAACGCAAGTTGGAATTCGTTGGTGTTGTTGCCGTAAATGATGCCGTTGCGGAATTGGCTCGCCTCAATGTTCCGCACCTGCGTGGCCCCGCTGATGTCGGTGAAGGTGTTGGTCATGATAAAGGCCGGGTCCTGCCGCACATCATATGCCCAGTAGTTGGCAATGGTGCAGTAATTGAAATTGTACTGGCCGCCGCCGGTAAGGGCCACGCAATACTGTCCGCAGTCCGCCACCAGCAGGTTGGTGCTCCTGATCCGGTAATTTTCCGAGAGGATCCCCGCCGCCGAGCAGTTGCGGATGCTCACGCTGTTCAGATTCAGCCAGTTTGCACTGGTGGGCTGCCCGGAAGTGCCGATCCAGCTCTGTGGC
The DNA here is from genome assembly GCA_018266685.1 of Bacteroidota bacterium. Classification (GTDB taxonomy): domain Bacteria; phylum Bacteroidota; class Bacteroidia; order Flavobacteriales_F; family PHOS-HE28; genus PHOS-HE28. The sequence goes on from JAFDZY010000013.1 coordinate 9,872, forward strand.
TGCAGGCCGATCAAGGCGTTCTTGATGTCCACGTGGGTCAACTTGTTGTCTGCGGGTCCGTCGTTGATCCAGATGCGGTCCCACTGTCCTGGCAGGTCGGCGTACATCGCTTCCAGCCGGTCCCCCTGGAAGGTGATCTTGTTATCGGCGGTGCCGTTTGCCTGGAGATTGCCGCCCCGGTATACCCATAAGCCGCCGCCGCCGTGGAAGTACACACGGACGCCGGGGTCGATGATCAAGGTGCAGCAGCTGTCCACCACCGCATAGCCCATGATCACGTAAGGCTTGTCATTGGTCCAATGCACCGTTTCGCAGATCTGGGCGCCCAGCGAGTCATAGCCGCCGGCGATGTAGCTGAAGGCCGGAAAACCCTGCACGTGCTGGTCAGGCCGGAAAAAATGGGCGTTCTGGCCCCAAGCCTGCAGGATCACCTGTTGGTTGTTCCCGTTGGTGTTGAACAGGATGTGGTCTTCCACGATGAACGGGTTGTTGGCATTGCTCCCGTCTATGGTGGCTTCCACGAAGATGTAGATGCTGTCGCCCGCCGGGATTTCCACGCCGCTGAAGCTCACGCCCGGGCTTCCGTCCACATTGATCCGGTAGGGGGATGGGGTGCCGCCCTCCAAGGCAATGTCCGTCCGCACCCCTTCGCTATTGGGGTTGTGCACCGTGAAGCGGCGCGTTACTGTGCCCACGGTGGTGAACACCGTGTCGAACAGGATGGAATCCTGCGAAAGCTCCAGCTTGGCACCGGTGGAATTCGTAAAGAGCTGGTCCTTGCGGCAGCCGAACAGGCCGGCGGCGAGGATAACAAGCAGCAGGGTGGGGCGGAAGTATTTCAAAGCGTGCAAAGATGGGATTCCGGGCAATTACGGGATCTGAGCGTCGATCATTGCCCTGCGGGCACTTTGGGCCGGTTTGTAAAATGTAGCCTGGGAAACCGGTTTTTCATTACATTTGCGCCCCCGTTGGGGAGCATGTGCACCCACGGCAAAGCAGAGCGACCATGAAAAAAGGCATCCATCCCGAGAACTACCGCACCGTGATCTTCAAGGACATGAGCAATGACGACGTGTTCCTGGGCAAAAGCTGTGCGAACACGAAGGACAAGATGAAGTGGGAGGACGGCAATGAGTACCCGCTGGTGAAGCTGGACATCAGCAGTTCCTCGCACCCGTTCTACACCGGCAAGATGATGCTCATCGACACCGCCGGCCGCGTGGACAAGTTCAAGAAGCGTTTCGCCAAGCATGCCGACATGAAGCATGCGGCATCCGCCCCCAAGGATGCCGGTGCTGCCGCTGAATAAGCCGCTCCGTCCCTGCAATTGAAGCCCCCTTCGCCCGCGAAGGGGGCTTTTTCGTGAATTCCCATTACATTCGGCAACATGCTGGCCGAAACTTCCACAGGGAAAAAAGCTTGCCTGGAATGCGGGGAACCCATCCAGGGACGTACCGACAAGAAATTTTGTTCAGATGCTTGCCGCAATCTTTTCCACTACCGTACGAACAATGCGCCCATCAATTACGTGCGCAACGTGGTGAACACCTTGAAGCGCAACAGACGGATCCTAAGCGAACTGAACCCTGGCGGAAAGGCCAAGGTGCACAGGGACAAGTTGGTGGAACGCGGCTACAATTTCATGTACCACACCAACATTTACCGCACCAAGGTGGGCAATGTGTACGTGTTCTGCTTTGAACACGGCTACCTGGAGCTCAGTGGCGATTGGTATGCGCTGGTGCGCAGGGATGAATACCTGGAACGGAGCGAGAATTAGTGCTCCTCAGCAACTGGCCCAGATGATCAGGACCACCATGCCCAAGATCATCAGCGCAACAACCACCGGGCCTCCGATCTCATTCTGTTCCGATTCCTCCGGGAAATGACCTTCGTTCTCGTGCGCCGACATGGTTCGCTTTGTTTGGTGCGGCGAATATAGAATTCCGCCCGTCATCAAACGGATCTGCCTTGCGCCCCGCTGCCAACACCGTTCAGTTCAGGCTGAACGTGGGGCGGCGCAGCACCAGCCGGGCGATCACGTTGCTTTCATTGGTGCGCATGCGGCGTACCATGCTCCGCACTTGCGCATCAAGCTCCGCATCGCTCAGCCGGGAAAGGTCCTCATACACCGGCAGGCTGTTCCGGCTTTTCAGGATGAGGGCTATTTTGTAGGAGCGTGACATGGTGTTCAACTACAAGACGCTTGAGGTGCCCAAAGGGATGCCTGCCCGGTGGTACGGACCGGGGAACGGCGGCTCCTGCTACGCCACCGGCAGATTCACACTTTTTTCCTGTTGGAGTGGGTGGAATGCCCGCTTCGGCTTCAATCAACAACGGGCTTTCCAAATGGGGGGAAGTAGCAGGGAGAGGCTTGCCCCGCTTTGCCCGCAGGCTCTTTTCATGGATTGCACCCGCGCAAGCTGCGCTTGGCTTCGTGATCCCACGAAAAAGCCCCTGCAACTCCGTTGCAAGGGCTTGGCCCTGGTCGGGGTGAGTGGATTGCCGAGGCGGGCCATCCAAGTTGGGGGGAGCTTCATGCCCAAGCCCTGCTCGCTTCGCTCACTGGGCTTTCTGTTGAATTGCTTTCGCTCAAGCTCCGCTTGGCTCAGCAATTCAACAAAAAGCCCCTGCGACTTCGTCGCAAGGGCTTGGTCCTGGTCGGGGTGAGTGGATTCGAACCACCGGCCTCTACGTCCCGAACGTAGCACTCTAACCGGGCTGAGCTACACCCCGTAGCTCGTTCCAAAGCGTTGCTTCGCTGTTGAAACGGGCGGCAAATATAGCCGCTTCAATGAACCGGATTTGCGGTTGGACCCCATTCTCACCCGAAGATCTTCCGAAATCCCGCAGCTCATTACATTCGCGGCCTCAAGCGGGAGTAGCTCAGTTGGTAGAGCATCAGCTTCCCAAGCTGAGGGTCGCGGGTTCGAATCCCGTTTCCCGCTCAGGACGAAAGCAGCAAGGGTGCTGCTTTTGTCAGTTCTATGTATTATGGGTTGTCATGGGCCTGTCCCGTTTCCCGTTCAAAGCCCCGGTTGGTTACGACCGGCTTTTTGCTTCAAGTACTTGGCCCTGTATGCCGCGCTGGTAACAACAACCAGCTTCGATCAGAACTACCCAACCGGGCATGTGCGTACTTTGCGAACGGCTTGGAATGGTATTTGCCAATACCGCCCGGCCCAAGGAACCTCGATCACCAGCGCAACCTGATCCATACATGACAAAGGCAAGAGTTAATGGCATTCAACTTCGGGGAATCCTTACACCGGTTGCCTTTGCCTGCATTTCAACTTTTACGCTCAACGCGCAGTCCTTTGTGAACAAGGAACTTGTGTTCAACGGGAATTTTGAACTGGTGAACAAGCCGCCCACCACGTTCGACCAGTTGGACCGGGCTGAGGATTGGAACACGGTGACATTGGGCTTGGCCGAGCTCTTTGACAAAACGGCAAAAGCAAAGACCGTTGGTATCCCGGATAACTTTTACGGGAAGATCGATCCGGTGGACGGCGACCATTATGCCGGCTTCTTTTCCTGGAAGGATGACCAGCGCTTCAATTATGACGGTGACCCGCAGGACCCCTTCAAGCCGGGCTGGAACAGCTACTCGGAGTACCCCCAGGTGCGGTTGAACGCGCCATTGAAGGAAGGACACACCTATGAGCTCAGCTTCAGCGTGGCATTGGCCCAGAACAGCGACAGGGCCATCTCCGGGATCGGGGCATTCGTTTCACCCGTGAAGTTGGATTATCCCAACCGGAGTTTCTTGAAGGAACGCCCCCAAGTGGTGGAGTCCGACCTCATGGAGGAACGTGGTAAATGGGTGGAGATCAAAGGCACCTTCAAGGCCGATGGGGGCGAGCAGTATTTGGTGATCGGTACGTTCCCCACGGCCATTTTTGAGACCAAGCGCATCATTGAAGGTGCAGACAACCAGTTCGCCTATTTCTACCTCGACCATATTTCCCTGCAGGAAGTACCTGCGGACAGCGGGAAGAATTAATCTGCGTGCATACCTTTGCGGCCGAGTACGGAGTTGAACCTGAACGCTCCGTGAATAACCGAACAACCAAAATTTGAGCATTATGGAACATCATTTCACTGCCATCTTCGCGGGCACTCTCCTGTCCGCCAGTCTGATGGCCCAAGCCCCGGGACCCAACTTGGTGAAAAACGGAGGGTTTGAGGAAATCGGGAAACCAGTGAAAACTTGGAACCAGTTGGACCACGCAACCGGCTGGATGAATGCCAATGCAGGAAGCGTGGACCTGTATTCAAAAGATGCCAGGCACAATACGGTGGGCATCCCGGACGGACTGATGGGCACTGGTGCTTCAGCCTTTGAAGGCGAGCATTTTGCGGGCTTTGTGGCCTACAAGGATGACCAGGTCCGGAATTGGAAGCGGTTCCTCAGCGGAAAGGAAGACCCCTTCAAACCGGCGTACCAGAAGTACTCCGAGTACCTGGAAACAGCCTTGGCAGGTCCGCTTACCGCAGGCCAGAAGTATGATGTGTCATTCCGTGTGAAACTTGCCAACGGAAGCGATCGGGCCGTGAGCGGCATCGGTGCTTACCTTTCTCCTACGGAGTTGAAGTATAATTTCCTCCACCAACTTGCCGAAAAGCCCCAAGTGTCCATTACCACCATTGTGGACGACAAGCAGAACTGGACCGAGGTGAAGGGCACCTTTACGGCCGAAGGCACGGAAAAATACCTCGTGCTAGGTGCATTCCCCAACGGGGGCTTCGAAACCAAGAAGGTGATCCAGGGGCCGGACAACCAGCGTGCCTACTACTACATTGACGGCATCAGCTTGGTGATCCACCCTGAAGAAGACCGCGACCACGATGGCGTGCCCGACAAGGACGACCGCTGCCCGGATGTGGCCGGCTTGGCCAGCCTGCAAGGCTGCCCGGACAAGGACGGTGACGGCATCGCGGACAATGTAGATGCCTGCCCGGACAAAGCGGGTCCGGCCCAGTTCAACGGCTGCCCAGATACGGACGGTGACGGCATCCCCGACAACTTGGACCGTTGCCCCACCGTAGCAGGCGTTGCCAGCATGAACGGCTGCCCGGAGGTTTCCGAAAAGACCAAAAAGTTGTTTGAGAAGGCGCTCACGGGCATCCAGTTTGAAACCGGCAAGAGCGTGATCAAGAAAACCAGCTACCCCATCCTTGACCAAGTGGTTCAAGTGATGAACGAGAACCCCAGCTACGACTTGGAGATCCATGGGTACACCGACAACCAAGGCGATGATGCCAAAAACCAGAAGCTGAGCGAGGACCGCGCCGCAGCCGTGCGCACCTACTTGATCGGCAAGGGCGTGGCCGACAAGCGCCTGCAGAGCTTCGGGCATGGTGAAACCATGCCAGTAGCGGACAACGCCACCGCAGCAGGCCGCGCCAAGAACCGCCGCGTGGAATTCAAAGTGACCTTCCTGCAGTAACCAGGCAGAAAGAATTGAAGTGTGAGGGGCCGTTCCAACAGGGGCGGCCCCTTCGCTTTTGGCGGAACAGCAGCGCAAGAACCTGATGGGTAAAAATCATAGGCTCTCCCCGTCAATTGGAGACCCACTTTTGTACGGCTTATGCCATTGCACGCTTTTTGTCGGACAAAGGATTCGCCGCAAGGCGGGAAGGGCAAGGTGATGAATGCATCGATGGTATTATATGGCGGGTTACAAGTGGCTTGATGAGCAACGACTGTGCTTGGCGAAGGGAAATGCCTGGTGCCACATTAAGCCGTAAAGCCCTGCCTGAAGTAAACTTTCCCGGAGACCCAATCTGAATCTCCGTATGCATTCCGGCAAGGCCCCTTCAGCACAATTGAGAGGCCTTCCGCCGAGAAGCGCTTTTACAGAAAGTTGTGGATCGCCGAAGTTGAGTTGGTGCGTGAAGACCTTGTCCAGTATCGCGATTAATGGACGATGGCCTTCACCCAGATCATTTTCAGTGATGGACATAGGGCATTGAGGCGTGCCTCGAAACGTAAACCAACAAGCTCTACCAGATAAGCTTGTGCCTTCCATGGAGCGTAGTGCCTTGGCGGATGCCAACGAGCTGTGCAATTGGAGAAATTTCACTTGTCTCGCGCAGGTGGCGATCTGCCATGTGCGCATCCGGTAGGCCTTTGGGCAGGGCAGAATGGATGTGAAGGGTGGCTTTTCCCAGGTTTCCGCTGCGATCCCGGCGGGGTCAGGTAGTTTGGACGATTGTAAGCCCAGGAAGCTTTCCTGAAGGTGCCGAACCGGCATGGCACAACAGTATCCCTTATCTGAATAGTCGGCCGGAAGGCATTTCATCGTCCTGGGAAAGGACGGAGGCGAATCCCGGCAATTGCAGTTTGCATTTGGGCCATGGGCCCAAATCACATGAACCTTGTGGACCGGGCATACAGGCTTGTCGGCTTCCGATATCATCTTCGCGAAACCCAACAATGACAAGGGCCCCCCGTTTCCGGAGGGCCCCCAATCATAGAGATCGTTCTTGTGCTACCGGATGATGTTCAACCGCTGCACGGTCTTCTTGCCGTTCACGGTGATGTTCACCATGTACACGCCGCTGGCGATGTCCTTGGGCAGTTGCAGGATGGTGCTGAAGCGCTCGCCGCTGTTGCCGAACTCCTTGGCAAACACCTG
>JAFDZY010000140.1 GCA_018266685.1 Bacteroidota bacterium
CCGGCATTGGCCCTCTGCGCGGCCTGGTCGCTCAGCGTTGACCTTCCATCTGTTCCATCAACGTTCCAATGATGCGGCGGTAGTGCCCTTCGAGTTTCCGAGCCTCCTCGGTATCATCGCATTCCTCGATCACAAACCCCTCCGGTGCTTCGCCGGTTTTGAGGTAGTTGGCGGTCATTCGCCACGCATCGGCGCGTACTTCCAGCCCATCGATCACCTGGCCAATGTCGAGGCCATTGAGGCGGATGACGTATTCCTTGTTGTGGTTCATTCGGCCAGGGTACGCATATTCGTGCGGAAAAGCTAGAGACCGATGAACTATGTTGTTTTCGACAACGGAGACGCACCTTACTTGAAGTGGCTGAAGGAAAATCCGGAGGGTTATGTACTTAATACCCGGCGTAGCCGGGATTCGCAATTCGCCATGATTCACCGGGCAACCTGCCCACACATCACGCGACCGGACATTATTGCCGCAGACGGATTCACTGGGCACAATGACATCAAGGTTTGCGCATCTACGGTCGATGAACTCGTGACATTCGTGCGTGGATACAAAGCAATTGCAGTTGGGATAGTGGACCCTTGCGGAACATGCAACGCCACGACAGAGCCAATTCCGTTCAACCAGGCGGCGAAGAACACACGCAAACCATGGACCCGAGAGGAAGTCCTGATCCTCCTGAACCTGTACGAGAAGATCCCGTTCGGCTTGTTCCATCACGGTAACCCGATGCTGATCGACATCGCTACGCGGATGGGACGAACACCAGGCAGCGTGGCTATGAAGTTGAGCAACCTGGCCTCCTTGGACGATCGGTTAATGGCACGGGGTATTCGTGGCCTCAGTGGTGCCAGCGCTTTGGACCGGAAGACGTGGCAAGAGTTTCAAGGGCATCAAGATCTGTTGGTGCCCGAAAGTGAGGCGCTCTTGGCCGAGCTGATCACTGGGAATGCAGATTGTCAGGTAGATGTTCAACCCGAACGGATTGCCGTTCCTAGCCATCCCGAAGGCCTCACCGAAAGCACCGCCTCTGTAAAGGTCCGCCGTGGACAACGCTTCTTCCGCCAAGCCGTCCTCAACGCCTACGCTGGCCGTTGTGCCGTAACGGGCCTGCCCATCCGCGAACTCTTGGTGGCCTCCCACATCATCCCGTGGAGCGAAGCCGCCGAACACCGCCTCGATCCCCAAAACGGCATCGCCCTCAACGCCCTCCACGACCGCGCATTCGACCTTGGCCTCATCACCTTCGATACCGACCTCCGCCTTATCTGTTCCAAAGCGCTGAAGGACCACTTCACCCACGCCACCGTAGCCCAGCACTTCAAAGCCTACGAAGGCAAGCCGTTGGCCATACCCGCCGAGGCGGCGGGCCCGAAGCCGGCGTACCTGGAATGGCACCGGCGGGAGGTGTTCGGGAAGTTCTGAGCACCGATCTACTTCTTCCGCTCGACCTTGAAGCCTACCGGCGTCCGTGGCTTGGACTTCGCGACTTCGGCCAATAGCACCCGATCGGTCTCGCGCTTTTCCATCTGCTTCAGGTAGCGGAAGATCACTTGGAACTTGCGGTCGTGTTCGCCGGTCTTGGTGCGGATGCGTTCGAGTTCGAGCAAGAGATCCTTGTGGGTGAGCAGCATCGCGCGCATCTTGGTGAATACACGGATGATCTGGATGTTGACGGCAACAGCGGTCTTGCTATTGAGCACGCTGCTGAGCATGAGCACGCCATGCTCGGTGAACACCAAGGGTCTCTTACGCAAGCCCATGACCTCCCGGTTGGATGTCGCAAATTGCGACTTCCAATCAGCGAGTTCCTTAGAGGTCATTCCAAACATGAAGTCTTCGGGGAACCGGTCGATGTTCCTTCGGACTTGTTCGTTCAGCCGACGTGTCTCAACGCCATAGAGCTCAGCGAGGTCGCGATCGAGCATCACCTTCTGGCCACGGATCACGTGGATCCGGCGGATGACGGCTTCATCTGGAATGGTCACACTTCGCTTGGTCATGGCGGGTTGAACATAGCCTCCGGGAATGGATGTCGCAATTTGCGACATCTTGTGTGATCACCTTCGATGCCCACTTCCGGCTTGTCTGCTCCAAAGCGATCAAGGACCACTATGCGTACCCCACCATGGCCCAGCATTTCAATGCCTACGAAGGCCAGCCGTTGGCCATTCCCGCCGATGCGGCGGGCCCGAAGCCGGCGTACCTGGCATGGCACCGGCGGGAGGTGTTCGGGAAGTCTGAGTCGGGCTAAGCCACCTTCACCTTGTACTCGCGGATCAGCGTTTCTGCCGGGATGTGCAATTGCTTGTGCAGGGTACGTATCATGCTCAAGCTCAGCTTACGCTTGCCAGCGAAGATCTCGCTACGGCGTTGCCGCGAGCCGAGCAATTTGTCCAGGTCCTTGTCGGTGAGGCCCATCTGGTCCATGCGGAATTTGATGGCTTCGATGGGGTCGGGCGGGGGGACGGGGTGGTGCAGGTCCTCATACTCCTCCACCACCATGGCCAACAGTTCCAGTTCATCGGACTGGGCAGTGTCTTCCTTGGGGTCAAGGTCGAAGAGTTCCTGCACCCGCAGCAGTGCCTCTTTGTGCTCTTTCTTGGTGCGGATGGGCTTAACCTTCATAGCGCAGTGTTGTTACGTCCACTTTGTCGTACTCGGCGTGGGTCATTACACGGATCACATCCACCACACCCTGTTTCGTCGAGGGTTTCTTGTACCGCACACGGGCCACCAAGCGATAAGCGTTGCCCTTGATGTTGAACACCAAGCGATCCCCGCCTACGAAAGACACGCTTGGGAAACTTCGCTTGATGTCCTCCGGCGTGTTCCATGTTTCCTGTTTCACCAGATCATGCCATGCCCTTAGCGGTTGCCACGCCAAGGCATGCTTCCGCCCATAGCGTTCCAGCGTTTCCTTGGCGATGATCCGCATGTTGAGCGAAGCGAAATCCCGCCGCGGCGAGGCGAAGATACGCAAATGTAACCAAATTGGGTACATCCGTGGCATAGACTTGCATCGCTTGACCTTCACTCGGCACGGCCAGTTTGATAATACCCGGATTATGCAGTAGGATTCGTTGCGAGGGTCGAAAGCGCAATGGCAGCATGGGTTTCATTGAGGAGGAATAGCCCAAGCTATTCTGACGAAAGGAAAACCAGCGAAGCGCTTGCTGCCGCAGCGATTTCGGGCCGTAGTAGAAATCCTACTGCATATTCCGGGTAATAGGCGGCTTAATGCCATTCCCGCCGAAGCGGCGGGCCCGAAGCCGGCGTACCTGGAATGGCTCAGCGGGAGGTGTTTGCCAAGCACCGCGCGTGAAACCCGCATCCTCCGCCGCGTACATTCGGTGCCGTTTCCCATGCACACCATCCTCCCTTTCCTGCTGGCCATGGTGGCCGCCATCGTGCTGCTGGAGCTGCTGGCGGGCAAGCTGCGCGTGGCCTATCCCATCCTGCTGGTGCTGGCGGGGCTGGTGCTGGGCTTCGTGCCCGGCCTGCCGCGCGTGCAGGTGGATCCCGAGCTGATCTTCTTCCTCTTCTTGCCGCCGCTGCTCTTCGAAGCGGCGTGGAGCATCTCGTACAAGGAGCTGAAGCGTTGGTGGCGCATCGTGGGCAGCTTCGCTTTTCTGGTGGTCTTCTTCACGGCGCTTTCCGTGGCGGTGGTGAGCAACGCGCTGATCCCGGGCTTCACCATTGCGCTGGGCTTCCTGCTGGGCGGCATCGTGAGCCCGCCCGATGCGGTGAGCACCGGGGCCATCATGAAGTTCGTGCAGGTGCCCAGGAGCATCAAGGCGATCCTGGAAGGGGAGAGCCTGCTGAACGACGCGTCGTCGCTGATCATCTTCCGCTTCGCGCTGGTGGCGGTGGGCACGGGGCAATTCATCTGGCAAGGGGCCGCGCTGGATTTTTTGTGGATGGTGGCCGGCGGCGCGGGCATCGGTGTGCTGCTCGGCTGGCTCTTCGTGCTGCTGCACAAACGCCTGCCCATGGATGCGCCGTCGAACATCGCCATGACGCTGATCGAACCCTACTTCATGTACTGGGCGGCGGAGGAGCTGCATGCCTCGGGCGTGCTGGCCGTGGTGGCGGGCGGGCTGTTCCTGTCCAACCGCAGGCTGCTTTTCCTGAACAGTACCAGCCGGGTGCGCGGCTACAGCGTGTGGGAGAGCTTCGTGTTCATCCTCAACGGCATCGTGTTCCTGCTGATCGGGCTGCAGCTGCCGGAGATCGTGGAGGGCATCCGCGCCAACGGGATCTCGCTGGGCACGGCCATCGGCTACGGCGTGCTGGTGACGGCCGTGCTGATCGCGGCGCGCATCATCAGTTCCTACGCCGCGCTGGTGGCCACGCTGGTCTTCCGGCCGTCCGTGGCGCCGCGCGGAGGCAGCAGTGCGCGACGCTGGCTGCTGCCGCTGCTGCTGGGCTGGACGGGCATGCGCGGCGTGGTGTCGCTCGCCGCCGCGCTGGCCATCCCCGTCACCCTGGCGGACGGCACGGCCTTCCCGCACCGCAGCCTCATCCTCTTCATCACCTTCGTGGCCATCCTGCTCACGCTGGTGGTGCAGGGCCTCACGCTACCGGTGTTCATCCGCCGCAGCAAGCTATGGAACACGGCGGTGCCGGACGCCGACCCCGGCGAAAGCATGCAGGTGCGCGTGCGCCGGGGATTGCACGCGCACACACTGGGTTTCCTCAAGGAGGCGGAGGCCCAAGCGCTGCCGGGCCACGAGGGCTTGCGCCTGCTCATCGCCCATTGGGAGAACAAGGCGGCGGCAGGCTCCTTCGAGCCGAAGGGCGCGCACACGCGCCAACTCGTCTTTGATCTGCTGGAACATCAGCGCCAACACTTGGTGGAGGCCAACCGCGACCCGGACATCGACGAGGAGGTGATCCGCCACGAGCTGTACCTGATCGATCTGGAGGAGGAGCGGCTGCGGATGAAGCTGTAGGGTTTCTTGTGACTGGGATCCGGGCCGCAGCACGGGCCGTTCCGGAGTACCACTACCTGATGGACACGAGATGGTGCCCGGCAAGGTTAAATGACGTTCCGCTTCCTATTCCATCCCCCCATAGCCCTGCACATCCGCGCTCTTCCCGCCGAAGAGGTCGAGCACCACCAATTCGTTCACGCCTTTTTCAGCCAATCGTGCGCACCTTCGGTTCCCATCCATGGCACCCACGCGTGATAGGTGTACATCGCAGCCTCTTCCGCAGAGCCAAGCATATACATGGGCGGCAGTATTTCCGGGGCATCTTCCGCCAGCAACCGGGGCACTACATGCGGGTTGGCGGCGATGGCGTCGCGGAGCAGTTTGTTGGCCACAGGACCCGCGCCGTGCGTGCAAAACGCGGCCAGCGCCCTGTTGAACTTCATGGATGTGCTCGGCTCCATTTCGAACTGTTGGTCCAGTTTGGCGAATTCCCCGGCATCGATATTGGCCAAAAAGGCGCCCAGCGGAAAGCGGACGCCCTGGTTGTCCATGGGGTTCAGCTCCAACATGTGCTGCCAGATGCCGATGGCATGGTGGTACTGGTTCATCATGTAATAACAGTCGGCCATTTTCTGGAGGCAGCGCATGTAGGGGCGTGTTTCGTGGAAACCCCAACAGCGGCCCGTGTATTGATCCGCATCCTTCGGGTCCGTGAAAAAGCGTTGTTCCCCTAAGGTGACGCCCCGGTCGAAGAAGGCGATGGCGATGGCCGGATGTTCCTCCATGGCGCCCAAGTACTCGTACGCTACAATGCAGTCCGGGTCCAGTTCCAATGCCTCCTCCACCTGCACGCGTCCTTCATCGGGCGGCAGGGAATAGGCTTCGGCCACCAGTTCCTCCGCTTGGTCCTCCCCAGTCTCGGGTTCAAATTGCGGGATGGGCTGGCCGGCCATCTTCTCCAGGAAGGCGTTGATCTCCGCCTCGTTTTTGAAATCCTGCTTTTCCAGCAGCTTGTGCAAGTCGCGGATCAAGTTGGACTCACGGGCGCCCGGATCGTTTTTCCTGGTTGCGGCACTTTTCTTTCCGGGGGAAGGCTTCTTCTTCGGGCCAGATGGTTTTTTATTGGGCATGGCAGCGGTGTTGGAGGGAGCAAAGGAACATACTGCCGGGTTTGCGGGAGATGTGCCAAGCAGGGTACCTGTTCGGATCCACTTCAGGCAGGGGGGCCAGTTCGATTGCAACAGAAGCTGACTGGCCCTTGCCATTGGCCGCTTATACTCTTTCGCAATAAGGGGCCGTCAAAAGATGCGCAGCTTCCCGCTTGCGGGAAGAGCAAGTAGGACCTGTCCCGCCAAAGCGGGATCGGATGGAGCCATATTGCGAAAGGGTATTACGTTCACTTTGTCGTACTCGGCCGGGCATCACCGGTATATATCCTTTCGATGTCCCACTTCCCGTACTTCCACGATGCGGATGCCATCATCAATGATATAGAGGATCCGGTATGCTCCGACCCTGATCCGCCAGGATTCGGAATGTGCGCCCTTCAGTTTTTTGCAGCCGGTGGGCCGCGGGTCGGCGGCAAGTGCCTTGATCGCTCTGAAGATCCGGGGAACCACCGCTGAATGGAGCGCGGCGATATCCCGCTCCGCATCACGGGCGATGCGTACCTGGTAGCTCAAAGCTTGCCTTGCTTGTGCAGTTTCTTCTCCAGCTGCTCCAATGAGATGGTCGGTTGGCCGGCGCGCTGCTCTGCGATCAGACCGTCCAGCATGTCCTCGATCTGCTCGCGGCGCTTGTCCAGCTCCGCAAGGTCGATCTGCAGGTAGCGCTTCTTGTTGGCGCGGTCTTCAAGAATGGTGATGCCTTTCATGGCTTTTGGTCTTGAAACAAAGGTAATGTGCCTTGCAGACCGGACTTCTCAAAGGAACTTTCCGGTCCTGATTCATTCCATCCCCCCATACCCCTGCACGTCCGCGCTCTTCCCGCCGAAGAGGTCGAACACCACCAGTTCGTTCGTCCCCTCCTTCAGCCAAGAGGCTGGGCAGTAAAGCCGCTGCTGTGGGCCGATGTTCCAGTAGCGACCCAGCGCATGGCCGTTGATGTAGGCCATGCCCTTGCCGTAGCCGCTGAGGTCGAGGAAGGTGTCGCCGGTTTTCTTCAAGGTGAAGCTGCCTTTGAAGAAGTTGCACGTGGTGGCGGGCGGTGTGCCCGTAAGGGTGATGCCCTGCATGTACGTTGCATCGAAGGGCAACTTGTACATGTCCCATTCCATCAGCGTCATGCCGTTGAGGCGCACCATGTCGGTGATGCCCTTGCGGTCCACGATGTAGGGTCCGTAGTTGATGTGGCCCATGCCTTCCACCAGGATGTCCAGCACGGGGTTGGCCACGTCGGTCTTCGGCAGGTCCACGGTCCAGTGGCCGCCATCGCGGAACACGGTGTCGATGAAGGTGCCGTTGAGATACACCAGCGCCAGATCGTGCGGCTCGGTGATGGTGAGCTTGCCGCTCTTGTGGCCGATGAGGGTGGTGCGGTAGAGCACCAGGCCCTGGTTTTGGCCGAGCATCTCGAAAGGCAGTGGTTGCGCGGCATGCACGGGCGCGGGCAGGTGTTGCCACAGGTCGGTGAAGCGCTGCATGGCGATCGGCGGGACGGTGATGGTGGGGATGGGCTTGGGGATCGCGGGCAGCTTTTCCTTGCTGTGCGCGGCGATCAGCTTGCGCAGCATGAAGTATTTGGCCGTGGGCCGGCCCTGCTCGTTGATCGGCGCATCGTAATCGTAACTGGTCACGTCGGGATGGAACTGCGTGGGCGAGCCGGCGTTGGAACCGGCGGTGAAACCGAAGTTGGTGCCGCCGTGCAGCACGTAGAAGCACCAGCTATGGCCGTTCTCCAGGAGAAAGCGCACCTGCTTGGCCAACGCGGCGGTATCGGGGCGCTGCCACTTTTCGCCCCAGTGGGTGAGCCAGCCGGGATAGGTCTCGCTGCTGAAGATGGGCATGCCATCGGCGTGTTTCGCACCCACCTTGAAGTCGTCCGCATCGCTTCCGCTGTCCAGACCGATCACCGCACCGGGCAATGAACCCGCTTCCAGCATGGCGTCCGAGGGCCCGTCGGCGGTGTAGAAGGGCACATCGATGCCGTGCTGCTTCCATTGGTCGCGCAGGGCCTCCATGTAGCCGCGGTCGTTGCCATAGCTGCCGTACTCGTTCTCCACCTGCATCATGAGGATGGGCCCGCCGTGCGTCACCTGCAACGGCACCACCTCCTTGGCCAGCGCGGCGATATAGGCGTTCACGGCCTGCATGTAGTGCGGGTCCAGGCAGCGCAGCTTGATGCCGGGATCCGCCAGCAGCCACGGGGGCAGCCCACCGAGGTCCCATTCCGCGCACACGTACGGGCCGGGCCGCAGCAGCACCCACATCCCTTCTTCCTGGCAGAGGCGCACGAAGGCGGCGATGTCGCGGTTCTCTGTGCGGAAGTCGAACTGCCCTTCCACCGGTTCCAGGTAGTTCCAAAAAACGTAGCTGCTGATGGTGTTGCATCCCATGGCCTTGGCCATTTGGATGCGGTGGCGCCAGTATTCGCGCGGGATGCGCGCCGGGTGGAGTTCCGCGCCGATGATCTGGAAGGGCTGGCCGTCCAGTTGGAAGGCGCCGTTGTTCGTGGTGAAGGTGTGTGTGGCCTGGGCGGAGGCGGGGGCGCTGCCCAAGGCAAGGAGCATGAGGAAGAGGAATTTGCGCATCACGGGGTTGGGATCAACATTGATCAAAGCTATCCCGGGGTCCCACGTACGCTATCGCCCGCAGATCTTCGTTGCTGTTCATTCGCCAATTCCCTGCAGTACGCCTTGATCAGGTCCTGCACCCGGCGGAAGGCTTCCATCACGTCGGCCTCGCTGCCCTGCACTTGTGCTGGATCGGGAAAGTCGTGGTGCAGCTGCTTCGTACCGGCCGGGAACCACGGACAGCGTTCGCGGGCATTGTCGCACACGGTGAGCACCAGGTCGAAGCGCTGGCCTTCGAACACCTCCAAGGTCTTGGACGTGTGCGAGGAGATGTCCACGCCATCCTCGAGCATCACAGCCACGGTGCGCGGGTTCAACCCGTGCGCTTCCACACCCGCGCTGCATACCTCGAACCGCCCGTTCGCGAAATGGCGGAGGTAGCCTTCGGCCATCTGGCTGCGGCAGCTGTTGCCGGTGCAGAGCACGAGGATGCGTGGTTCCATGCGATGAATGGATTGCCCGGTCGCGGGTCCTTCAGCAACATGAGCTCCCGCTCCCGCAACAAGCCGCCTTCAACTCCTCCTTTGCCGCTTTCACCGCGGGCTTCGTGGCCGAAACGGTGATGCTATAGATGCCCGTGCCGCTGGCTTTGAACGCGGCGAGCTCATCGGCGTTGAGGAAGTTGGCCAGGATGTCGTCAGGAACTGTAATCGCTTTGCGCTTCTGCACGGTCACGTCACCAAAGCCCAATTGGTGGATGAGGCCCAAGTAGTCGCTCTCCTGCATGGCGCCGCTTACGCAGCCCGCGTACATCTCTGCCGCTTGTTGCAGTTGTTCGGGAAGATGGCCGTGCAGCACCACGTCGCTGATGCTGAAGTGGCCGCCCGGCTTCAGTACGCGCAGAATCTCGTTGAACGCCTGCTTCTTGTCCGGCACCAAGTTCAGTACGCAATTGCTCACCACCACGTCCACCATGGCGTCGCTCAGCGGCAGTTGCTCGATATCGCCCTCGCGGAACTCCACGTTGGCGAAACCCATCTTCACGGCATTCGCGCGCGCTTTGGCGATCATCTCCGGGGTGAAATCCACGCCGATCACACGGCCGTCGGGGCCGGTCTCATGCCGCGCCACGAAGCAGTCGTTGCCTGCGCCGGAGCCGAGGTCCAGCACGGTATCGCCCGATTTGATCCCTGCGAATTGCGTAGGCAGCCCGCAGCCCAGGCCCAGATCGGCTTCGGCCACGTGGCCTTTCAGCCCGCTGTAGTCGTCCGTCATGATGTTGTACACCTCGGTGCTGCAGCCACCGCTGCCGCAGCAGGAGGCGGCGTTGTCGGCGCGGTCCTGTTGGGCGATCTCGGCGTATTTGGTGCGTACGGTCTGTTTGATGTCCTCCATGGTTTTCATGGCTCTATCGTTTGGTTGCGATCGTTGGTTTGGTCGGCGCGCAGCAGGAGCCGCCGTCGGTGAAGCTCTTTAGCAGGTCGCCCAGGCACTGTTCTGCCATGGCCCAGGCCTTGGGGTCGATGCAGTAGCACACGGTGGTGCCCTCGATCTCGCCCTGGATCAACCCGGCGGTCTTCAGCTCCTTCAAATGCTGGCTCACCGTGCTTTGCGCGAGGGGCAGCTCGTCCACGATGTCGCCGCACACGCAGCTGCGCCGGTTGATCAGGAAGCGCAGGATGGCCACGCGCGCCGGGTGCGCCAGTGCCTTGGCATAGCGAGCGATGCGGTTGTCGCGCAGGGTGAACTCGTCGTGTTTGGAGAGGCCCATGGGGGTGATATAGATCGCAATAATACGATAATAAGGAAGATGAGTCAACGCTTGACAAAAGAATTCATCGGCAGGGGGGCGGCACGAGCGGACCTGCTTGTGCCACCAGGCATTCCAGCGTGCGGTTCTTCCCTTTAAGCCGCACCTACGGGCTCTGAGTGAGGCGTTGAATGATCCTTCCTAGCCGGATGCGGACCCGGGAATTCACCGGACGATCTGTTCGTGAATGCTTGAAGAGCGAACTTTACGGCCCATGAGATCATTTGCAAGTTGCATGGCCATCGCGGTGCTCGCTACTGCCGCCACTGGTCAACCCGCCTCCGAGGCTGCATACGCCCGCCTGGTCCACGAGCGCTGCCCCAGTGCCGACATCGTGAAGGTGCAGCGCGCCGCCTTCGACCTGCTGGAGGTGGACTACTTCTGCGAAGGCAAGAAAGTGGAGCTGGGCATCCACAATGGCGTGGTGGTGTACGAGGAACGCGAAGGCACGCCGGAGCCGGAGGTGATGGACCGCATCCGCAAGAAGCTGGACAAGCAGTACCCCGGATGGCTGTTGGATGAAACGAGCCTGATCACCGCCAAAGACAGCACCTTCATCAAGGTGGAGGTGGTGATGGACGGCGTGGAGCACAACCTCTACTACACCACCGACGGCAAGAAGTACGACCCGCGCGGCTTGATGGATTCCGATGGATGGAGCACCAAGGACCTTGCCGCGTCCATGCCTGCGGATGAACCCTACAACGTGCTCCGGCCCGACAGCAGCTGGGCCTTGCCAGCATTGCTGCGCGAGGTGTCCGGCATTGCCATGGCCGGACCGCACAGCGTGTACTGCGTGCAGGATGAATTAGGCGCGGTGTTCGAGTACGACCTGCAAACCGATGCCATCATCCGCGTAATGCGCTTCACCGACGTGGGCGACTTCGAGGGCGTGGCCGCGCATGGGGACCGCATCACCGTGTTGCGCAGCGACGGCAAGCTCTTCACACTGGACCGCAAGAGCGGCGCGTTGATCGGTGACCGCCAGCTCAGCGTGCCCTCGCTCAACTACGAAGGGCTCTTCGCCCTGCCCGACGGCAGCCTGCTGCTCGCCAGCAAGGAAGCGCCAGTAGTGGGCCACGGCGACCTGCGCCCCATACACTTGGTGAAAGGGGATGCGGTTTCCGTTTACCGCGAACTGAACACCAGCGATGTTTCCGCCACCTTCGCCAAGCAGTGGCCCGCGCTGGCCAAGGGAGCCGTGCGCTTCAGTCCCAGCGCCGTCGCGGTGCATCCGCGCACCGGCCAGCTTTTCGTGCTCAGCGCCGATGAGCGCCTGCTCGCCATCTACGGCGATAGCTTGGAGCGCGTGATCCCCTTGCCCGCAGCCGATTTCTACAAGCCCGAGGGCCTCGCCTTCCTGCCCAACGGCGACCTGCTCATCAGCAGCGAGGGCGACAAAAAAGGGTTGGTGCCGGCGAGCATTATGCGGTTTGCGTGGAAGGGAAAGTGAGATGGGACAAGCGCCACGTCACTCCGGCGCCACCACCCGCAACCGCCTGCTGAACACCTCCCTTCCGTTGGCCAGCACCTGCACCGTATAGCGCTGCGGCGGACGGTAGCCCAGGTCGTAGGTGAAGACGGATTGTTTCAACGCGGTGTAGCGGTGCTCCTCCACCACCTGCTTCTGCTCGTCAAGGATGCGCACCGTGACGGCGGCGCTGTCGTTGGCGAAGTAGTCCAGCACGGTACGTCCTGTGGTGCGCGCAGGGAACAGCCCGATCACCGGGATCGTGTCGATGGGTGATGGTGCACCTTTCTGCACCAGGAAACCGTAGCTCAGCCCGTCCCCGCAATCGCTCTCGAAGGCCTTGATGCAGCGGCCCTGCATGTCCAGCAGGCGCAAGGTGCCGCGCCCGCCAGCCGTGTTGTACCAGAATTCCAGCCCATCGCCGGC
>JAFDZY010000141.1 GCA_018266685.1 Bacteroidota bacterium
CCCTTGACGATGCTCTCATAGGCCTTGGCGCGGCCCATCACGTCATCGCTCTTCACGGTGAGGATCTCCTGGAGGATGTTGGCGGCACCAAAGGCCTCCAACGCCCACACTTCCATTTCGCCGAATCGCTGTCCGCCGAACTGGGCCTTGCCACCGAGCGGCTGCTGGGTGATGAGGCTGTATGGCCCGATGGAGCGCGCGTGCATCTTGTCGTCCACCATGTGCGCCAGCTTGAGCATGTAGATCACGCCCACGGTTGCCGGCTGGTGGAAGCGTTCGCCGGTGCCGCCGTCGTAGAGATAGGCTTTGCCGTAACGCGGGATGCCCGCCTCATCGGTTTGTTCGTTGATCTGTTCGATGGAGGCCCCGTCAAAGATCGGCGTGGCATACTTGCGGCCCAGCTTCAGGCCGGCCCAGCCCAGCACGGTTTCGTAGATCTGGCCCAGGTTCATGCGGGAAGGCACGCCCAAGGGGTTCAGCACGATGTCCACCGGCGTGCCGTCCTCCAGGAACGGCATGTCGGCATCGCGCACGATCTTGGACACGATGCCCTTGTTGCCGTGGCGGCCGGCCATCTTGTCCCCTACGGTGAGCTTGCGCTTGTTGGCCAGGTACACCTTGGCCAGTTTCATGATGCCGGTGGGCAGTTCGTCGCCGATGCTCACCTGGAAATTCTTGCGCTTGAACGCACCGCTGATGTCGCTGTGGCGGATGGTGTAGTTGTGGATCAATTGGCGCACCAGCTCGTTGGTCTTCTTCTCGCTGGTCCAATCCGTGGGGTCCACGGTGATGTAGTCCACGGCCAACAGGACCTTGGCACTGAACTTCACGCCCTTGCGGATCTGCTCCTCCTTGTACTTGTTGAACACGCCGTTGGAGTTCTGTCCGCCGATGAGGGACATGAGCTTCTCCACGAGCAGGTTCTTCAGCGCTGACAATTCCTGGGCCTCTTCCTTCTCCAACTGCTCCAGGATGGCCTTTTCGTTGCCCTTCACCTTTTTGTCCTTCACGGCGCGGGCAAAGAGCTTCTTGTCGATCACCACGCCCTTGGTGCTGGGCGGGGCCTTCATGGAAGCGTCCTTCACATCACCGGCCTTGTCGCCGAAGATGGCGCGGAGCAGCTTTTCCTCGGGGCTGGGATCAGTTTCGCCCTTGGGGGTGATCTTGCCAATGAGGATGTCGCCCTCCTTCACTTCGGCACCGATGCGGATCAGGCCGTTCTCGTCGAGGTCCTTGGTGGCTTCCTCGCTCACGTTGGGGATGTCCGCGGTGAGTTCCTCCTGGCCGCGCTTGGTGTCGCGGACCTCCATGATGTACTCATCAATGTGGATGGAGGTGAACATGTCCTCGCGGGCCACACGCTCGCTGATCACGATGGCATCCTCGAAGTTGTAACCCTTCCAGGGCATGAAGGCCACCACGAGGTTGCGTCCGATGGCCAGCTCGCCGTCCTCGGTGCTGTATCCTTCGCAGAGGGTTTGGCCGGCGGTCACCTTCTCACCCTTCACCACCAGGGGCCGCAAGTTCATGCAGGTGCTCTGGTTGGTCTTCATGAACTTGGTGAGCTTGTACTCCTTTTCGTCGCCGTCGAAGCTCACCACGCGCTGCTCGTCGGTACGCTTGTATTCAATGATGATCTTGCTGCTGTCCACGTACTTCACCGTGCCGTCGCCTTCGGCGGTGAGCAGCACGCGGCTGTCGTGGGCCACGCGCTCCTCCAGGCCGGTGCCCACAATGGGGGCCTCGGGGCGCAGCAGGGGCACGGCTTGGCGCATCATGTTGGAGCCCATCAGCGCGCGGTTGGCGTCGTTGTGCTCCAGGAATGGGATCAGGCTGGCGGCGATGGAGGCGATCTGGTTGGGGGCCACGTCCATCAGTTCCAGTTCCTTGGGCTCCACCACGGGGAAGTCGCCCATTTGGCGGGCCTTTACGCGGTTGCTGCGGAACTCGCCGGTCTCCGCCACATCGGCGTTGGCCTGCGCGATCATCTTCATGTCCTCCTCCTCGGCGCTCAAGTAGATCGGGGCGGCCTTCAGGTCCACCTTGCCCTCCTTCACTTGGCGGTAGGGTGTTTCAATGAAGCCGAGGTTGTTGATCTTGCTGTACACGCACAGGGAGCTGATCAGGCCGATGTTCGGACCTTCGGGTGTTTCGATGGTGCAGAGCCGGCCATAGTGGGTGTAGTGCACGTCGCGCACCTCGAAGCCGGCGCGCTCGCGGCTCAGGCCGCCTGGCCCGAGGGCCGAGAGGCGGCGCTTGTTGGTGATCTCGGCCAGCGGGTTGGTCTGGTCCAGGAATTGGCTGAGCTGGTTGGTTCCGAAGAAGGAATTGATCACCGAGCTCAGGGTCTTGGCGTTGATCAGGTCGGTTGGCGTGAACACCTCGTTGTCGCGCACGTTCATGCGCTCGCGGATGGTGCGTGCCATGCGGGCCAGGCCCACGCCGAACTGGCTGTGGAGCTGCTCGCCCACGGTGCGCACGCGGCGGTTGCTCAAGTGGTCGATGTCGTCCACATCGGCCTTGGAGTTCACCAGCTCAATGAGGTAGCGGATGATGGCAATGATGTCCTCCTTGGTGAGCACGCGCACGCTGAGCTCGCTTTCCAGGCCCAGTTTTTTGTTGATGCGGTAGCGGCCCACTTCGCCGAGGTCATAGCGCTGCTCGCTGAAGAACAGCTTGTCGATCACGCTGCGGGCAGTTTCCAGATCGGGCGGCTCGGCGTTGCGCAACTGGCGGTAGATCACCTCCACGGCTTCCTTTTCGGAGTTGGAGGTGTCCTTTTGCAGGGTGTTGTAGATCAGTGCATAATCCGCGGCGTTCACCCCGGCCTTGTGCAGGATGATGGTCTTGGCGCCGCTGTCCGCGATCTGTTCCACGTGCTGTTCCTCCAGGATGGTCTCCCGGTCGATGAGCACTTCGTTGCGCTCAATGGATACCACCTCGCCGGTGTCCTCGTCCACAAAGTCTTCCACCCAGCTCTTGAGCACGCGGGCGGCGAGCTTGCGGCCCACGGCCTCCTTCAGTGCGGCCTTGGTCACCTTGATCTCGTCGGCCAGGCCGAAGATCTCCAGGATCTGCTTGTCGCTCTCGAAGCCGATGGCACGCAGCAGCGTGGTAACCGGCAACTTCTTTTTCCGGTCGATGTAGGCGTACATCACGCCGTTGATGTCCGTGGCGAACTCGATCCAGCTGCCCTTGAAGGGGATCACCCGTGCGCTGTAAAGCTTGGTGCCATTGGCGTGGCGGCTTTGGCCGAAGAACACGCCGGGGCTGCGGTGCAGCTGGCTTACGATGACGCGCTCGGCACCATTGACCACGAAGGAGCCCTTCGGGGTCATGTAGGGAATCTGGCCCAGGTATACGTCCTGTACGATGGTCTCGAAATCCTCGTGCTCCGGATCGGTGCAATAGAGCTTCAACTTAGCCTTCAGCGGAACGCTGTAGGTGAGGCCGCGCTCAATGCACTCATCGATGCTGTAGCGGGGCGGGTCTATGAAGTAGTCGAGGAATTCGAGCACGAACTGGTTCCGGGTGTCCGTGATGGGGAAATTCTCCGTGAACACCTTGTAGAGGCCCTCCGTTTCCCTGTTTTCGGGAAGGGTCTCGATCTGGAAGAACTCTTCAAAGCTCTTCAGTTGGATGTCAAGGAAGTCCGGGTATTGCACCGGAATGAGCGTGGAACCGAAATTGATGCGCTTGTTCTTGCGCGGGAGGGGCTTCGTCTGGGCCATAATGGGAGTGCTGGGAGTTATCGAGCGACCGACGACCTACTGGTACCTTGAAAAACCCCAGGTACAAGGGGTTTGTTGGCGGGTGTCCGTCAACGGGTAAAAGAACCTTGACGGTCCGGGCGGCCGCCGAATTGGCGGCCGGCCCGGCCATCGCGGTTCTTTCGATCGGGGCGCTTACTTAACCTCAACTTCTGCCCCGGCTTCCGTCAGTTGCTGCTTCAGGTTCTCGGCGTCCTCCTTGGACACCCCTTCCTTGAGGGGCTTGGGAGCGCCGTCCACCAGGTCCTTGGCCTCCTTGAGGCCCAGGCCGGTGAGTTCCTTCACCAGTTTCACCACGGCGAGCTTGTTGGCTCCGCCTGCCTTCAGGATCACGTCGAAGCTGGTCTTGGCCTCTGCTTCGGCGGCTCCGCCGCCGCCAGCGGCGGGACCGGCGATGGCCACTGCGGCAGCAGCCGGTTCGATCTTGTATTCGTCCTTGAGGTACTGGGCCAGTTCATTCACCTCCTTCACGGTGAGGCCTACGAGCTGATCGCCCAAGTTCTTGATGTCTGCCATCTTTTGCTGTTGTTACTTACGGTTTGTTGGGAAGCTGACTGTGCGTAACGCGTTTTCGTCGGGTGGCCGCCAAGCATGCGCTGGTGCGGCTCCCGTCCATGATCTTATGCTTGTGCCCGGCTTTCGAGTGCTTTCACGAGGCCGGCGATCTTGTGGCCACCGCCGCCTTGCAGGGCGCTGATCACGTTCTTGATCGGGCTTTGCAGCAGGCCGATGATCTCGCCGATGAGTTCTTCGCGGCCCTTGAGCTCGCTGAGCATCACCAGTTGGTTGTCGCCGATGAACACGGCCTCGTCGATCCAAGCGCTCTTCAGCAAGGGGCGGTCGCCCTTCTTGCGGAAGTCCTTGATCATCTTGGCCGGGGCATTGCCCTTCTCGGCGAACAGCACGGCGGTTTGGCCGGCCAGGGTGGGGAACAGTTCGCTGTAGTTCTTGCCTTCCACACGCTCCATGGCCTTGCGGAGGAGGGTGTTTTTCACCACCTTCATCCGCACACCGCCCTTGTTGCAGGCACGGCGGAGGTTGCTGGTGGCTTCGGCATTCATGGAGCTGGCATCGGTGAGGTAGAGCACATTGGTGCCCTTGATGTCCTCCACCAGTTCAGCGATGGCTTGGTCTTTTTCTGCGCGGGTTGCCATTTGGTTGGGGCGCTGGAAGCACCCTTGCTTTTTTGTTTATGCCACTGTTACTGCGCGGGTGTCCACTTTAACGCCGGGGCCCATGGTGCTGCTCACGAAGATGCTCTTGATGTAGGTGCCCTTGGCGGTGCCCGGCTTGAGCTTTACCAGGGTTTGCAGCAGCTCATTGGCGTTTTCGCTGAGCTTGGCGGCATCGAAAGATGCTTTGCCGATCACCGCATGCACGATGCCGGCCTTGTCCACCTTGAAATCGATCTTGCCGGCCTTCACCTCGGTGGTGGCCTTGGCCACGTCCATGGTCACGGTGCCGGTCTTCGGGTTTGGCATCAGGCCGCGGGGACCGAGCACACGGCCCAGTGCACCTACCTTGGCCATTACGTTGGGCGTGCAGATGATCACGTCCACGTCCGTCCAGCCGCCCTTGATCTTCTCCACGTACTCGTCCAGGCCGGCCATGTCCGCGCCGGCGGCGAGTGCTTCCTCGCACTTGGCGGGGTCGGCCAGTACGAGCACTTTTACCGTACGGCCGGTGCCGTGGGGCAGGCTAACGGTTCCGCGCACCATTTCGGTGCTCTTCTTGGGGTCCACCCCAAGGCGGACGGCGATGTCCACCGTGGCGTCGAACTTGGTGGTGCTGGTCTTTTTCACCAGGCTGGCAGCCTCCAACAGGTCATAGGCCTTGTTGGCATCGATCAGGGCTTCGGCAGCCTTGCGCTTTTTGGTCAGTTGTGCCATGGCTGCAAATTATTTGAGGGGGCTTTCGCCCTTTACGGTGATGCCCATGGAGCGTGCCGTGCCGGCCACCATGCTCATGGCGCTTTCAATGGTGAAGCAGTTCAGGTCCGGCATTTTGTCTTCCGCAATGGCCCTGATCTGCTCCCAGGTCACGCTGCCCACTTTGTTGGTCTGTGGCACGCCGCTGCCCCCTTTCACCTTCGCCTGTTCCATCAGCTGCACTGCAGCCGGTGGGGTCTTGATGATGAAGTCGAAGCTTTTGTCGGCGTAAACGGTGATCACCACGGGCAGCACCTTGCCTGCCTTGTCCTGCGTGCGTCCATTGAACTGCTTGCAGAATTCCATGATGTTCACGCCCTTGGCACCCAGTGCCGGGCCGATGGGGGGGGCCGGGTTGGCCGCTCCACCCTTTACTTGGAGCTTTACCAGCCCCGTGATCTCCTTTGCCATTCTTCTTGTTTTATGTCCTTGTTAGCGCCTTCCTTTCGGGTCGGCTCGGACGGTTATTTAGTTTCTTCTGATCATGCCGGCCCGGTGGGTCGGCGTTACGGTGGTGTTACACTTCCTTTTCCACTTGCATGAAGCTCAGTTCCAGCGGGGTCCTTCTTCCGAAGATTTTCACCATGACCTTGAGCTTTTTCTTCTCTTCGTTGATTTCCTCGATGGTTCCGTTGAAACCGTTGAAGGGTCCGTCGATCACCTTTACGCCCTCGCCCACGTGGTAAGGGTTGTATGGGCTTTCGTCGGCATCGGCCAGGTCGTCCACGGTGCCCAGGATCCGGTTTACCTCGCTCTGCCTCAAGGGCACGGGGTCACCGCCTTTTTCAGCGCCCAAAAAGCCGATGACGTTGGTCATTTGCTTGAGCGTGTGCACTGTTTCGCCGCTCAGATCGGCCTCCAGCAGCACGTATCCGGGGAAGAAGTTGCGCTCCTTGCTCACCTTCTTGCCGTCGCGGATCTGGTAGAACTTCTCCATGGGGATCAGCACCTGGGAGATGTAGTTGCCCATGTTGGAGCGGCGGATCTCTGTGTCGATGAGTTCCTTCACCTTCTTCTCCTTGCCGCTGATGGCGCGAAGCACGTACCACTTTTTGGTTCCGGTCGAGGCCATCCGCGTTATGCGATGAATTTGTAGATAAAGCCCAGGAGGCCCTTCCAGAAGTTGGAGTTGCCCATGTTGTGCACCCCGAACACAAAGTCCATGAGGAATACAATGAGGGAAACGATCAGCGTGGCGAGCAGTACCAGGAGGGAGCTGTTCTGCAGTTCCTTCCAGGTGGGCCAACTCACCTTATGGACGAGCTCGTTGTAGCTCTCGCTGAGGTATGTCTTGAAGCTTGCCACTTGTTGTTCGTTTTTAGCACGGGAGGCAGGAATCGAACCCGCAGCCTACGGTTTTGGAGACCGTCGCTCTACCAATTGAGCTACTCCCGTTCGATTCCAATTTGGTGCTTGGTTTACCGGTGGCAAAGGCCGTCCCGCGTTGGCGGGACGGCCCTGTGCACGGTTCCGGTTGTTGGATCACTTGACGATCTCCGTTACCTGGCCGGCACCCACGGTACGTCCACCCTCGCGGATGGCGAAGCGCAGGCCCTTGCTCATGGCGATCGGCACGATCAATTTCACGCTGATGGTCACGTTGTCACCGGGCATTACCATTTCGCGGCCGGCCTCCATGGTGATCTCCCCGGTAACGTCCGTGGTGCGGAAGTAGAACTGGGGGCGGTACTTGTTGTGGAAGGGCGTGTGGCGGCCGCCTTCTTCCTTCTTCAGCACGTAGATCTCACCCTTGAACTCGGTGTGGGGGGTGATGCTGCCGGGCTTGGCGATCACCATGCCGCGGCGGATCTGGTCCTTTTCAATGCCGCGCAGCAGCAGGCCCACGTTGTCGCCGGCCTCACCGCGGTCCAGGAGCTTCTTGAACATCTCCACGCCGGTGCAGGTGCTGGTGAGTTTTTCTTCCTGCATGCCGATGATCTCCAGGGGGTCGCCGGTCTTCACCACGCCCAGCTCGATGCGGCCGGTGGCCACGGTACCGCGGCCGGTGATTGAGAACACGTCTTCCACGCTCATCAGCAAGGGCTTCTCGGTGTCGCGGGGCGGGATGGGGATCCAGGTGTCCACCGCGTTCATGAGCTGCATCACGGATTCCACCCATTTCGGTTCGCCGTTGAGGGCGCCCAGGGCGCTGCCGCGGATCACCGGGGTGTTGTCGCCGTCGTATTCATAGAAGGAGAGCAGTTCACGGATCTCCATCTCCACCAGGTCCAGCAGTTCGGCATCATCCACGAGGTCAACCTTGTTCATGAAGACCACGATCTTGGGCACGCCTACCTGGCGGCCGAGCAGGATGTGCTCGCGGGTCTGTGGCATGGGGCCGTCGGTGGCGGCCACCACCAGGATGGCACCGTCCATCTGGGCGGCACCGGTCACCATGTTCTTCACATAATCCGCGTGGCCCGGGCAGTCCACGTGTGCGTAGTGGCGCTCCGCAGTGGAGTACTCCACGTGTGAGGTGTTGATGGTGATGCCGCGCTCCTTCTCTTCCGGCGCGTTGTCGATGGAGTCGAAGCTGCGCGCCTCGGACAGGCCCTTTTCGGCCAGCACCTTGGTGATGGCGGCGGTGAGGGTGGTTTTGCCGTGGTCAACGTGGCCGATGGTGCCGATGTTCACGTGCGGTTTGGTCCGCTGGTAGGTCTCCTTTGCCATGGTCCTTTCTGTGGTTGTGTCGTTTGTGGTTGATCTTTCGTTCGCGTCGGGCCTGATTTCCCGTGCTGTGCATGCCACCCTTGCGGGCTGTTCTCCATTCTTCTCCTTCTGGAGCCTTTGGCGGGAATTGAACCCGCGACCTCTTCCTTACCAAGGAAGTGCTCTACCTCTGAGCTACAAAGGCCTTTGTTACGTTGGTTTCCCGCAGCCCTTGGAAGCCGGGCTGGACAGGTAGAGCGGGAGACGAGATTCGAACCCGCGACATTCAGCTTGGAAGGCTGATGCTCTACCAACTGAGCTACTCCCGCTTGGTGCCGGCCGCCGCGCCGATGGGGGGCTTCCGGAAAATGGCTCCGTTTTTGTGGGGAGAGCAGGATTCGAACCTACGAAGTCGTAAGACAGCAGATTTACAGTCTGCCCCCGTTGGCCGCTTGGGTATCTCCCCTGTTCTGCTCACGGAGCCAATGAAGGGACTCGAACCCCCGACCGGCTGATTACAAATCAGCTGCTCTACCAGCTGAGCTACATTGGCATGTACAACACGAAAAAGAACGTTCCCGACCCGCCTCCGGAGGTGATACCCCCGGAATTGGGCCTGCAAATGTATACAAAATATGGACCCGACCAAATGAAGCTGCCATGAACTTCATAAAGGCTGAAGCCAAAGGATGCAAAACGGCTTGTACAGCCGGCCCTCGGCGCTACCCCCGCACCTTGGCTTTGTCCTTTTCCACCTGGTTGCGCAAGGCTTCGATGGTGTTTACCGCAGCCTCTTCAAAGCTTACGGCACGGCGCTTGGCGAACAGGTCGTTGCCGGGCACGGCCAGGCGGATCTCTACATGCTTGTTTTCGGGCCGTTCCCCGTCGGGGCCCACGCGCAGTGTCACGTCCCCGGAAATGATGCTATCGTGGAAGAGGGTGAGCTTGTTCAGTTTCTCCTTGATGAAGTTGACCAATTTGATGTCAGCGTCAAAATGGAGCGAATGCACGTTCACGTTCATGTCACGTTTCGTTTTAGGTGGTCGTTGGTCCTGCGCCCCCGCGCGGATGGGCCTGGCGGTGGGCTTGTTTGAGCCTTTCGATGGTGTTATGGGTATACACTTGGGTGGCCGCAAGGTTCGCGTGGCCCAATAATTCCTTCACGGCGTTGAGGTCGGCGCCATGCTCCAGCATGTGGGTGGCAAACGTGTGGCGCAATACGTGGGGGCTTTTCTTGTCCTGGGTGGTCACCGCACTAAGGTAATGCTTCACCAAGGATTGTACGGTGCGCCGGGGAAGCGGGTTGCCATCCGGCCGCACCAGCAAAGGAGATACAGCGGAAGGAACGTTGGCCAGCGCGTCCCGCAAGTGCAGGTAATCACGCAACAACACCATCAGGGGCGCGGCCAGGGGGATGATGCGTTCCTTATTCCGCTTGCCCAATACACGCACGGTGCCGCGCCGTTGGTCGATGGAGCCTGGGGTGAGGCCGAGCAGTTCGGCCAAACGCATGCCTGTGCCATAGAGCAGTTCCATGATCAGCCGGTCCCGTTGACCTTCAAAGCCCTCCGGCCAAGGTAGTTCATCCAGCAACTGGCGCATGCTGCGTTCGGGCACAAACTCAGGCAGGCGCTTGGCAGTTTTGGGCGGATCGATCAGCTCCGTGGGATCGGCCTTTACCGCGCCAACAGTGCGGGCAAAGCGGTAATAGGCCCTGAGGGCGCTAAGCTTCCGGTTTACTGAGCGGGCACCGGTACCGTGCTCCAGCAAGTCCATCATCCAAGCGCGGACGGCCTTTTCCGTGGCCTTTTCCGGATCAATCCCGCCCAAGCTGTCGCGCAGGAAGGTTGCGAACTGCGCCAAGTCCTCCCCGTAGGCTTTTACCGTGAGGGGACTTGCGCGGCGTTCGTAAGCAAGGTGTTCCAGAAAGCGTTCAACGGACATGGGACATGCAAAAAAGGCGAAAGGACCGTACGGTCCTTTCGCCTGTGCTTGCTGTTTGTCTACAAGAGGCTGGTGGAAAGCGGCTTATTGCTCGCCCCCGTAAGTTTCTTGCTTATAGATGGCCCGCAGGCGCTGGGTGCGCTTTACCACGGAGGGCTTGGAGAAGGCTTGGCGCTTGCGCAAGGAACGCAGGGTGCCCGTGCGCTCGAACTTCTTCTTGAACTTCTTGAGCGCCTTGTCGATGGGTTCGCCTTCCTTCACCGGGATGATCAGCATGTTCCTTTTCTGATTGGGGGCGCAAATATAGTGTTTTGGGTGATCGGTGCAACGCGATACGCGAAAAACCACGATGGGAAAGCTGCAAGCTATTAGCTGCAAGCTTCAAGCTATGGACAATGCACAGCTTGAAGCTAAAGGCTTGCAGCTTGAAGCTTGAGGCTTGAAGCTTGTAGCTCCCCCTCTACTTCCCAAAGCCGGCGCTTTTCACCGCAACACGTCCCTGCTGATCACCAATTTCTGGATCTCGCTGGTGCCTTCACCAATGGTGCAGAGCTTGCTGTCCCGGTAGAATTTCTCCACGGGGAAATCCTTGGTGTAGCCGTAACCGCCGAAGATCTGCACGGCATCGGTGCTCACCTGCACGCTCACCTCGCTGGCGTAATACTTGGCCATGGCGCCTTCCTTGGTCATGCGCTTACCCTTATTCTTGAGGTCGCTGGCGCTGCGGATCAGCAGTTCAGCTGCTTCGATCTTGGTGGCCATGTCGGCCAATTTGAAGCTGATGGCCTGGAACTCCGAAATGGGTTTGCCGAACTGGTGGCGCTCCTTGCTATAGGCCACGGCAGCATCCATGGCGCCCTTCGCGATGCCCAAGGCCAGCGCGGCAATGCTGATGCGGCCGCCGTCCAGCACCTTCATGGCCTGCTGGAAGCCCTCTCCCACTTTGCCCAGTACGTTTTCCTCGGGGATGCGGCAATCCTGCAAGATCACTTCGGCGGTTTCGCTGGCACGCATGCCCAGCTTGTTCTCCTTTTTGCCGGCGAGGAGGCCCCTGGTGCCGCGCTCCACCACGAAGGCGGTCATGCCGTGGCTGTCCAGCAGTTCGCCGGTGCGGGCCATCACTACCATCACATCGCTGCTGATGCCGTGGGTGATCCAGTTCTTGGTTCCGTTGAGCACCCACTCCTTCCCTTCCTTGCGGGCGGTGGTGGCCATGCGCATGGCATCGCTGCCGGTGCCTGCCTCGGTAAGTGCCCATGCCCCGAGCCATTCGCCGGTGGCCAACTTGGTGAGCCACTTCTTCTTTTGGGCATCATTGCCGAAATACATGATGTGGCCGGTGCAGAGCGAATTGTGCGCGGCCACGCTCAGGCCCACGCTGCCGCATACCCGCGCCACTTCAACGATGGTGTCCACGTACTCGTGGTAGCCCAGCCCGGCCCCGCCGTATTCCTCCGGCACCAGCACGCCCAGCATGCCCGCCGGGCCAAAGTGCTGCTTGAAAAGTTCAATGGGCATGTGTTGCTTCTCGTCCCAATCCATGAGGCTTGGGCGCAACTCGCGTTCCACCAGGTCGCGCACGGCGTGGGCGATCATCCGGCGGTTTTCCGAGGTACTGAATTCCATGGTCGTGGTTTGCACCGCAGGACCGTGGGCAGGATCCATCGCGGCGGCTGCAAAGTAAGCCAGTTGCCGCACATGTACGGCCAACAATGGTCAGGACCGGCTTCAAATGCGCAACTGGCGCGGGCTCCACCTCACTCTTCCACCATGAGGTAAGGCACCAGCCGCACCCGCATGCTGTCGGTTACCAGTGCACATCCGGAGATGTTCTCCACCTGTTTGAAGGGGCCGTGCTGCGCACGGTAGGCCACAAGCGCGCGCGCCACCTTCCAGCCAATGTAAGGGTGGGGCCCAAGTTGTTCGGCAGTGGCGGAGTTCAATGCAATCCTGTGGACCAGGCCAGGGTTCACGGTGAGCCGTCCGCGAAGCATGGCCAGGGCATCGGGCTTGTTGCGCAAGATGGGCACTTCCGCCAATTGGTCCATATTGGCAAAGCCGCCCAGCCGTTCCCGGTAGCGAAGAATGGACCTGGCGAATGCAGGCCCGATACCGGGCACTGCAACCAAACTTGCGGAGTCGGCAGCATTCAGCTCCACCACCGCAAGCGGGGTGCGGCCGCTGTTCGCAGGTCCATTTTGTTTCCGGGCGGAATCCTTGGGATGGCCCCACTCCCATTCCCGATCCTTTTTGGGACCCTCCCGGCCAGCAAGTGAATCGGGCAATTGGATATAGGGTGCCCACAATGCAAACAACTCTGGGTCCACTACGCGCATTTTCCGAACGTCCGCCTTGGTGCGGAATTGCCCGCCGCGCTCCTCGAAACGATGGATGGCTCCTGCTTGCCGCTCGGTGAGGCCGAGCTCCACCCACTTCTCCACGGGCAGGTCATTGGGATCAAAATTGAACGGCTGGACATCCTTGCGCGGCCGAAATGCAACGCCGGTTACGCCGGACAGGGAATCTTGCTGCAGTTGCCGCCAAGCCACCTCAAGCTGGTCCTTGTCGGAAAGGGTGTTCGGCCTGATCCATTGTTCCCAAGTGACCCATGCGGCGGCCAGGAGGCACGCCATCAACAACACGGTGAAGCCCCGCCGCTCCCCGCGGTGCATGGCAAAGAGGTCCTTCAGTTCCTCCCTTAGTGACCGATCCCGGTACTGGCGTGCCATGGCATGCGGTCAGCTGTTCAATTGTTCCTGCAACACGGCCAAGCCATCCTCAAAGCCGTGCGGCGCGTAACCCAGCTCGCGGCGGGCCTTGTCCAGCACGAAGCCGGTGACCGGGGGGCGCTTGGCGGGTTGGCCCAGGCTGTCGCTTTTCACGGGCGAAACAACGCCTGTGGGCAGGTGGAAAAATGCGCCCACGCGCTGCACCAGTTCCAAGATGCTCATGCCGTCCGGGCCGCTGAGGTGAAAGATGCCCGTGGCCTGTTTTTTGGCGATACGGATGCATCCGTCAGCGAGGTCCTCCGCCAGGGTGGGCATGCGCCACTGATCATCCACCACCTTGATGGGCGTAGCTCTTTCCAAGGCACCTTTCGCCCACAGCACCACATTGCTGCGGCTTAGGCCCTTGGCAATGCCGTACACGATGATGGTGCGCGCAATCGCCCAGTGCTTCAAGCCCGCTTGCTGCACGATGCGTTCACCCTCCAGTTTACTGTGCCCGTAAATG
Source organism: Bacteroidota bacterium (assembly GCA_018266685.1). Lineage (GTDB taxonomy): Bacteria > Bacteroidota > Bacteroidia > Flavobacteriales_F > PHOS-HE28 > PHOS-HE28. The sequence goes on from JAFDZY010000141.1 coordinate 13,526, forward strand.
CTCAGCGGGGCAGGCTGGTCTTCCTCGCGGTACGGGCCGTCCTTTCCATCGAAGATGAAGTCGGTGCTGAGGAAGATGAAGTGGCTGCCGCGGCGTTTGGCCGCATGCACCAACAGTTCCGTAGCGGTGACGTTTTGCAGTTGGCAGGCCACAGGGTCCAGCTCGCAGGCGTCCACGTTGGTCATGGCGGCAGTGTGGATCACCACCTCGGGGCGGAATGCATCAAAGGCCGCGTCCACGGCTGGCTGCTGCGTGATGTCCACGGCGCGATAGCGCTTACCCAAGGGATCTGCCGTGCGGTCCTCCCCGCGCGATGTGGCCAGCAGCTCCACCGTTGGATCGTTGCGCAGTGCGC
>JAFDZY010000142.1 GCA_018266685.1 Bacteroidota bacterium
GCTGAGCGAAGCCGGAAGGATCATTGATGCGTGCTGGCGCGCCATCCCCCTGCACTTTCCGCACGTGGAGCTGGATGAAATGCAGATCATGCCGGACCACATGCATGCGATCCTAAGATTGAATCCATCATCTGTGGGATTTCTGAGATCCGTACAGTCGACCCAATGGGTCGACGCGACGGATCTGAGCGACGCGACGGATCTGAGCGACGCGACGGATCCCGGCCGTGCGACAGCCAACGTCGGCCCCGCCGTGGCCCTGCTACGGCCCAAAGGACCCAGGAAAGGCTCCTTGAGCGCGATCATCGGCGCATTCAAATCGGTGACGACAAAACGGATCCATGCGGCGGCGGGAACGGGCAGCGGACGCATTTGGCAACTTGGCTACCACGATCGCCTCATTCGCACCCAGGGGGGTGAACACGGAAGGATAGCCAGGTACATAGCGGCAAATCCCATGAATTGGGAATGACCGGCCCCGTCTGCATAGACCAGATGCATCGCCCGGTGACCGTACCGGACCACCCGCAGCGCATCATCTCCCTTGTCCCTTCGCAAACCGAATTGCTGCACGCCCTGGGCCTGGGGGACCGCGTGGCCGGCATCACGAAATTCTGCATCCGCCCTGCGGAATGGTTCCGCACGAAACCCCGTGTGGGCGGCACCAAGAAGGTGGACATCGGGAAAATACGGGCCTTGCAACCAGACCTGATCATCGGCAACAAGGAAGAGAACGAGCGGGCGGACATTGAAGCACTGGAGCTGGAATTTCCGGTGTGGATGAGCGACGTGAACGACCTGGAAGGCGCCTTGGACATGATCTGCCGCGTAGGCACGCTCACCGGCACCACTGCGGTGGCGGAAGCCATGGCCATGCAGATCGCGGCGCGCTTCGCGGCGCTGCATCCCCTGGCCGTGGCCAGGCGCACGGCCTACCTGATCTGGCGCAAGCCGTACATGGCCGCCGGGCCGGGCACCTTCATCAACGACATGCTCCTGCGGTGCGGGCTGGTAAATGCCTGCAACCAGACCGATGGGCGCTATCCCGTGGTTGATGCGCTGCTGGTCCAAGGGCGCGCGCCGGAGGTGCTTCTGCTCAGTTCGGAACCGTACCCGTTCAATGCCACGCATGCGGAAGAACTAAGGAAGCGGCTTCCACGCACCCAAGTGCTTCAGGTGGACGGCGAAGTGTTCAGCTGGTACGGCAGCAGGCTTCTCCATGCACCGGCCTACATGGCGGAGCTGATGGGCAAGCTGGAGTCCTAAGCGCCTTGCATGCCCTTGCTACCTTTGGCCGTTGCACGCTGGTGATGTTGCGGACCCTCACTATCCTCCTCTCCTGGGCCCTTGCACTTGCGGGCCACGCACAGCGCATTGGCGTGGTGCTCAGCGGGGGCGGGGCAGCTGCGCTCAGCCACATCGGCGTGCTGAAGGCGCTGGAAGAGAACAACATCCCGGTTGATTACATCACGGGCAGCAGCATGGGCGCCTTGGTGGGGGCGATGTACGCTTCGGGGATCTCACCGGCGCAGATGGACTCCCTCTTCCAAACGGACAAATACCGCTTGATGGCATACGGCGGCGTGGAATCCGATTTCACCTACTACTTCAAGCAGGACCGACCGGATGCCTCCATGCTGACCCTGGGATTGAACGTGGACACCACGTTGCAACTCTCCTTGCCGACCAACCTGCGGTCGCCGGTACTGATCGATTTTGAGCAGATGCGCACCTTCGCGGGGCCCGCAGCGGCAGCAGGCTACAACTTCGACAGCCTGATGGTGCCCTTCCGCTGCATTGCCTCGGACATCACGGCCCGCAAGGAGGTGGTGTACGGCCAAGGCAACCTGGCCATTGCGGTGCGGGCCAGCATGAGCTACCCGTTCTATTTCAAGCCCATCCTGGTGGACGGCCACCTGATGATGGACGGCGGCATGTACAACAACTTCCCGGCCGATGTGATGTACGATGCCTTTATGCCGGACTACATCATCGGCAGCAACGTGGCCTACAACGCCGCGCCGCCCAGTGAGGATGACCTGATGGGCCAATTGAAGGCGATCATGGTACAGCCCACGCAATACGTGCTGCCGTGCGATCCCGGGGTGATCATTGAGCCGAAAACCGCCGTTACCCTGTTCGACTTCAGCAATGCCAAGCAGGCCATTGCGGACGGCTACGCGGCCACCATGGCGCGCATGCCGCAGATCCTGGCCGGGGTGCAACGCCGCCGGTCATCCGACGCCCTTGCCGCCGCCCGCCGCAAATTCCTGCGCAAGTGCCCTCCCCTGGTGTTCGGCGACATCCGGTTCACCGGCTTGACAAAAGGGCAGGCCACGTACTGCGACCGGTTGGTGAACAAGCAAAATGAACCATTGACCGCAGGCCAATTGAAGCCGCGCTACTTCAGGCTGTATGCGGACAACAACATCAGCGGATTGTTCCCCAAGGCCACCTACGCGCCCGACCGCGGCAACTTCAACCTGGACGTACTGGTGAAGCGGGAGCGCAAACTGGAGGTGCAGTTCGGCGGCCTGGTCAGCTCAAGGCCGGTGAACACCGGCATGCTCTCGGCGCGCTACAACATCTTCGGGCGCACCAGCAGCACGCTGGAGGGATCCGCCTACTTCGGCAAGTTCTACACCTCGGGGCAATTGCGATGGCGCACGGACCTGAGTTCGCGCAGGCCGGTGTTCCTGGAGCCCGCCATCGTCTTCAACCGTTGGGACTACTTCAGCGGGTTCAATTCATTCTTCCAGGAGGTGCGCCCCTCGTACATCATCCAGCGCGAATTGTGGGGCGGGCTGAATGCGGGCCTGGCCATGGGCAACAAGGGCCTGCTGCGCATGGACGGCAAGTATGCGCAGAGCAAGGACAGCTACTACCAGGACAGCAATTTCGGGGCGCGGGACACGGCGGACGCCACTGCGTTCAGCTATGCCACCGCAGGCCTTTCCGTGGAACGCAACAGCCTGAACCGCAAGCAGCAGCCCAACAGCGGCGAACTCATCCGGCTGGGCGTGCGCTACATCGGCGGACAGGAGAACACCACGCCCGGTTCCCGGGCAGAGAACCGCGAGGATGTTACGGCGCGGCATGATTGGGTGGTGCTGAAGGCCACACTGGACAAGTACTTTCTGCCCCGGGGCCTCTTCAAGTTCGGCATCATGGCCGAGGGCACGTACAGCACGCAGCCCTTCTTCGCGAACTATACCGGCACCTTGCTCCAGGCACCTGTCTTCCAGCCCACCCCCGAAAGCCGCACCTACTTTCTGGAGAAATACCGCGCTACGCAGTACCTGGCCGGTGGCATGCGGCTGATCATGGCCGTGGCACGCAACAAGTTCGACCTTCGGCTTGAGGGCTACGTGTTCCAGCCGTACAAGGCGCTGGAGCGCGAACCGGGCAACCTTGCCGGAGAGGGCAGTGCCATCAGCACGCGCAACTTCCTGGCCAGCGGCTCGCTGATCTACCAATCGCCGTTGGGCCCCGTGTGGTTCAACACAAGCTACCTGGACGGGCTGCACACACCCTGGGTGTGGAGCCTGAACTTCGGCTATGCGATCTTTGCGCAGAAGGCGCGGGAATGACCGCCCATGCTGCGAAAAAGCCCCGGCTGGTCCGGGGCTTTTTAATCTGTTGCAGGGGGTTCAGGCCTGGGCCGGGGGGCCACCGAAGTTCATCGGTATCTCGGGCATTTCGCTTTCGCGAATGGTGCCGTGCGCAGCCTCGAACTTGTGTACGTTGTCGGCCAGGGCGTGCATCAGGCGCTTGGCATGCTGCGGGGTAAGCAGTACGCGCGCCTTCACCTTGGCCTTGGGTACGCCAGGCATCACGCGCACAAAATCCAGCACGAACTCCGAATTGCTGTGGGTGATGATCGCCAGATTGCTGTAGATCCCGTCGGCCACCTCCTCGCTGATCTCGATGTTCAGCTGGTTGGGCCGGGGTTGGTTCTTGTCGTCTGCCATGGGCTTGTCTTTATGATCCTTCGTTCACTGGACTGTATCCGGTAGGGGGCCCCCGTTCCTGTGCGGAACGGGGGCGTTTCCCTCACTCCTCCACCTCCTGTGCGGCCAGCTTGGCCGCCATCAGGCGCGTGTATTCCTCCTTTCCGTACACCAGGTCTTTTTGGAACGCCCTGGTGCCGGTGCCGGCAGGGATCAGGTGACCCACGATCACGTTCTCCTTCAAGCCCAGCAGGTCGTCCTCCTTGGCGGCCACGGCGGCCTCATTGAGCACCTTGGTGGTTTCCTGGAAGGAGGCGGCGCTGATGAAGCTCTCGGTCTGCAGCGAAGCGCGGGTGATGCCCATGAGCAGCTGCTTGCTGGTGGCC
>JAFDZY010000143.1 GCA_018266685.1 Bacteroidota bacterium
ACCATCCACGCCAAAAGCAGCCTGGCCTTCCGCGTGGACGGCGGGGTGGGCGTGCCTTTCGGCAACCTGGGCGTACTGCCTTTCGAGAACAGTTTCTTCAGCGGGGGCGCAAACGGACTGCGCGCATGGCGTGCCCGCTCCCTTGGCCCCGGATCGTACAGTGCGCCCCTGGATGCGTACGACCGCGTGGGGGAGGTGCGCCTGGAAGGAAACGCGGAGTACCGCTTCAAATTGATAGGCTATCTGGAGGGCGCCTTGTTCGTGGACATCGGCAACATTTGGGACCTGCAGGAAAACCCCGCCAAGCCCGGCAGCGGCTTCGAGCTCGGCAAAGTGCCGGGGGAACTCGCCATTGGCACCGGCGTTGGCGCCCGTCTCAACTTCGATTTCTTCCTCGTCCGTTTCGACCTGGGCCTGCAGACCAAGGACCCCGCCCTGCCCATGGGCCAGCGTTGGATCTTTCAGCCCAAGAACCCGGAACTGGCCACCACGTTCGCGCACAAGCTCAATTTCAACCTGGGTATCGGGTATCCGTTCTGATAACGGCCACGCCCGATTTTTCGGGCTATTGCATCGGGAGGTGGCACTGGAAGTGCTTGCCCAAGGAAGCGACCCATTGAACCATTTCAGGCAGCGTACTTTCGTTGCCAGAAGGCATCAGGTCTATTCGCACAAGGCGCCCGAACATAAGCAGATTGGAACCGCGCATCGATTTGATAAAGGAGATGAAGAGTATTGATATCCTCATCCAGGAATGCAATTGGACTGACTCAGGCCATGAAGTGGAACGCTGGCTGTTGATCGCCATGAGGGAGCATGTCATCGTAGGGTCCTCTGCAATCAGCAGGGATAAGAGCACTCCTGATGACTTCCTCTTGGAATCCACCTTCGTGAGCCGTAGTTTCAGAAGGGAGGGCATAGCCGGCTTGTTCTATGAAAAGCAACTTGAAATAGTCGAACGGCATGGGGCCAAGAGGATTTGGTGTACGGTATATCGCGGCAATGGATTTTACATTCGGTGGTTCATAAAGCGAGGATTCAAAGTATACGACAAAGATCCGGTAAAAGACACAATCCGGATTGTGAAAAAGTTATCAACAGTTGAATAGGCATCGCAATGGTGGCCTGGCCATTCGTTATACTTGCCATACATACAGCTTGTGCATCAGCCAGCGCTTAAGCGGAAACCCTCTAACACCCACAACCATGGCTCGGAACGACATTGAGTACAAAGCAGTCATCGGCATGGCAACGGTCAAAGTTGCCAACAATAAACTGGACGGTTCCGGCGCGATCGACGATGTAGTCGTGGCAAAGGAGAACACAACTGTCAATAAAGTAGTCATCAAAGCAGCAGACAAGACCACGGAAGGCATGGTTCGACTTTTCGTTGAAGATCCGTCGAAGGGGATTTCACTTCTACAGGAGGTGACCATTGCTGCGCGGGACTATACGGGTACGGTGCCGACGATCTCCCATGTCGTGAATTTCGCACAAGGGTTTGTACTCGAGAAGGGTTGGAAGTTGCGAGCGAGCACTGAGAATGCACAGCCATTCAACGTGATAGCGGAATGCTTGGAATGGACATTTCCCGCTTCCCAAACGAAGATCCAGCAGGATGCCATCACGGCCATGGAAAAAATTAGTACAGCGAACCCGAATTTGGATGGGACTGGGGCATTGACAAGCATCGTTACTGGTGCATTGAACGGCACGCGGTTGAACTCGCTTGCGATAAAGGCATTGGGTAACACGGACAACGGAATGGTCCGCGTATTCATCCAAGATGCTGGAGGGCAAATCGAGCTGGAAAGAGAGTTCAGGGTTCCTGAATCGAAGCAATCTAATGTTGTTCCGGCCTATGGAAGGATTGTTCCCTTCCCAGGAGGACTGTCCCTGCCAGCGGGCTATTCCTTGCTGGCAAGTACAGAGCGCTCCAATCTTTTCCAACTGGTCGTTGAGGGATATGCATGGGAATATAAGCCAGTTTAATGGGCGAAGGGGAAAAGTCGAATTTGGAGGAACTCAAGAATAACTTCCCCACGCTGGATAATGTTTCAGCGGGGAAGTTATTAGGGGGTGGGGTTCTGAATTGGGGTGGGGAACTACCACACATAGATCCGGGTTGGACGGGAGACCCCTTTGGTAGTGGTGGTAATCTCCATTCATATGTAGTTCATGGTGGTGGTGGTGGCCATCACGGTGGAACTGGCGGGGGTGGCTCATCATATTTCGGTGATGATGGTGGCTGGGATGATGGTGGCTGGGATGATGGAGGCTGGGATGATTCTGGCTGGGGAGATGACGGCCATGGAGGCGGATGGGGCGACTACGATGACGGCACCGATTCCAACCCCGGCGGGTCTGGAGGAGGCAATGGGCAGGATAGCTCGGGGAATCCAGGAGGCCACCATATATATTTTAATTGGAACTGGGATGACATTCCTGAGTGGAGCAATGTCGGTGTTACAGATCCCCATACTTGGACAGTTCGAAACAATACGAATCATTCAATCTGGGTCAAACCTGAGCATACTCAACCATATGGAGTGCCGAACGTAGTCGAAATTCCGCCGGGGGGGACTTACAACGGTGGAATTGATGGATTTAAGATAAATGGAATTGTTATAAAAATAACTGATGGGTACGGATGGGTTGATATTTCAGATACTGAATTTGTAACTAATTATTTGAGTATTGGTGATTATTGGAATCAACTATTAGGCGGAGGAGTGCTGTTCTCTCCGCCTTGGGATCATGCATACCCCGAAGATTACGACCTATCAAGCTGGCAAGACCTTTTCGATGCTTCGTAAGCTACTCAATATACTAGCACCAGTATCATTACTTGGATATATTTTATTATATTCATTTTGGCCAGCGGCACTGTTGTTTGGAGATTATAAGCAAACGCTGCGTTCGAATGACCCAAAGGATATTGGCCTTGATGAGTTTCGAATTTTTCTTCATTCTCAGGT
>JAFDZY010000144.1 GCA_018266685.1 Bacteroidota bacterium
ACATTGCCCCGAAGCGATTCATTGAAGAACAGATTTCCGGCTCGGTGCCAGCAGCGCAGCGCCCCGGATTTCAGCGGCTGCTGGAGCGCATGGATGAGGGAGATACCTTGGTCGTAACCAAGCTCGACCGCATTGGCAGGGATTCCATCGACGTGCAGCAGACCGTCGAACGGTTCCAAAGTGAGGGTATCCGGCTCGTGGTCTTGCAGCTTGGCAACCTCGACCTGACTTCATCCGCTGGCGCGTTGATGGTCAAGATGCTGGCGGCAGTTGCCGACTTTGAGCGGGACTTGATTATCGAACGCACCCAAGCCGGTCAGGCCCGCGCCCGTGCGGCAGGCACGCACATGGGGCGACCATCCAAGACGACTCCCGGCCAGCAGCGTGCGATTCGTGACGCCCTTGCGGCAGGGGCAACGGTCAGCAGCATGGCAGCTAGCTACCAGGTCAGCAGGGCCACCATCATTGCAATCCGCGACACCCCTAGATGAGACATATAGAGCCTACAGTTACAGGTGACAATCAGGGGAACTGACAAGGATGTTTGATGCTGGACGACACCCAAAAGGAAATTCGCACCTTCTTCTCGTGGCAGAGTGATTCACCGTCAAGCACAAATTCCAGTGCGATTCGCAATGCGCTTAAAGAGGCAGCAAAGAGCTTAGAACAGAAGCACCCGAAACTTAAAATTGTTCTAGATGAGGCAACACGGGATACGTCTGGGAGCCCCAACATCGCTGACAAGATATGGGAAAAAATAGACGCTGCCCAAATATACATTGCAGACATAACCACTGTTACACCGGAAGGCTCTCCCCGTCCTTCCGCGAACCCCAATGTACTGATTGAATTGGGTTATGCAATCAGCCAGATCGGCTGGGATCGAATAATTTTGCTTTTCAATGAAGCGCAGGGAAAATTTCCTGGTGATTTGCCTTTTGACATTGTTCAGAATCGAGTCGCAAAATACTCAATTTCGCTGTCCGAGAAAGACGATTCGAAGAAGAAGAATCTGAAAAGTCTGATGGAGACCGCGATTCAAGCAGTCCTTGAGAAAAATCCAAAAACTCCAGAGCAACTACGTGGACTCTCACCTGAAAGGGTGCAGCACGAGCGAGATGTCGAATCGTTGAAATGGCTTCTGTCTCAGATCCATATCCCCACTGTGGATGACCATATTCAAGGGCTGCCAAGATACATTCGAGACAAGATTTTTTGGTTTTGGGAAACCTTCAAGGGTGTTGTTACCAACAGTCTTTTCCACCTTTATGACCCAATCTTGGAACAAGCTGTCTGCAAGTTGTATGACTCTTGGAGCACCACTTTATCCTTTTACGGACGATACCATGATGCTCCGGGTGGCGCGACTTATGTTTTTGCAAATCCGGGTGATGCCCCACTAGATGCAGAACAAGAGGCCGACTGGAATGCAATCGAACAAGGTGCGGCAGACATGCACCAAGCTCTGCAGGACATCTTAGCTCGTGTTCGGGCTGCTTATCTTGAGGTGAATGTCAACCAAACCAACGCAAAGGCATGGGATGACTACCGGGCCTTTCAGAAGGATTGACCATTGATCCGGTAGTTGGCAGTCTGTGAACCTCAGTACAGCCCAGTCGGTTGAAGTTTCTGGTCGCCGTAGTCTTTTTCTTACCGAATTAGATCGTGGCGTGTGATGCTGCTCTGCAGCTACATGCACCCCGCTGAAAGCGTCAGCAGCACGACCCGCACTAGCAGTTGCAGCCCATCACGGAAGTGCTCGTGCGGCGAATGCCCGTCGAACCAGCGTTTCGGGCAGGCGTCGTTTGCGGCGGGCATCACCACCGCTCCTCCGCGATGGCCGCAACCTGAGTGGTTGGCGCTGTCTCACCATCGGTCTCAAGCGGCTCAGGCACAGTCTTGGGCTTGATGCGAATCTCCCCACTGGACAGCAAAACCACATCGACCCAATCCCCGCACTTGATCCGGGCGGTTCGAGTGACGTACGCCCCAAGCCTGATGCTCAGGCTATTCCCGTGTTTGCAGACTTTGACCAGCATGCCCGACTCCATTCGATGTTGAAACAATGTCGAAATTGCCATGCCGGCCCCACCCGCTGGTATGGCTGAGCGGTACAAGCATGGCGACACCGTTACGGAACCGGCTAATCCTCCCCCAACGATGTCGCGAGTTGCTCCGCCAGCTTTTTGCGATGCTTTTCCATGTCCACCGTATGAAACAGATTCGGGTTGTCGCGAATCAGCGTGGGTACAGGAATGAACTTCTTGGGTGCCATTACATCCACCAGTGAAAGTGCCTCGTTGACCGTATCGGGTGGTGGCGCGGCAATGTCAATCTGATGCTTCTGCCAGATGTAGCGCGCCTGCTCTTTCAACACCCGTTCGCTCGCCACCATGTCCAGCAATTCCATGCCGTTCTGCCAGTGAGCTACTGTGCTGCGGTAAGGCAACGGAATTGCGCGCAGCTCCTCCGTTTGCAGGCGACGAAAAACCTGACCGTGGCAAACGTTCTTGTTCAGCAAATCCAGCACCATCTGCGCCAACACCTCTTTCGTGAAGGTAGCAGGCTCAAGCGGTTTTCCCAGCTTTTTCGCCACCTGCAAGAGCTTCTTCACGCGAAAGACGGCCTCCAACCGGACAGTGTTTTTGTTCAACTCCAACAGCAGTTCTACGCCTTCCACATCGGGAAGACCTCCCTTCCG
>JAFDZY010000145.1 GCA_018266685.1 Bacteroidota bacterium
CAGACCTTGGAACGCCAGGGCCTCGGCACGGAGCGCCGCGAAATGCTTGCACGCAGCGCCCGCGGCGACGTGGAGCGGCTGCACCAGCTCACGGAACGGATCCTGCTGGCCAGCCGCCTGGAGGAAGCAGCAGCACCCCCTATGTGGGCCGAGGTGGATGTGGCCCGGGAAACCGCTGCATTGGTGGATGCGGCCCGCCTGAGCTACGGCCAAGGACACTCCATCGTGCTTGCGCAACCCGCCGTGCTGCACCTCCGCACGGATGCCGCCTTGTACCGCTCGATCTTGGTGAACCTGATGGAAAATGCTTGCAAATACGCCCCGCCAGGCACCGAAGTGCGCGTGGAACTGGCAAGAACGGAACGGGCGGTGACGGTGCTTGTCAGTGATGCGGGCCCCGGGGTTCCCGCAGCTGACCGGCAACGCATTTTTGACAAATTCTTCCGGGGCAGCCCGGAGGAAACCCGCAACACCAAAGGCACGGGCCTGGGCCTGTTCATTGTGCGGCGTTCGGTGCAAAGCCTCGGCGGGCTGGTGGAATACCGGCCCGTCCATCCGCACGGTTCTACCTTCGCGGCCTCGTTTCCCCTGCATACATGACTACGCAGAAGAAGGCCGCATTGATCATCCTGGACGGCTGGGGCATCGGCGCCGGTGATGCTACCGATGCCATCGCGCAAGCCCACACACCCTTCATTGACAGCCTGTACCGTTCGGCACCCCATGCGCAGTTGCGCACCGACGGCGAGAACGTGGGCCTCCCGGCGGGGCAAATGGGCAATAGCGAAGTGGGCCACCTGAACATTGGCGCCGGGCGCGTGGTGTACCAGGACCTGGTGCGGATCGACCGCGCCATTGCAGATGGTTCCTTGCAGGTCAACGAGGAACTGCGGGCCGCCTTTGCCGAAGCGGCAAAACCGGGAAAAAGGCTCCACTTCCTCGGTCTCGTGGGCAATGGCGGCGTGCATGCTTCCAGTGCCCATCTCATTGCGCTTTGCAAGTTGGCTTCGGAAGCAGGCTTGAAGGACGTGTTCATCCATGCTTTTACGGACGGTCGCGACACCGATCCCCGCAGCGGTTCCGGTTTCATCCGCGGCGTGGAGGAAGCGGTACGCGGCACCTCCGCACGCATTGCCTCCGTATGTGGGCGCTACTTCGCCATGGACAGGGACAAGCGCTGGGAGCGGGTGCGCAAGGCATACGACTTGCTGGTACACGGCAAAGGCAACCGCGCAACCAGCGCGCTGAAGGCCGTGGAAAGCAGCTATGCCGCCGGGATCACGGACGAGTTCATCGAGCCTTGCGCCATCACGGGTGAAAACGGGGAACCTTTGGCCACCATCCACAGCGGCGACGTGGTGATCTGCTTCAACTTCCGCACGGACCGCTGCCGCGAGATCACCGAAGCGCTGACGCAACAGGCGTTCCCGGCGCAGGAAATGACGCCCTTGCACCTGTACTACGTCACCATGACGCTGTACGACCACCGGTTCAAGGGCGTGCATGTCCTCTTCAGCAAGGATGACCTGTCCATGACCTTGGGCGAAGTGGTTTCCAAGGCTGGCCTCGGGCAGGTGCGGATGGCGGAAACGGAGAAGTATCCGCACGTCACGTTCTTCTTCAGCGGTGGGCGTGAAACGCCCTTCCCCGGGGAACGCAGGCACATGGAACCTTCACCCAAGGTGGCCACCTACGACCTGCAGCCTGAAATGAGCGCACAGGCTGTGGCGGACGCGGCGGTGGCCGAAGTTGAACAAGGTGACGCGAGCCTGCTGGTGCTCAACTTTGCCAACCCGGACATGGTGGGCCACACCGGCGTCTTCCCCGCCATAGTGAAAGCGGTGGAAACCACGGATGCCTGCGCGCGCCGCGTGGTGGAGGCCGGGCGGAAAAAAGGCTGGTCCTTCGTGATCATCGCGGATCATGGCAATGCGGACAAGGCCGTGAACCCGGACGGCACGCCCAACACGGCCCACACGCTCAATCCCGTGCCGGTTTTCGTGCTCAGCGACCGGGCCACTACCGTGGCCAACGGCATACTCGCCGATGTGGCCCCCACCCTGCTTGACCTGATGGGCATTGCACAACCCAAGGAAATGACCGGGCGGTCACTCTTGAGTTAATCCTACTTACTGCCGAGGATCTGAAGATTCCCGGTGAACTCCTGGTCCTTCACTTTGATGGCGTAGAAATACACGCCATCATGCAGGCCCTTGGCGGAGAAGTTGTTCTGGTAATTCACCATGTTCAGCACTTCCTTGCCCCAGCGGTCCCAGATCTGCACGCGGTTCTCCCGTCCCTTGATCCCCTCCACCACGAACTTGTCGTTCTCGCCGTCGCCGTTCGGGGTGATCACATTGGGGATGATGATCTTGCAACCCGCATCAACAGTGATGGTTTGCGTCACCGTTTTGGGGCATTCATCCGTCGCCGTGATGGTATAGGTGCCGTTCTCCATGCCCGGCACAAACACTTGGCCTGCTTGGAGCGTATCGCCCCACAGCATCGTCACCTGCCCAAAGCCGCCGCTCACGTTGGCGAACAGCGGGATGGAATCCTGGTCGCACTGCAGCAGCAGCGTGGTTTGGGTGTTGATCTGCATGGGCGGGTAGTCCACGATGGCCAGCACCACGGAGTTCACCAGCGTATCGCCGCAGGAATTGATGACAAACACATTGAGGATGGCCGATTCCATGCCTTCAGTGATGCCATCCTCGATC
>JAFDZY010000146.1 GCA_018266685.1 Bacteroidota bacterium
GCGGCTTTCCAACAGGAGTTCCAAGGCCCGGGGGTCGTCATCCACGTGGTCCCGCTGCAGGTTGAAGATGCTGCTGATGATCTGCAGATTGTTCTTCACGCGGTGGTGCACCTCCTTCAGCAGCACTTCTTTTTCGCGCAAGCTTTCCAGCACCTCGCGCTCCGTCCGTTTCTTCTCCGTGATGTCGTGCGCCAGGCAGCTCACGCCGTTCACTTTTCCGTCCGTATGGATGGGGCTCATGAACAGTTCCAGCCACATGTCCCGGCCATTTCCAACTTGCAAGTGCGCCTCCCGGTGCTGGGGCTTTCCGGCAAAACAGGCGTTGTAGAGGTCCAGCCACTCGGCGTCCAGCTCTGGGCTCATGACGTCCACGAAGGCGTTGCGGATGTTGTCCCCTGCCCGCAGCTCTTTGCCGTAAACCTGCTTGCCAACCAGTGCAAAGAACTTGTTGCAAGCGGTGATCAGGAAATTGCGGTCCACGCTCCAGATCATCACGTCGGCGCTGCTCTCGAAGATGGCGTTTAGCTTGGCGGCTTGTTCCCTGACGCGGGCCTCGGCCACCCGCTCCGCAGTGATCTCGTGCCCAATGCCGAAGACCTCCACCACCTGCCCGCTGCCGTCGCGCACGGGGCTCAGGTAGATTTCATTGCACACGCGCTCACCGTTTCTGTCCAGCAGGTCTGTTTCAAACCGAACGGGGTTCCCCGCGAAAACTTCGGCGTACTTCTCCTGCCAAAACCCATGGTACTCCGGACTGGCAAACAGTGACCTCGGAGTGTCCACATCCGTGTTGATCTCCGGTGATCGGCCATGCAGCCGTTCGATCATTTCCTTGTAGCCTTGGTTGAAGCTGGTTAGGGCAATGCGGCGGTCCACCGTCCAGAACATGTGTTCACTTGCCTGGAACAGGGCTTTCTCCTTTTCGGTGTGTTTTTGCAATTGTTCCTGTGCGACATGTGCGGCCGTGATGTCCCGGAAGATGCTTCTTGAAGCGATGCTTCTTCCGTGTTCCCTGCGCACGTTGGAGGTTCCTTCCACCAGAATGCGCCGCTTGTCCTTGGTGAGGAACCAGGCGCGCCAAACCTGTGTATTGGGTGCATTTTCCGCCTGCGCCAGCCAGTTGCGCGCGGTGGACCGTGTGTTATCGTCGGCAATAATGTCCATCAGGTTGATGGAGGCAAGGTCTGCTTCCGAAAAACCCAGCGTCCGTTTCCACGCATTGTTCACGAACAGGATTTTTCCGTTCATGTCCGTGCTGTGGATCAGGTCAGTGGCATTGTCCACCAGGTCGCGGTACCGCTCTTCGCTGGCCTTCAGCGCCTCCTGGTCGCGTTTGGCCTGTGTTACGTCTCGGCTTACGCCCATGCTCCCGATCAACTTCCCGTTTTCATCAAAGAGCCTGGATGCCGCAAGGAAACTGACAAAGACCTTGCCGTCGGCATTCACGTTCCTCACCTCCCCCGCGTATGCACCGAACTGCGCCATTTCCTTTTGCACCGTGTCGTATGCATCCTGGTCGGCATAAAGCATGCGTGAACTCTTTCCGATAACCTCTTCGGGCTCATGACCGAACTTGATGACCGCCGCAGGATTGAACTCCGTGATCACGCCTTTGTGGTCCACACCCACGATCATGTCCAATGAACTGTCGATGAGGCTTTTTGCCAAGCGCCTGCTTTTCAACAATGCTTCCTGTGTGCGCTTATGCTCTTCGATCTCTTCGCGGAGCTTGGTGTTCGCTTCTTCGGCCAATTTGGCCCGCAGCCGCTCCTGCATCATCGACTGCTCCAATTCCGCATCATGGAGCGTCAATTGCACCCCGGGCGCATTCATGTACCAAGTGGCGGCGGCGTAAACCATCAATGGGCGCACGGACCCGCCCTTGGGTTGGAAATGGATCCGAAGACCTTCGGCGGTCCCTCCTTGACCGGTGTATTGGAGCATCCGCTCCAGGGCCTTGGCATCCTTGGTTTCAACAATGCGCATAAGCTCGGTGCCCGCCAATTGCATGGGAGCCATGAGGGCTTCCGATGCAGGGTTTGAAAACACCACTTTTCCGCCTTGGATGATCAGGATTCCGTCCCGCACACGTTCGGACAATTGGCGGTAATTGTTCACTAGCAGCCGCTGTTCCATCTCGGCGCTGCGCACCGAGGTTATGTCGATCACCATGCCCTCGATCACAGTAGGCCTGCCCGGCACTTCCCTGATCATCACGCTCTCCAGCACATGCACCGCTTTGCCTGTCCGGTGCTTCAGGAGGATCTCATAATTAAGCAGCTTCTTGTGCGTGGATAGCTGGTCCACAAATGCTTGCCGTTCGGCTATGTTGAAGTAGAGGTTTTTTACAGGAACCTCCTTTAGTTCCGCGATTGATCCATAGCCGAGCAATTCCACCAGGGTTTGGTTGCAATCCAGCATGCGGCCCCCCACCGTGGTACGGAACAGGCCCACCAGATCACCGCCCAGCAAATGTTCGTACTCCAATGCGCCCTTCCCGCCCTTCACGGTTTCACCCTCTCCCATTTCAACAACAATTTAAAAAGCCTTGGACACGCACCAATTGGCCACTTCACGGAACATAACCACTGGGTTCGAACGGCGGGGGAAGTTTTGCATCACCGAGCTTCATTTCCTTCCCGTCCTTATATCGAATGGTGAGCAGCAGCGTTCCGTCGTTGTCAAAGTAATTGAAATCACCCTGTTGAAGTCCCCCGGTAAATTTTCCCTGGAGCTTCAACCTGCCGTTTGGCCAGTACCAACGTTGCTTTCCATCCCGTTCACCGGCAACGAAAGAACCCGTGAAGTACTTCTTTCCGTTATCATACGTGCTTTCCCAGGCACCGTCCCGTTCACCATCCTTGTACGCCCCTTGTTCCGTGTGTTCTCCCACATGGTAGGACCACATCCCATCCTTCAATCCATCAATGTACTGGCCTTTCACGATCACGCTTCCGTCCATTTCATACTCTGCCGACCCGCCGTCCTCCTTGCCCTTCCGGTAATTCTCCTCCCTGTGCAGCTCACCGGTGGGATAGAACCATTTCCAAGTTCCTTGTGGTAAGCCATCCTTGTAGGTGCCACGCTGCTCCACTTCGCCGCCCCGGTGGAAGAAGGTCCAAGGGCCATCCTTTTTACCGTCCACATAGCTGCCTTCCGCACGCTTCTCGCCGGTGGAGTAATACTCCGTCCATGGCCCGGTCATCGCCCCAGCCTCGCTCACAGCTCCTTGGCCCATTATTACGCCGTTCCGGTATATGGCGGCATCGCTTGGCTTCCCTTGCTCATCGAACTCGCGGAACAACCCTTCCCTTTTGCCTTCCTTGGAGTAGCTGCCAATGCTCGCCACTTTGCCGTTGGCATGATAGGTGTTCCTGATCTGGAGCAAAGTGGCCTCAGCTGCATCCGGAAGCACTTGGTCCAGGTCGTACTTTTCCATATCCTTCAGGTTTCCCTGCGGATCGTACTCCTTGAAGATCCCCTGCCGCTTATCATCCACAAAATTCCCTTCCCACTGAACGCGCCCGTTGGGATAGTAACCTTGCCATGTGCCCTGGCGCCAGCCTTTTTCGTCCAGGCGGTTCACTTGTTCCCTGCGCTGCAACACCCCGCTCCTCCATACGGCAATGGTAATGGGTCTTCCATCCTCGGCATATTCATGCGCCGTACCATCCTCCTTCCCGCTCTTGAACACCACCACGGACTTGGTTTTTCCGTCCGGGTAGAAACTGGTGGAAGGGCCTTGTTTTAGATCGTCGGTAAACTGTTCATCGCTCAGCAGCGTGCTGTCCGCACCATACCTTTTCAGCGATCCGTTTTTCTTGCCGTCCCGGTAATCGATGGTCGTTTCCAAGGCGCCGTCCGGTGCATAAAAAGCCCATGTGCTGTCCAACTGGAAATTGGTCCGTTTGCCCTGGCTCTTGATCACGCCGTTCTCGTAGAAGGTTTTCCAATGTCCTTCCGGTTTTCCGTCAACCAGGTACCCTTCACTGCTGATATTGCCATCGGGATAAAGGTACCGCTGGAACCTGCCAACCGGTTGCGCCATGAGGCCAACACTAATTGCACACATCAGAATCATCATTCCTTTTTTAAAAAGAAGATGATGGTATGATATAGGCTGTTGATCGTGTTGGCGATCGGAGCGGGAACAGCTTGGCATTGTCACTTTTCAAAAGTATTCAACACGGCGTGAACATTGGCGAAGTGTGCGGTTTGCAAGAGGAACGGTGGTTCCACGCAGGGTAGCGGCATGCTCCGAACGATCGTGCACAAGCAAAGAGGGGGCCGTCTGTTCATGGTATCCGCCCCATGGGTTCCAGGTCCGATCGTTTGTTGGCTGTTCATCAAATGGTGGTGGAATAGGCTTGGAAATCCAAAGAAATCGATCATGCAACAAGTGTTCCGCAAATGCTTGGAAAAGTGTCCCAAAGTTGTGCACGGGATAACTTCCTTATCAACAGCCCTAATGTTTGATCCGTGTCCACGCAGCTATCTTTGGGGCTATGCGCATCGCCATTGGCAGTGACCACGCCGGTTTCCGGTTGAAGGAGGAAATAATCGCCCGGCTAAAGGCCAAGGGAGCAACGGTATTGGATGAAGGCACGCACAGCGAAGAAAGCACGGACTATCCGGGCTATGCGCATGCTGTTGCGGGGGATGTGCTTGCGAAGCGGGCAGACCTGGGCATTGTGATCTGCGGAAGCGGCAACGGCGTGAACATTACGGCAAACAAGCACAAAGGCATTCGTTCGGCCTTGGCGTGGATCCCCGAGGTGGCCCGGTTGGCCCGCCAGCACAATGATGCCAATGTACTTGCCCTGCCGGCCCGCTATCTGTCGGAAGCGGAGGCCGCGGCCATTGTGGATGCTTACCTGGAAAGTACGTTTGAAGGAGGCCGGCATCAACGCCGCGTATCGGCCATTGAATGCTAGCGCCAGTGCCATGAAGTGCAAAAGCTTGGTGCTCTCCGTTCTTTTCGTTTCTGCGTGGCATGTACCCGCCGTGGCACAAGCGGACAGCTTGGCCGCACATTATGCCTCATTCATTTCGGAGACCAGTCTCCGGTCGGTGCTCAATGTGCTGGCGCATGATTCCTTGGAAGGCCGGGAAACTGGCATGGAAGGCCAACGCAAGGCAGCAGCCTACATCATGGCGCAGTTCCGCAGCTATGGCATTCAGCCGGTCCCGGATGCCGAAGCACGGGGCATGCTCCCCAACGGCTACCAGCAGCGTTTTCCCTTGGTGGTAAACCGGCTGGGCGGGCTCGGCATCAACGTGGACGGGACATCCTTTGGCTTCCTTACGGATTATTTCTACTTTCAGGAGCATTTGCAGGAGGCCTTGGACGTGCAGGAGGTAATGGTGCTGGCCCCGGTGTCATTGGGTGGGGCGCGCTTGGGCGGAAGCAGCAAGGTGGTCATGCTGTTGGACACGCAAGATCCCGGCACGGACATCATGGAACTGGTAGGACAGGCAAGTGCGGCGTTGGCGAAAACAGGTACCCGGGTGCTGATGGTGGTGCAGGACAAGGCACAGGAGATGATGCACCACTATGATGCGTTCCTTGGGCGTGCACGCATGCAGCTGGACAAAGGCCAGCAGGAGAACCGCACACAGGGGCTGCAGGTGGTTGTGATCACCCCGCAAATGGCCCAGGCAATTCTGGACCATGGCCACCTTACTTTGACGAAGGCATACAAAACCGCTGTGAAGAAGCGGGTGATCGTAAAGGTTGCGGTGCAGTTTACCTATACCCCGCAGCATGGTCAGCTAAGCGCAGAGAACGTATTGGGCTATATTGAGGGCAGCGACAAGAAAGGGGAGGTCGTAGCGGTAACAGCACACTACGACCATGTGGGCGTGATCAATGGCGAAGTGTACAATGGCGCGGATGATGACGGATCCGGCACTGCGGCCGTGCTGGGGATGGCGCAAGCTTTTGCCCGGGCCAAGGCCGAAGGGCACGGGCCGAGGCGCAGCATGTTGTTCATGACCGTGAGCGGGGAGGAAAAGGGCCTGTTGGGATCGGAGTGGTACACGGACCATCCAGTGCTGCCGCTGGACAGCACCGTTGCAGACCTGAACATTGACATGATCGGCCGCACGGACACGGTTTACGGGGACAGCTCGCACTATGTGTATGTGATCGGGAGCAAGCGGATCAGCAGGCAATTGGGCGACCTTATTGAAGCCGAGAACGCCAAGAGAACGCATCTGGACCTGGACTACAAGTTCGATGCGGAAAATGACCCCAACCGCTTTTACTACCGGAGCGACCACTACAACTTCGCCAAGCATGGCGTGCCCATCGCCTTTTTCTTCAATGGCGTCCATGCAGATTACCACGGTCCGCACGATGAAGTGGGGAAGATCCGCTTTGACCTGCTGCACCAGCGCACGCTGCTGGTGTATTACACGGCATGGATGTTGGCGAACAGGGACAGCCGCGTGGCCAAGGACGGACCGGAGGGTGCCAGGTGATCTCCCGTTGGCAGTGCCTGCCGGCACAAGAGCAAGGCGCGGCAGGTGATCGGCGCGTGTCCTCAGCCGGCTGCGGGTTCCCGCAGCAGTTCCACGATCGCGTTTTCAAGGCGTTCCTTGAAACGGACGTAGCGCTCACCGGTGCCCGGCCCGTAAATGCCTGTATAGATGTGGCGCACGGTGCCGTCCTTGTCGATCAATAGCGTGGTGGGGTAGCTCTTCAGCTTGCTGATGAACGGCAGCTTGTGCTCCACGGAATCGCTCTTTGCAAGGCCGGCATAAAGCAGGTCGTAGCTGATGCCCAGGCGTTGCTTGAAGTGGCGGATGGCCGCCAGGGCCTGTGCGGTATCCGGATAACGCTCGAACGACAGTGCAACGGCCTCAAGGCCGTCCTTGTGGTATTTGTTGTACAGCTCGCCCAGCATCCGGCTTTGGTCCATGCAGTTGGGGCACCAAGTGCCCATGATCTCCACCACCACGGGCTTGCCACGGTACTTTGCGTCGGTCAATGCGTGCAGTTTGCCTTCGGTGTCCGGGAATGTGAAGGCCACTGGCTTGGCGGGGTCCAGGCGGGTGAGCGTTTCATCATTCGCCAATGCGAAGGAAGGGTTGCGCACTCCGTACCACCGTTGTTTCCAGCGGTGTCCGCTGCGGAACTCGCCCAACATGCTGTCGTTGCGGATGGCGGCGCGGAAGAGAAAAGCCTGGGAGCCGTTGAACGTAGAGAGGAAGAGTGAATCCCGCACCGTGATGCCGTCCAGGAAGCGCAAATCCCCGGTTTCCGTGGCGAAGGAGCCCTTCACGCGGCTATTGTCGATTTGAAAAATGCCTATGGCGGGCTCACTTTCGGACCTGTCCAAAAAATGGACTTCCCAATCACCTGAAATGTTTGTGGATGCAGGAGCTGCGGCCTGGCTGAACCGCGGGCTGTCGCCCAGGGAGGCGGTGAACGGAATGGCGTAGTCGGACCCTTTGTAGTGGTTGTACCACGACCCGCTGAAGTGGCCGGAATCCTGGATAGTGCCAAGGAACTCCGAATCGAAAAAGGGCATCCGTACCCGGATGCTGTCACCTTTTATGGCAATGGAATCCACGGCGATTGCTTCGTCCTGGTTATGGATGGTGATCCGCCAGCCGGAATTGCCCTTTGCCAGATCAAAGAGGAAGGGGAGGTCAAGCCTGGCAGCGGTGCTGTCCAGGTCCAGCACCATGCGCCAATGACCTTCGGTAAGGGCTTCCTTGTGGGTTTGGGGTGAAGCTTGTGGTTGCCTGCACGCACCGAAACCGGCCAACAACAGGATGAACAGCAGTGGGGATGGCCTCATGCCCGGTAGTGAAATTGTGCGAACGTAGTACCCGTTCCGTTCGCCTCCGCGCACAAGTTGGCGTAAGCGAAGGATCCCAGCGGGGTTCAGGCGTTCTTGGTGCGGCGGCTTAAAGGTCAAACTTGATCCCTTGCGCCAAAGGCACCGTGGTACCGTAGTTGATCGTGTTGGTTTGCCGGCGCATGTAGGTCTTCCAGGCATCCGAGCCGCTTTCGCGCCCGCCGCCGGTTTCCTTCTCACCACCAAAGGCACCGCCGATCTCCGCACCACTGGTACCGATGTTAACGTTCGCAATGCCGCAATCGCTGCCGGCCGCACCGAGGAATTGCTCCATCTCGCGCAGGTCCGTGGTCATGATGGATGACGACAGCCCTTGCTTCACGTTGTTCTGGATCGCGATGGCGTTTGCCACATCGCCGCTGTAGCGGATCACGTACAGGATGGGGGCAAAGGTTTCCTCCTGCACAATGGGCATATCCGGCGTGGCCTCCACGATAGCAGGCTTTACATAGCAGCCTGTGGCAAAGGCTTCACCGCTCAGCGCGCCACCCTCCACAAGCATCTTGCCGCCCTGCTCCTTGGCAGCCTTCAGTGCGTTGGAATACATCTCCACTGCCGTCCGGTCGATCAAGGGGCCCACATGGTTCGTTTCATCCAAGGGATTGCCGATGCGCAATTGGCCGTAGGCCTTTGCAAGCTTCTTGGTGAAATCCGCATAGACTGATTCGTGGATGATCAAGCGGCGGGTGGTGGTGCAGCGCTGCCCGGCGGTGCCCACGGCACCAAAGAGTGCCGAGTGCATGGCGATGTCCAAGTCCGCCTTCTCCGTGATGATGATGGCATTGTTGCCGCCAAGCTCAAGCAGGGCGCGTCCCAAACGCTCGCTCACGGCAGCACCCACCACCTTGCCCATGCGGGTGCTTCCAGTGGCGCTGATCAAGGGGATCCGTTCGTCGCGGGACATCCATTCGCCCACCTCGCGGTTGCCGTTGATCAGCACACTAACACCTTCGGGCACGTTGTTCCGCTTGAAAACCTCCGCTGCGATGGCCTGGCAGGCCAAGCTGCAAATCGGGGTTTTGCCGCTTGGTTTCCAAACGGTAACATCGCCGCAAACCCAGGCCAGGGCTGTATTCCAACTCCAAACAGCCACGGGGAAATTGAAGGAAGTGATCAAGCCCACCAGGCCCAGCGGGTGCCATTGCTCGTACATGCGGTGCTGGGGCCGCTCGCTGTGCATGGTCAGGCCGTGCAATTGGCGGGACAAGCCCACCGCAAAATCACAGATGTCGATCATCTCCTGCACCTCGCCCAATCCCTCCTGGAAGCTCTTGCCCATTTCATAGCTCACCAGCTTTCCCAGCTCGACCTTGTGCTTGCGGAGTTCATCCGCAAACTGCCGCACCACCTCACCACGTTTTGGGGCAGGCCAATTACGCCATTCCTTGAAGGCATTTTCCGCGGTCCTGACGCATTGTTCATATTCGGCCCGTGATGCACCGCGTACAACGCCAAGTTGTGCACCATCAACAGGGGATGTGGAAACCAATTTCCCTCCTTCACCCTTGAGCCATTGCGTGCCGGTGGATACGCCGGAGTGGTCCTCGGAAATGTTCCATTGTTTCAGAAGCCCGGAAATGCGGGACGAAGCGGTCAATGTGCTCATGATGAAAAAAGGGGTCTTGAAAAGGGCTGCAAAGGTACGGCGCTTTGCGGCGGAGGGATGCTTCGCGCAGGTAGGTCCGGACGGGAATCAAACAAGCGGAACAAGAGGTGGGTTCATCCTTTTTTGCCAGTTTACTGGCGAAAGAATGTAACATACTAATGTTCAATGAGTTATAAAACTCCCATAAATTGATTCTGGCGAAGGTTCGGTGATCTCGGAATGGCGAGGGTCCAATCTGAATGCCGAGTGCCGGAAATCGCCCGTTTTGGGCCTTCCCGGCCTAGGATGGCTTTTTTGCCAAATTCAAGGAGCTGGAAGTTGGTCCCCCGGTAAACAAAGCCACGGCATTGGACCACAAGCCCAGGACCGTGCCTTTGATGAAGGAGGAGAGGGTGCCGGCTCCGTTATATTGTTCGCTTAGCATGGAAACGTATGGAGCGTCGAACCACATGTTGTGCACTGGGAGCGGTTCGAAGCCGATTTCCTTGAACATGCGGACGATGTCATTTTGCCGGAAATGGGAAAGATGCCGCGGAACGTCCCATGCGGCCCAGGTGGAGCCATAATGGCGGCAGTCCCAGGATTCATTGTCCGGCACCGCTACGACCAACAAGCCCCCCGGCGATAGCCTTGCATAAATCTCCCGCAAGGCCTCCATGGGATCAGGAACATGCTCCAAGACATGCCAAAGTGTAATAACATCGAAAGCCGGAGTTATGGGAATTGCCGCCAACTCCGGTTGTACTTTAACACCCTTAGCCTGGGCGAAGCCTCTTGCCGCAGAACTTACCTCCACACCTTGCACCTGAAAGTGCTGGGTTTGCATGTAGGCCAGGAAGTCACCTGTTCCACAACCCACGTCCAACAAGCGGCCGCTGGAATGATAGCGTGCTATAAGCGCATGCTTGTTTTTAATGGCCCTTTTGCGGACATAGTGATAGACCCGATCCTTGAATCCGGATGCCTGTCCGGCGTGTGAAATGTAACTGGCCGACAGGTAGTACTTGCCGATGGAGCTTTGGTCAGGTCGCGGAGAGGTAAAGCGGAATCCGCATGCTTGGCAACGTTGGACCGTAAAGCGTTCATGGCTTACGGTGTAGTCTTCTGCGGTGAACGACAACTCAAGCTGGCGTGCTTGGCAGATGGGGCATTGCTGGATGTGTTCCATGGGGTGTTCCACGTGGAACGATCAAATGGGTTAACGGCCCAAATAAATCAACAAAACGCTAATGTCGGCCGGGGAAATTCCGCTGATGCGGGAAGCTTGTCCGATGGTTTGTGGTTGGACATTGCTGAGCTTTTGGCGCGCTTCGATGGAAAGGGAGTTCAGCTGCGCGTAAGGCATTTCAGCCGGTAATGGCACGTGCTCCAAACGTACAAGTCGTTCTGCCAAGTCGCGTTCCTTTTGGATATATCCCTGGTATTTCATCTGGATTTCCACCTGCTCGGCAACCTCCTCTCGGAGGGCCCCGAATCCATGTGCCAGATCGGTAATCTGAGGTGCTATGGCCTCAATGTCCACGTAGCCAAGCTGGGGTCGTAGGAGCAGGCTGTTCAGTTTTACTTTCTGTTTGATGGCTTCTGTTCCACGTGGAACGATCTGCGGGTTGGCTATTTCAGGGGATACGCTTTCTGAACACAGCGCCAGTGATAGATCTTTGGTGTACTTGGATTTTTGCTCCACCCGCAGCATTCGGGCATTGCTGGCCAACCCTATTTGGTGCGAGAGTGGAGTTAACCTTTGGTCTGCATTGTCCTGGCGCAAAAGAATGCGGAATTCTGCCCTGCTGGTGAACATGCGGTAGGGTTCATCGGTCCCTTTGGTGATCAGGTCATCCACCAAAACTCCGATGTAAGCTTGGTCCCGGCCAAGCGTAAAGGGCTCTTTCTCCTTGATTCTCAAATGTGCATTGATACCGGCCATCAGGCCTTGGCAGGCCGCTTCTTCGTAACCTGTGGTGCCATTGATCTGACCTGCGAAATAGAGTCCTTCAACCAATTTGGTCTCCAGTGTGTGCGTCACTTGGGTAGGAGGGAAGTAATCGTATTCCACGGCATAGCCAGGGCGAAAAATCCGGGCGTTTGCGAACCCCGGTAACTTTTGGAGGGCGGCCGTTTGCACCTCTTCGGGCAAACTTGTGCTGAACCCGTTGATGTAGGTTTCCACGGTGTTCCACCCTTCCGGTTCCACGAAGATCTGGTGGCTTTCCTTATCAGAGAACCTGTTGATCTTATCCTCTATGCTGGGGCAGTATCGCGGTCCTTGGCCCTGGATCCTACCATTGAACATGGGGCTGCGGTCAAAGCCGCTGCGGAGGATGTCATGAACTTCGGAATTGGTGTGGGTGATCCAACAGCTTAGTTGCCTCTTTGGCAGGGTAGTTTCCTCGGAGAAGCTGAATTTTCCGGGCTGTTCATCACCCTTTTGTTCCTCAAGAACGCTGTAGTCGATTGAACGGCCATCTACGCGCGGTGGAGTGCCGGTCTTCATTCTTCCGGAAACAAAACCCAGTTCAGCGAGCTGTTCGGTAATGCCGTGAGCGGCCTTTTCACCGGCCCGGCCACCGCCAAACTGCTTTTCGCCAATGTGCATCACGGCACTTAGAAAGGTGCCATTTGTAAGTACCACTGCCTTGCAACCCACATGCGTTCCAAGGCCGGTTTTCACTCCGGTGATGCGCGTTTTTCCGGATGGGTCCTTGTCCACCAGCACACCTGTCACGGTGTCTTGGCGAAAGTGTACTTGGGGGATGGATTCCAGTTTTTCCCGCCAGATGTGGGCAAACAATTGCCGATCATTCTGGCTCCTGGGGCTCCACATGGCCGGCCCCTTGCTTTTGTTAAGCATCCGGAATTGCACGGTGCTTAGATCGCTCACTATGCCGGAGAAGCCTCCCAGGGCATCAATCTCACGCACTATCTGTCCCTTGCCCACCCCACCCATGGCAGGGTTACAGCTCATTTGGGCGATCACCCCCATGTTCATGGTGACCAGGAGCACGGAACTTCCCATGTTGGCCGCCGCCGCTGCAGCTTCACAGCCAGCATGGCCCGCACCAACCACAACAACGTCGAACTGCTCCATTTTACGCCTGTTTCACGTGGAACATCCAGTTAAGTGACTGTATTGCAGTTTGTTGATGTGGTC
This sequence comes from Bacteroidota bacterium, assembly GCA_018266685.1. Classification (GTDB taxonomy): domain Bacteria; phylum Bacteroidota; class Bacteroidia; order Flavobacteriales_F; family PHOS-HE28; genus PHOS-HE28. Next base: position 12,623 of record JAFDZY010000146.1, read on the forward strand.
TGTGGTGCGATGTTAGCCTTGCCTGCAATTGCCCCGGTGCAGGTGAACATGGTGCTATGCGCCTTCGGCCAAACCAAGCTTGCAAAACTAAGCCGATCGGGAGCGGTCCGGGCATTGGGTAATGGGCGATGCCTCCTTACCCTCGATAACAGTGGTGTTTCCTGGGTTCGACTACGTGAATAATTCCTCGGAACCCGGCATTGTGCGGTCCAGGATGCTGTGGGCTTGCCGAGGAGTCCGGCAGCCCTGAACTACTGCTTCTTTCCTTTCGGTCCGGGGGGGGTGCCTCGCATTGCGCCCTCCGGAACAAGGACAGGTTAGTCGCGGGCTATGGGAACAACTTCCACGGTTTCGGGGCGGGTACGCCACGTTGATGGAGGCCCATGCACGGAAAGTTGGCGCAGGTCCGTTATTTGCATGCCCAAAGCCAACGGGTCCGGCATCACAATGCTTGACCTGTAAGTGCGATGTTGAACTTGTTCGTGGATGTGATGAAGATGAACGTGCTTCTGATCGATGACGAAACGGAGATTTGCTTCCTCTTGAAGAACATGTTGCGCAGGGAAGGTATAGGCTGCGATGTTGCCTTTTCCATGGCCGAGGGACGTGAGCAACTGCTTTCAGGGCACTATGCCGCGGTGTTTTTGGACATACACCTGCCGGACGGATTGGGTTACCAAATGATCCCAGAGATCAGGAACCGGCAGCCGGACGTGCAGGTCATTGCGATCAGTGCGGTGGACAACGAGGCGGAAAATGCGAATAAGCAAGGTGCGGATTTATTTATTGCCAAGCCCTTCGACAAGGGCAGTATCTTAGGCGGCCTGCGTTCCTTGGGCCTTACAGCCTGAGCCACTCCCGCAACCGCCGTTCATGAACCGATCCCGATTGCTTGTCGTAGACGATGATGCCGACATCTGCATGTTGCTGCAGCGCTTTTTAATGAAGCAGGGATATGAGGTGGAGGTGGCCCAGCGGGGAAGTGTTGCCAAGGAATTCATGAAGCAGGGCCGTTTCGACCTGGTGCTCTGCGACCATCGGTTGCCGGACACGGACAGTGTGGAAATGCTCCAGTACATCAAGGGGGTATCGCGGGATACCCAAGTGATCATCATTACCGGCTATTCCGATGTGCGCACCGCCGTGGAACTGATGCGCAAGGGTGCGTTCGACTATGTGGGCAAGCCCCTTTACCCGGACGAGATCCTGATGCGGATCAAGGAGGCGTTGGCCCAGGTGTCCGCCAAGGAAGAAGCAGTGAAGTCCAAGCCGGTGGCCGCAAAGGGGGTCAAGGATTATGTGCAGGGCACCGGCCCGCACGCCAAGGGATTGACGGGGCACATCGCATTGGTGGCACCTACGGACATGACCGTGCTGATCACCGGCGATACCGGAACAGGAAAGGAATTTGTGGCGCGCGAGATCCACAGCCTGAGCAAGCGGGCCGGGAAGGTTTTTGTTGCGGTGGATTGCGGGGCACTGCCCAAGGACCTGGCCGGGAGCGAACTCTTTGGCCATGTGAAAGGCTCATTTACGGGGGCGGTGGCGGACAAGCGGGGAAGCTTTGAACAAGCGAACGGGGGCACGCTTTTCTTGGACGAGATCGGCAATCTGACCTATGAAAACCAAGTGAAGTTGCTGCGGGTGCTGCAGGAAAGGCGCATCAAACGGGTGGGGGATGAGAAGGACATTGTTGTTGATGTCCGCGTGCTGGCGGCCACGAACGAAGACCTCCACACCGCCGTGGCGGAAGGCCGTTTCCGCGAGGACTTGTTGCACCGCATCAATGAGTTCACCCTGGACCTTCTGCCCTTGCGGGAGCGGAAGGAGGACATCTTGGTCTTTGCGCGGCACTTCCTTCAAAAGGCCAATGAACAACTTGGGAAAGCGGTGGAGGGTTTCAGCGATGCGGCGGAGGCCAGGCTGTTGGCCCATTCCTGGCCGGGCAATCTGCGGGAACTGGGCAACGTGGTAAAGCGCGCGGTGTTGTTGAGCACGGGGCCCGTGATCCAACTGGAGGCCCTGCCCGCAGAGGTGATCAGCGGGGCGGCGGCCCCCCGCAGCCAGGAACGCGAAGTCCTGGGTGACCTGTCGGCGGAGGGGTTGAAGGGGGTTTCGCATACGGCCGAAAAGCAGGCCATCCTGAAGGCATTGGAGCGCAACGGCTTCAACAAATCGCGCACGGCGGAAATGCTGAACATCGACCGGAAGACACTTTACAACAAACTGAAATCCTTCGGCATTGAGATCTGAGCGCGGAAGATCGCGGCCAGCCGCATTTTCCGGCCGCAGATCACCCAATTGAACGGGCCCTGGCCCGGACAACCGAAACCGGCCATGTTCCGCATAGGCAATCCGGCCAACACCAACCAGCGGGAAAGACGGCTGCTTCGGCTGCTGTACGCAGGCACCATTGCATTGCTGGCCGTATTGCTATTCGCCACGGTGCGCACGTTTGACAAATACTCCTCGGCAACCAAGAGCGTACGGGACAGCAATTCCGTGCTCCAAGAGCTGGCATCCATGGTATCCGGTCTCAAGGGTGCGCAAACCGGGTCGTGGGGCTACATCCTTACGCATGACACCAGTTTCATGCTTCCGTTCACGCTGGCCCAGCCTGCGGTGGAGCGGAGCATCCGCCGGTTGGACTCCCTCTCCCGGGCGGGAGCTACGAACTTGGACATGGGCACGATCCAAGGCTTGTCCCGCCAGATGCTCAAAGAAACCCAGGAACAATTTCTCTCCGAGCGCAGCACGGACCCCGGGGTGCAGGGCGCGGAGCGGGCCCAGTTGGAAAAATCGCGCGACCTGATGGAGCGCATTCGCGCCGAGCAGTTGCGCCTGGCCACGGAATTGGAACGCGTGCGGGACGCAAACCTGAGCCAAGAGCGCAGCCTCAAACCGGATACGCCCTTGATGCTGCTGGTGTATGCGGTATTGGCCATATTGGCCACCAGCTTGCTGTTCTGGAGGTTGTTCCGCGCCTTGGCCAAGGCCGAGCGTGCCGAAGTGGAGATCCTGCGCAAGGTGGACGAGCTGAACAAGGAGGTCCGAACGCGCGAGTTTGCCGAGCGGTCGCTGAAGCGCGTGCTGGACACCTCGCCGAACGCCATCATGGCCTTCCGCAGCATACGGGACAAGCTTGGCCGCATCACGGACTTTGAATGGGTATTGGCAAACACGGAGTGCCAACGCATGTATGGAACGGGTGAAGAACCATTGATCGGCAACCGGCTCTTGGACAAGCTGCCTTGGGCGGTGCAGAACCAATGGTTCGGGGCGTTTGTGAACGTAGTGGAAACGGGGGCCCCCTTCGAGGTGGACCAGGAATCGGAGCAGCGGCCCGGAGAGTGGACCCGCGTGCACGCCGTGCGCTTGTTGGACGGCCTTGTGGCCACGGTTTCCGACATTTCGGAAACACGCCGTGCACAAGAGCTATTGGCGGAGGAAGACCGCTTGGCCATCACCGGGGGCATTGCGCGCACCATTGCCCACGAGGTGCGCAACCCGCTCACCAACCTGCACATGGCCCTGGAGCAGCTTTTGGACGAGCTGGAACCCGCCGTCCGGGAGGACCTCAAGCCGTTTTCAGACATCCTGAAGCGCAACATGCAGCGCATCAGCAAGCTGATCACCGACCTGTTGGAATCCTCCAAATCACGCGAGCTGGACCTGCAACCTTGCGATGTGCGTACCTTGCTGGAAGCCGCCGTGGCATCGGTGCGCGACCGGCTGAACCTGCTGCACATGCAGTCCGGCGTGGAAGTGGTGGAGGGGGTTCCCCGCGTTGCCGCAGACCCGGACATGTTCGGCGTGGCCCTCACCAATTTGTGCATCAATGCCATTGAGGCCATGGAAGAGGGGAGGGGGATGCTGTTGCTGCAGGCCGACGTGCACCAGGGGCACGCGCGCATTCGCATCACGGACAATGGCAAGGGCATCGCCGAGGCCAACATCCAGCGGCTGTTCCAAGCGTTTTATTCGGGCCGCAGCGGCGGCATGGGGCTGGGACTTACCTCGGCGCGGAGCATCCTCAACGCCCACGGCGTGCACATTGATGTAATCAGCACGGTGGGCACCGGAACCACCTTCACGCTCACCCTCCCGGATTGATTTTTTCACGTGGAATTTGGCGCGGGGCCGGTGATCGGCGCATCTTCGCATGGGCTGTGCCGGGCGCCATGAACAACCCGGGCCAGCATCCTGCGTAGAACGCCACCAATTTTTCCCGGACACATGGAGATCAAGCGCGCTTCCGTAAAGGACCTTACCTACAAGCAGTTCATCGATGAGCATTGGATCCCCGGCATTCCGCTCGTGTTCACCGATGCCAGCAAAGTATGGAAGGCCAACGGCACCTTCACCCCGGACTGGTTCCGCGCCAATTACGGCAACCGCCACACGGAGGTGGACGGCCAGGGCTATACCATGAACGAGATCATGGACCTGGTGGAAGGCAAGGACATCTCGCGCGCGGTGCCCTATCCGTGCAAGTACCACGTGGAAACGCAGTTGCCGGAAATATTGCCCCTGCTGAAGCCGCTGGGCCTGAACTATGCCACGCCCAACTGGATGGAAAGCAGCTGGTTCTCGCGCGGACAATGGGGCGGTGCCATTGAATTGTTCATCGGCGGGCCGGGAGGTCAATTCCCGTACATCCACCTGGACTACTACCACCTTAGCGCGTGGATCAACCAGCTCTATGGCAAGAAGCAGTTCACCGTGTGGCCGCGCGGGCAGGAGAAATACCTCTATCCAGACCCCTCGGACCCGTGGAAATCCCTGGTGACAAACCACGAGAACCCGGATTACGGGAAATTCCCGCTGTACCGCAACGCCACGCCCATCACCTTCACCGTGGGCGCGGGCGAAACGCTCTTCATTCCCTTCGGCATCTGGCACACGGCCAAATCCCTGGAGCCCACCATTTCCATTGCCTTCGACCTGCTGAACAGCCACAATTTCCCGCTCTTCCTGAAGGATGTGTGGTGGTTCCGGCGCAACAACAAGGCAAAGGCCCTGGCCCACTCCGGCTATGCCATGCTGGCCGGGACCGCCTGCAAATTGGGTGACCTGGTGGGTGTGAGGCGCGGATAGAGGGGCCTGCCTGCCCGGTGCCGGGGAGGTTCCGATCAACACTGTGCCTAACTTTCGGGGCAATTCCCCCGTGCCGCAGTCGTTTGGGCTGTGCAGAACCTACTCATGGCATCCGATTACGAGTTGCTCATTGCAAAGCTGGACGGCTTCATCCGCAAGTACTACAAGGACCGCTTGATCCGCGGGGCCTTGTACAGCACGGGGCTGGTGGTGTTGTTCTTCCTGGTTACCTCGCTAAGCGAATACTTCGGCCGCTTCGGCACCGGTGTGCGCACCGCGCTCTTCTGGGGGCTGGCCGTGGCCAGTGCCGTCGTGCTGGTGCGCCTGATTGCCATTCCAGTGTTCAAGCTGTTCCGCCTGGGGCCGGTGATCACCCATGAAGAGGCGGCGGCCATTGTGGGCAGCCACTTCCCGCAAGTGCAGGACAAGCTGCTAAACACCCTGCAACTGCGCGGGCAGGCCACGGAAACCCCGCAACAGCGCCAGTTGATCGAGGCCAGCATCGCCCAGCGCAGCCGGGAACTTTCGCCCGTGCCCTTCAGTACCGCCATCGACCTGGGGCGCAACCGCCGCTACCTGCGTTATGCCCTGCCGCCGGTGGGCGTGCTGCTGGTGCTGCTCTTCGCGGCGCCCAGTCTTATCACGGGCCCCACCAAGCGCCTCATTGCCCATGGCACGGAATTCCTGCCGGAGGCCCCCTTCCGCTTCGTGGTGCAAAACAAGCAGCTCACCGTACCGGAGAACGAAGATTTTGAACTCAAGGTGGAGATGCAGGGCGGCACCTTGCCACAGCAGGTGTTCCTGGAGCAGAACGGCCAGCGCATCCCCCTGGTGCGCCAGGACGTAGCCCACTTCACGCACCGCTTCCGCAACGTACAGGCACCGGTGGACTTCAGGCTCACCGCCGACGGCTTCAACAGCGCACTCCTGCACTTGGCCACCGAGGCCAACCCTATGCTGCTGGGCCTCACCGTGGCCTTGCAGTACCCGCCTTACCTGGGCATGAAGAACAGCACGGGCAGCGGTTCCGGCGACATCAGCGTGCCGGCAGGCACGCGCATCACCTGGACCGCCGAAACGCGCAGCGCGGACAAACTGGCCCTTGTTTTTGACGACACCACCTACACCCTGCTGCCCGCCTCGGCGGGGGCGCAGCAATTCACGGCCAGCAAGCGTTTCATGCACGGCGCCACCTATGCCTTTATACCCGGCAACGGCAGCCTGCAGGCCCAAGCCCCAATGCGCTACCGCGTGGACGTGGTGCCGGACCTGTACCCCACCATTGCCGTGGAGCAAAAGACGGACAGCCTTTCGCCGCGCAAGCTCTACTTCAAGGGCGATATCGGCGATGACCACGGTTTCAAGCGCCTCGCCTTCCATTACCGGTTCACCGCCGGCGGTGACAGCGTTGCGTCCGATAGGCGCGAGGCCACCAAGGACATCGCCATCCAGCCGGGCAGCGTGCGCCAGAGCTTTTTTGACTATGAAGACCTGGGAACACTGAAACTGATGCCGGGCGACAAGCTGGAATACTGGTTCGAGGTGTGGGACAACGACGGGGTGAACGGCAGCAAGAGCACGCGCAGTGCCACGCTGGTGTATGCGGCGCCCACCCTGAAGGAGCTCGCAGAAAAGCAGGACAAGCAGGGCGAGGCCATCAAGGACGACCTGCGGGAGAGCATCCGCAAGGCGCAAGACCTGCAGAACGACCTGGACAAGATGCGGCGCGACTTGCAGGACAAGAAAGAGCTGAACTGGCAGGACAAGCAGAAGATGCAGAACATCCTGGACCGGCAGAAGCAGCTGCAACAACAGGTGGAACAGGCAACGGAACAATTGAAACAGACCCAACAGGAGCAACAGAACTTCAAGGAGAGCGATGAGCGGATCCTGCAGAAACAACAGCAAGTGCAGGAGCTTTTTGAGAACGTGCTCAGCGAGCAGATGAAGGAGCTTTACAAGCAGGTGCAGGAAATGCTGGAGAAGATCGACAAGGACCAGCTGCAGGAGAAGATGCAGGACATGAAGCTGAGCCAGGAGGACATTGAAAAAGAGCTGGACCGCGCCTTGGAGCAGTTCAAGCAGATGGAGGTGGAGCAAAAGGCCGAGGACATTGCGCAGCAGTTGGACAAGCTGGCCGAAGCACAGCAAAAGCTGAGCGAGGAAACCAAGGACAGCAAGGCCGACCAGGACAAGTTGAAACAACAGCAGGACTCGCTGTCCAAGGAGTTCCAGGACGTACGGAACCAGCTGGATTCACTGGCGAAAAAGAACGAAGCACTGGAACGCCCCCTGGAACTGCCCAAGACCGACAAACAGGAAGAAGGCATCCAACAACAGCAGCAGCAGAGCGGGGAGCAACTGGACAAGAAGCAGAACAAAAAGGCAAGCGAAAGCCAGCAGAAGGCCGGCGAGCAAATGCAGCAGATGGCACAGGACATGCGCAACTCCATGCAGCAGGGCCAGCAGGAACAGGCCGAAGAGGACATGGACGCGCTGCGCCAATTGCTGGAAAACATCGTGCAACTCAGCTTCGACCAAGAGAACAACATGGACGACCTGCAGGCCACGGCCGTGCGCGACCCGCGCTTAGTGGAGATCGGGCGCCAGCAGAAGAAATTGCGCGACGATGCCCGCATCGTGGAGGATTCGCTCTTCGCCCTGAGCAAGCGCGTGCCGCAGTTGCAGGCCATGGTGAACCGCGAAATGAACTCGGTGAACGACAACATGGACCAGGCGCTGGCACACCTGGCCGAGGCCCGGGCCAATGAGCGCGAACGGCCCATGGCTGCGGACCACCAGCAGCGGGCCATGACTTCGCTGAACAATCTGGCCCTTATGCTGGACGAGGCCTTGCAGCAGATGCAGCAGCAGCAAGCCAGCGGCATGCCGGGCAAAGGCAGCTGCAACAAGCCTGGCGGCATGGGCAGCAGCAGCGGCAACAGCAAGAAGATGCAGCAGATCAAGAGCCAGCAAGAGGCGCTTTCCAAGCAATTGGAAGAGATGAAGAAGGCGCTGGAGAAGGGAAAAAAGCCGGGCGAAAAACCCGGCCAGCAGAATCCTGGCGGCATGGGGGCGGGGATGAGCCAGCAATTGGCCAAGTTGGCTGCCCAGCAGGCCGCGCTGCGGCAAGAGATGCAGCGGATGGCGCAAGACCTGAACAAGGACGGAAGCGGTTCCGGCAACGGCCTGCAAAAGCTGGCCCAGCAGATGGAGCAGAATGAAAAAGACATTGTGAACAGGAACCTCACGCAGGAAAGCATCAAGCGGCAGCGGGACATCATGACCCGCCTATTGGAAGCCGAAAAGGCTGAGCGCGAACGCGAGCTGGACAACAAGCGCGAAAGCACGCCTGGCCAGGACCGCGACCACCCTGACCCGGCGCGGTTCTTCAACTATCAGCGCGACAAAATGCGTGAGGCCGAACTGCTGCGCACCGTGCCTCCGGGGCTAAAGCCCTATTACAAAGCACGGGTGGATCAGTATTTCGATACTTTTGGCCGACCCTGACCCGAGGAATGACCATGGGAGCACTGACCGAGGACGTCCACTTCACGCAGCGGATCGAATTTCCCGCCAAGGCGGAGAACATCCACTTGGCGGAAAAGCTGATCGATGAGGCCTGCGCGCGTTACAACGTGCACGAATCACTGTACGGCAACATCCTCATTGCGCTCACCGAGGCGGTGAACAATGCCATTCACCACGGCAACGCGCTGGACCCTGCCAAACAGGTGCAGCTGGGCTATGTGATGGACGGGGACAAGGTGACCTTCGTGGTCAGCGATGAAGGTCCGGGTTTCGACCATGAGCACCTGCCTGACCCCACCGATCCGCAGAACATCGAGAAGCCGCACGGACGCGGCGTGTTCCTGATGCGGGCGCTCGCAGACTCCGTGGAATTTTCAGACAACGGTGCCACGGTGGCCATCGGCTTCAACCTGGTGCCGGCCACGGCGTAGCCATGGCCAAGGGAAGCTCCATTGCGTTCAAGGCCGTCGGGGTCACCGATGCCTTCCGCGAACGGGAGCGCCTGCGGAAATGGGTGCGCACCGTGGCCTCGGACCACGGGCATTCCATCGGTGACGTAACGTTTGTGCTACTGAGCGACAAGGGTCTGCTGCCCTACAACCAGCGCTATCTGGCCCACGACGAGTACACCGACGTGATCACCTTCGACCTACAGACCGGAACTGGCGTTTCCGGCGACATCCTGATCAGCTACGACCGGGTGCGCGACAACGCAAAAACCTTTGGGGTGAGCGCGCAGCAGGAGTTGCGGCGCGTTATGGTGCACGGCCTGCTGCACCTGATGGGCCATAGCGACAAGAGCACCGCCAAACGCGCCGCCATGCGCACCGTGGAGGACAAGTACCTCGCCCTGCTCAAGTAGTTTTTTCCCTGACCATGCCGGCTGAGCGTTCCAACCGCCATGCCGTGGCCAGGAACCCCAGCAGCACTGCAGCGCGCAGGGCGTGCTTCAATGCCCCCTCCAACGGCAGTTGCTCGCAGGCCCACCATAGGAAAACGCCTGAGGCCATGTAGCCCAGCACCCGGCGCACGTTGTAGGGAATTGGGTAGTGCAGCTGGCCCCACACATAGCTGATCGCTGCCATGGCGGCGTAGCAGATAAAGGTGGCCCAGGCCGCGCCGAGATAACCGAACAGCGGGATCCACCAGAACAGCAACACCAATGTGATCGCCGCGCCGACAATGGAAATGGTGCTGCCTGCCCGCGTGCGGTCGCTCAGCTTGTACCACACGCTCTGGTTGTAGTAGATGCCCAGGAACACATTGGCCATCATCAGGATGGGCACCACCACCAGGCCTGGCCAGTAGGCCGGGTTGGGGATGAAGTGCTTGAAAAAGTCCAGGAAGAGCATCACCAGCAGGAAGGCGCCCATGCACACCGCCACGAAGATGTTCATGATGCGGGCGAAGGTTTGGCGGCTGTCCTTCTCCTTGGCGTGGCTGAAAAAGAACGGTTCAGCAGCAAAGCGGAACGCCTGGATGAACAGCGTAATGAGGATGGCCAGCTTGTAGGAAGCGCCGTAGATGCCGATCTGGGCATCGGCGGTATCCGCGGGCAGTAAATGCTTCATCAGCACGCGGTCGGCGGTTTCGTTGGTCATGCCTGCCAGCCCGGCCACCAGCAGCGGAAGCCCGAAGGCCAGCATGGGCCGCAGTAGCTTGGCATCGAAGCCATGGCCACCGAAGCTGGGCTTGGGCCATTCAGGGAGCAGCAGCAGGAACTTCACGCCGGAGCTGATCAGGTTGATCAGGAACACGTAGCCCACTCCCAGTGCGGGATCGTACACGGTGTTGACCAGCGCGTTTGGGTTCCCGGCATCGAAACGCGGCTTGCAGTAGAGGAAGATGAAGAGGTTCAGCGCCACGTTCACCACCACGCTCACCACGTTGATGGCCGCGAACTTCCACGGGCGTTCCTTCAGCCGGAGGCTGGCCATGGGCACGGTGCTGGCTGCCTCAAGACCGATGATGGCGATGAGCATGCGCACGGAAAAGGCATGTTCCGGATAGTCGATGGCATTGGCAATGGCCTGCGCGAACAACAGGCCCAGCCCGATGAACAGTGCACTGGTGGCGGCCAGGAGCCAAGCAGCCGTGGGGTACACGCGCCCGTGCCCGCCTTCCTGCTTGTTGGCGAAGCGGAAGTAGGTGGTCTCCATGCCGTAGGTGAGCACCACGTTCAGGAAAGCGGTCCACGCATAGAGGGCCGTAACCACGCCGAAGGCGGCGGGAGCGAACACGCCCTTGCTGGTGTACAAGGGCGTAAGCAGGTAATTGAGGAAGCGCGCAACGATGCTGCTCAGCCCATAGATGGCCGTTTGGCCGGCGAGTTTGCGCAAGACGCTCACGATCTGGGGCGGTTAAGGCCCAAGGCCAAAAGGATGTGGGCAGAAGCCGTTCCCGGCACTGTGGAATGGGGGTCAAATGGACAGCAATGGCCGATCCCGGCCATTGCTGTCCATTTTGGTCTACTGTTCATAGGGCACCGGTAAAGTCAGCCTTCCTCTTTTCCATGAAGGCCCCTGTTCCTTCAACAAAATCCGCCGTGCCGAAGCAGTTGCCGAACTCCTCAATTTCCCGCTGCATGCCGTTCACGCCGGGCGCGAAGCCGGCGTTCACCGCGCGGATGGCCGCAGCCAAGGCGGTGGGGGAGTTTTTCATGATGGCCGCGGCGATCTCGGCGCACTTTGCCAACAGCGGGTTCCCGCTGGCGTCGGGGCCTTCGGCCTGCGGCACCACATGGTTCACCAAGCCCCATTGCAGGGCTTCATCGGCCTTGATCATCCCTGCTGTGAATATCATTTCCATGGCCTTGCCCTTGCCCACCAACCGCGCCAAGCGCTGCGTGCCGCCATAGCCGGGGATCACGCCCAAGCCGGTTTCGGGCAGTCCCATCTTGGCGTTGGCGCTGGCCACCCGGAGGTGGCAGCTCATGGCCAACTCCAGCCCGCCACCCAAGGCAAAACCATTCACGGCGGCGATCACCGGCTTGTTCAGGCGTTCCACATGGTCGAAGAGCTGTTTGTGGCCTTCGGCGCTGAGCATTTTCCCCTCCTCCACCGAGAAATGGGCGAATTCCTTGATGTCCGCACCGGCCACGAAGGCCTTGGCGCCGCTGCCGGTGATGATGAGCACGCGCACGCTTTTATCGGCCTCGGCCTCATTCAGGGCCTGGTCCAGTTCGGCGATGGTGGCGCGGTTCAGCGCGTTGAGCTGGTCGGGCCGGTTGATGGTGATGGTGCGGATGCCGTCGGTATCGGCGATCAGCAGGTTCTGGTAGGCCATGGAAAAAGGGATTCGTTCACCGGCAAATGTACCCGGACCAGCCATGTGCCGCCGGGACGTCCCGGGGCAAATGAGTCAAAATCAAGCATCCAAATCACTCATTTGAAGCACAAAAATTTGAAGTTGGCCCTTCGGCGCCGCTCAGGGCAGAGTCTCGTCAAAGACTGCATAAAAAACGTAAACTGCCCTGAGCGGAGCCGAAGGGCCAACACCGCACACGATCGGTGTTCATCGAAGGATGTTGTACAGGTCTCTGCGGCTTATGGCCCAATTGGACAATTTACATGCGGGCATCAACAGGCATCATTCGGAGTGGTGCAGCGGCAACGCCACAAAGAAGCTGCTGCCCTTGCCTTCCTCCGTGGTGAACCACACCTTGCCGCCGGCATTTTCCACCATGCGCTGCACCATGGCCAAGCCCAGGCCCATGCCGCTGCTTTTTGTGGTGAAACTGGGCTGGAAGATGCGGTTGCGGTGTTCCTCCGGGATGCCTGCGCCATTGTCCTTCACTTCGGCCACGGCGTTGTCGCTCTCCGTGTAAAGACGCACCTCCACCAAGGCTTCGCGCCCTTCGGGCATGGCCTGCAGGGCGTTCTTCACCAAATTGGTGAAGATGCGCACCAAGTGTTCCTTGTCGGCCAGCACGGGCAACGGGCCGCTGGTGTGCAATTCCACCTTGGCGCCCGGCGTGTTGGCAAACAGTTGGACTACGGTTTGGGCCACTGAAGAGAGGTCCAGATGGACGGGGTGCGCGGGGGGCAGTTGCGCGAAATTGCTGAACTCGCCGGCGATGCGGCTGAGCACATCGATCTGTTCCACCAGGTTGTTACTGAAGCGGTCCAGGCGCCCGCGGGCATCGGGTGCGTCGGGGTTCCAGGTTTGCTGGAAGTGCTGCACGTTGAGGCGCATGGGCGTTAGCGGGTTCTTGATCTCATGTGCCACCTGCCTGGCCATTTCGCTCCATGCGTGCTCCCGTTCGCTGCGGGCCAGTTTAAGGGCGCTTTCGCGCAGTTCCCCCACCTTGCGGTTGTACACTTTCACCAGCTGGCCCAGTTCATCCCTTCCGCGGTAGTTGATGGGCTCGTTGCGGGCACCTAGGCCTATTCGTTCCAAGCCGCGGCGCAGCAGTTCCAAGGGCCTGGTGGTCCAATGGGTGATCAGGGTGGCGGCCACCACGCTGAGCAGGAAGAGCAGGGTGAAGATGTTCACCAGCGCGGCATAGCTGGAGGCGCGTTCCTGTTCCATTTCGCCTTGGCGGGCGAAATAGGGCAGGGCCAAGTAGGCCAGCACTTCGCCCTGGTCGTTGCGGAAGGGCATGTAGGCGGTACTGAAGGAGGCCGTGCCGATGTGTTCGGCATTGGTGAACGAGGCGGCGCCCTCAACAGACAGGCGCTGGAAGGCACGCGGGTCCATGCGGCGCCCCAGCAGGCCGGTGTTGAAGACCTGCTCACGCGAGGTGGCCAGCATCTCCCCGTTGGGCGCATAGAGGGTAAGGTCCGTGAAGAACACGTTGCTGAGATGGGCCAGCAAGTGGTCCAGGTAGGGTGCCATGGAGGCGTTCAAGGTTCCTTCGCCGCGCAGGGTTTGGCGCAGTTCTGCCAAAACGCCGCGGGATCGTTCATCCATGGTGCGCGCACCCCGTTGGTCCCTTCGGGCATCCAGCAATTGCCGCATGCCATAGGCAAATAGCAGGAGGCTGATGATGGCGAAGCCCGCCACCCCCATGCGCACCTTGCCGCCTATGCCGGCCCCGCGTGCGTAGGGGCTTCCGAGGGCAAAGCCAATGCCAGCCATGGCTGCGGCGAGCAGGCAGTAAAGCAGGAACAGGAAGGAGAACGTGGTCACATGGTCCCACCAGGAAGGGATCGGAATGCCGATGATCACCAGGGCCGCGTGCGGATCGCCTTGCGCAAGGAGGTCGAAGCCGTGATCGGTCCAGCGCGACCCATCGGGGGGCAGGGCCCGGTGCCATGCAACAGGGAACACAAAATTGCCGGAGGAAGAAGTGAGGACGCCCCGCTCGTAGCGGGCCCGCGCAAACCGCCCGGCCTTGAATGCCGAGGGGCGCTCACCGGCCAGGAGCAGTTCGGGGAACCCCAGGCCATCGGCCACCAGGCGGGGGCGGATCTCCACGAAAATCTGTGCGCTGTCCAACTCCAAACGGCCGATGTAGAGGGCATCCTCGCCGGGCCGGTCGGTGACCCGCAGCCCGTTTTGCGGAGCCACCGGCACCCCTTGTTCATAGCGGCCTTCAATGGCTTGCGCTGTGGAGGGCGCGTCCGGTGAAGTGGAGCAGGTGCCGCGCCCTCCGGGAAGCACCAGGTGGATCCGGATGTCGTAGCGGTCCCAATAGCCGGTGAAAAAAGGTTGCCGCACCAAGTGGTCCAGGTCCACGGCCGTACAGGGGCTCGAACCGCGCAGCCACCTGCCCAGCAAGGGGTCGCGCCGCAGCTCGCGCCCGGCCTCGCTGAAGAGGAGTTCCACCACGGGATCCTCGCGGGCGGCAGCAGTTTCGGCCAAGGCATCGCGATCGCGTTCCTGGCGTTTCAAGGTTTGCCTGTTGAGCACATGTGCGGTGAACAGGGCGAGCACCGCGATGAGCAGCAGGGCCGGGATGCTGCCGGGGTGTTTGCGGATGCGGAAGAGCAACCAGAGCACGGGCAGTGGCCAGCCCGCGAGCACAAGGTCGTAATTGCCGGCAAGGTGATGGGCAAGAGCCAGCACTGTGGCGGCCAGCAGGGCCATTGCCAGCATGGTCCTGCCCGGCAAGGAGGCCGTGAGCAGCTTAATGAATGCATCGGCCAGGATGCACCAGGCGGCAAGGAGCAGCCCGATGGCCAGCAGGGCGGTATAGCTGTATCCGTCAAAGCCCTGTACGCGGAACAGGTCGAGGCTCACGCTGCTGTCATGCACCAGGGCGGTCAGTACCGAACCTGTTCCGGCGGCGGCAAGGAAGAGAACGGCAACGGCCATCAAGGCCAACGCACGCGGGTTGGACGGCACGGAAGCGCGGCCCATGGCACGGTGCACGAACAGGGATGCGCAGAGCAGCACGGCCACATTGATCAATAGGTCGCCCAACGAAGGCATGAAAAATGAAGAAGCGAACAAGGACGGGTCGAACAAGGGATAGGAGGCCAAGGCCATGAAGGAGCCATGTGCCAGTGTGGCTATACGTGCCCCCAGCAGCGGCGGCACGAAAAGCAGAACGGGAACCCAAGCACCACGCCGGGCCATGGCCCAACGCCACAGTGCCCAAACCGCGCAAATGATCGATACTGCGGCCAACAACAGGGAAATCAGGGAGCCGGTGCCCGGAAGCGCCGCATCATCCGCCCATTGCAGGCGGAACATTACGAGGCCCTGCGCATCGCGCACCACGGAACCCAGTCCGGGGCCGGTTTCCGCCACGATGCCCCTGTTCAAGGTGAACCCGGGTTCGAAGTGGTTCTTGAGAAAGGGATTTTCAAACGGGGGCTTGAACCAGATGCGCCGGAGGGCGTGTACACTGCGGTTGCCGCGTATCGCGTAAACGTGGAGGTAGATGCCGTCCGGCAACACCAGGTGCGCGCCCCGGGCACTGTCCAGCTCGGCATCGCCGATGGGTGCATGGTCCGTCCATGCCACCACTTGGGGGCCGTGAAAGAGGCGCATCCCGCTTTCGCCGGGCCCATGTCCCCCGTACATGGCCAAGGTGTCCGCCCGAAGGGTGGCGGCCACGCTGGTGTTCAATTGTAAGCAGGCGCGGTCCACGCGCTGCTGCAGGCTGGTAGCGGCCGCCACCAGGCGCTCCTGCGGCGGTGGATCATGGACCAGCCGGGAGCACAGGCCCAACCCCAATGCAAAAAGCAGGAAAAAGCGTGGGCTGCGCATGGGGCTGGAAACCTGCAAGGGCCGGGCCAAGGTAACGGGCGCCCCGCCGACCAGGCCTGCGCCCAATTGAACCGCGCGGCGGGCGGGGGCGTTACTTTAGCGCTCGGATCCATTTCCACTGAAAAACCCATGCGATACACACCATTGTCCGCTTCCACCTACCGTGAACACCGTGCCCGTTTCCGCCAGGAGGTTGAAAAAGGCGGCTTGGCCATTTTTCACAGCAACGACATCATGCCCACGAGCGCGGACGGCAGCATGCCGTTCCACCAAGCGGCGGACATTTTTTACCTGTGCGGCATCGACCAGGAGGAAACCGTCCTGTTGTTGTTTCCTGATGCGTACGACCCCAAGGACCGGGAGATCCTGTTCGTGCGCGAGACCAGCCCCTCCATCGCCATTTGGGAAGGGGCCAAGTTCAGCCAGGAGGAAGCCGCAGCGTTGAGCGGCATTGTCAACGTGCAATGGACCAGCAGCTACGACGCAGTGGTCAAGCGGTTGGTGCCGCAAGCGCAACACCTCTACCTGAACAGCAACGAACACCTGCGCCAGGGCAACGAGGTGGAAACACGCGAGGAGCGCAAGAACAAGGAGCTCCGCGCCCTTTACCCGCTGCACAGCATCCGGCGCAGCGCGCCCATCATGCACCGCATCCGCAGCCGCAAGACCAAGGAAGAGGTGGAACAAATCGCCAGGGCCATCGCCATCACGGGAAAGGCCTTCCAGAAAGTACTTCACTTCCTGAAGCCGGGACTGAAGGAATACGAGGTGGAGGCAGAGATCACCCGGGAGTTCATCCGCAACGGCTCGCGCGGGCACGCCTATACTCCCATCCTGGCCAGCGGCTTCAACGCCTGCGTGCTGCACTACATCACCAACGACCAGGTTTGCAACGATGGCGATGTGATCTTGATGGACTTCGGCTGCGAATACGGCGGCTATGCCAGCGACCTTACCCGCAGTGTGCCGGTGAACGGCAAGTTCACGCCCCGCCAGCGCGATGTATACAACGCCGTGCTGCGCGTGCAGAAGGAGGCCACCAAGCTGCTGCTGCCCGGCGTATTTCTGGCCGACTACCACAAGCAGGTGGGCACGCTCATGGAGCAGGAATTGATCGCGCTGGGCCTGCTGGACAAGAAGGAAGTGGTCGCGCAGGACCCGGAGAAGCCGCTTTACAAAAAGTACTTCATGCACGGCACCAGCCACTTCCTCGGCCTGGACGTACATGATGTGGGCCTGTGGCATGAACCCATCGCCGAGGGCATGGTGTTCACCGTGGAGCCCGGCATATACATCCGCGAGGAGAAGCTCGGCATCCGGATCGAGAACAACATCCTGGTGACCAAGGACGGACAAATTGACCTGTTCAAGGACATCCCGCGCGAGGTGGATGAAATTGAGGCCTTGATGGCCCAAGGCAAAAAGGTGGTGGCGTAATTGGATGGCCCTGCGGACAGGGGGCAAAACTGAACAGGTCTCCGCCCTTCAGGTTTCCGCTCATCCGCGTGCCTGGAAACGGGGCGGTAGTCCATCCGTTGTTTTTAGGCCCGCTGGCTGGCTGTGAAATATCTTCGCCCGCTTGCAGTTCTTAGAGCACGCCGCCATGCGCCGCATCCGGTCACCATACCTCCTGCCAGCAGCAGTGATCCTGCTGGTGGCCGCGTGCTCCACCAACAAGGACGCCTTCCTGAACCGCACCTTCCACAAGCTGGTCACGCGGGACAACTGGTGGTTCAACGCCAACGAAAAGCTGAACGAGACCGTGGCCACCATGCAGAAGGCGCATGTGGACGACTACGACCAGGTTTTGCCCATATTCGTGGACGGCACCAAGGAAGAAGCCCAGGCCATGACGCCAGACCTGGAGGTCTGCATTGAAAAATGCTCCACGGTGATCGACCGCAACTCCATGGAGTTTGACGGCAAGGAGAAGAACAAATGGATCGACGATGCCTGGTTCGTGATCGGCAAGAGCCACTTCTACAAGCAAGGGTACTTGGATGCGTTGCGCACGTTCGACTACATCGGGCGGCGCTTCAAGGGTCAGAACCGGCAACTGGAGGCAAAGCTGTGGCTGGCCCGCACCGCGATCAAGCTGGAGCAGTACGCCAAGGCACAAAGCACACTGGACGAGATCAAGGGCCAAAAGGAACTGCCCAAGGACTTCCCGCATGACCAGCTCAGCGCCGTTGAGGCGGACCTGAACCTGCACCGCGGCAAGGTGGATGACGCCATCGTGGCGCTGGAGCGCGCCGTGCAGATCGCCAAGCAGAAGAAGGAGCGCATCCGCTGGTCCTTCATTCTGGCCCAATTGTACCAAGCGAAGGGCATGGAGGACAAGGCCATTGCGCTTTACGGCAAGATCACGCACATGGGCGCGCCTTATGAACTGGGCTTCCATGCACAGATCTTCCAGGCCCTGGCCTTTGACCGCGGCGATAGCAGGGGCCTGCGGCAGAAGTTGGCCCGCATGCTGCGCGACGAGAAGAACGTGGACCATTTCGACATGATCCACTATGCGCTGGCGGAACTGAACCTGAAGGAGAACAAGCGCGACGCGGGCATTGATGAGCTGAAGGCCAGTGTAAAGTCCAGCACGGTGGACACCCGGCAGAAGGCCAAGAGCTTCCTGAAGCTGGCCGACCTGTACTTCGACGACAAAAAATACCCTGCGGCACAGCAGTACTACGACAGTACGGGTACCTTGTTGGGAGAGGACAATGCCCGGTACAACGAAGTGAAGACCCGTGCGGAGGTGCTGGGCGACCTGGTGGTACAGCTGAACGTGATCGCACGGGAGGACAGCCTCCAGGCCTTTGCCAAGCTGGACCCCGACGAAAAGGAGAAGCGCATCAAGGCCTTGATCAAAGACCGGGAGCGGCAGGAAGAAGAACAGAAACAGGCCGCGGATGATGCACGGGACGTGATGGCCAGCAATCCGGCGCCGCAAGGCCAACAGGGCACGCCCGGTTCCGGAGGGGCTTGGTACTTCTACAACCAAGCGCAAATCGCACGCGGCATCCCGGAGTTCAAGAAAAAGTGGGGCGACCGCCCCAACGAGGACAACTGGCGCAGGGCGGACAAGAGCGGCACCGCCTTGGTGGATGTGGCCGAGGAGGAGGGCGCCGACAGCACCCTGGCCGAACCGGCCAAGGAAACGGGGGAGCCGGAATGGAAGAAACCCGAAAGCTACCTGAAGGACGTGCCCACCAACGCAGCCATGCTGGACAGCAGCAACGCCCGGATCTGCGAGGCGCTGTACCTCTCGGGCATGATCTACAAGGAAAAGCTGAAGGATGTGGACAACGCCATCGAAAGCTTCGAGGTGCTGAACAACCGCTTCGATGATTGCCGCTACACCCCGGAAGCGTACTACCAGCTCTACCGGATCTACTTAGCCAAGGAAAAGGCCGGCAACTTCATGGATTTTGGCGGGGCCAGTTCCAAGCACTACGCCGACGAGATCACCAGCCGGTGGCCCGACTCGGAATTTGCCCGTTTGGTGAGGAACCCGGACCAATTGCAGGCTGACGAAGCAGCCCGCATCGCGGAGGACAAAGCTTATGCGGACCTCTACGACCAGTTCCGGCAGGGCGCCTACCAAGGGGTGATCGCCACGTGCCAAGGCATTGCCACCAATGAACCGCACAACCACCTGCTCGCCAAATACAGCCTGCTGAAGGCGATGGCCGTGGGCGGAATGCACCTGATGGGCCCGTTCCGCGAGGCACTGGCACAGGTACAGAGCGGTTTCCCCGGCACCGATGAGGCCGCCGCGGCCACGGCCCTGCTGGCCAACCTGGACCGGATGAGCGGCGGTGCGCAGCCCGTGGACACCACCGCCAAGGCCGCGACACCCACCTATGATGCTCCGGCCGGCGAGCATTACATTGTGTTCATGGTGCCGGACAGCGCGGGCCCCATCGGGCAGGTGCAGGCCACCATCGGCGATTTCAACACGAAGTACTTCCGCAACCAGCCCTTGGATGTGAAGGCAAGCGTTTGGGACAACCACACGCAGGTGGTGTTGATCCGCAGTTTCCCCACCAAGACGGCGGCAATGGCCTATTACAACCTGTTCAAGAACAACAAGACCGACTTGAAGGGCCTGACAGGCAAAGGCTATCCCTTGTTTGCCATCAGCAGCGGCAATTATCCGCGCTTCTATGTGGCAAAGGACGAAGGGGGATACACGGAATATTTCAGCAAGGAATACTTGGCGGGCAAGTGATCGGTTGCGGGCATTACCTTCGCAACTCCCGCATAACGCCCATTCCGCAACATCATGTTCAGGAACGACAAAGCCCACGACACCATGAACAAGCCCATTGAACCGGTAAGCCCCGGCAAGATCAACTCCATCATGGAGGGCACCACCATTGAGGGTGAACTGCGCTCGGACAGCAACGTGCGGATCGATGGCCGCGTAAAAGGCACCATCAACGTGCGCGGACGGCTGATCGTGGGGGCCTCAGGCCATGTGGAAGGGGACATCACCTGCCAGAGCAGCGACATCGAAGGCACGGTGAACGGCAAGATCGCCTGCCAGGACCTGTTGAGCCTCAAAGCCACGGCCAAGCTCTCCGGCGACATCAACACCAAGAAACTGGCCATTGAGCCCGGGGCGGTGTTTACCGGCAACTGCAACATGGGCGGGGGCCGCGACCCGATCAAGGAAATGGACCCCGTGCGGCTGAGCACCTCCGCCGACAGGCCTTCACCCTTGGCCGGCCAGGCCGAGGCCAAGCCCGAACCGCTGAAGACCACCCGCTGAGCCGGGAAAAGGCAGCACCTCGGCCGGCATTCGATCCATGGTAATGCGGACATTGGCAGCCCTGGCCATTTATAGCGTGGCCATCGGCGCATTGGCCTACGGCGCTTGCCAGTTGGCAGGCTGGCCCTTCGGAAAGGCGCAAGTGGCCGTGCTCGCCTTTTTGGCCGTGCTCACCGGCGCGTTGATGCTGTGGCAGGAACAAGCCATGGACAAGGACCCCAAGGGGTTCATGTTCCGCTACATGCTGGGCCTGGTGGTGAAATTGTTCACGGCGCTGGTGGCCGTGGCGGCCATGCTCATGCTGCTGCCCCGTGCGCAGGCGCTGCCCCTGGCGCTTGCGCTGGCCGTTTTCTACTTGGCATTTTTGGTGTTCTCCACCGTGCGGCTCAGCGCCCGTTCGCGCAACTTGCCAAAGCCATGACCCCGGAAGACCGAGCTGAAAAGCGGCGGAAGGCGGCGCAGTCCTACATGCGCTACAGCGGCATCGGCTTCCAAATGGCTGCCATCATCGGCCTGGGCACTTTTGGTGGTTGGTGGGCGGACCAGCGCACCGGCTGGAAATTCCCGGCATTTACGCTGGTGGGGGCGCTCGGGGGCGTGGCTCTGGCCATGTGGATCTTGTTCAAGGAAACGCGGGGCTGACAGGGACCCGAAGTGGCCGCAGGGCATCCAAGGGATCAAATGCATGCAGGCATCCTGCCATTTGCAGGACTTGGCTACATTTGCGGCCGCTAAGCAGGGGGTCGAAGCCCCCGAAAACACCCGAACGCCTTGCTACGCGCAGCTTTCCTCTCCTTTTGCCTCCTGATTGCAGGGTGGTCCGTTGCCCAGCATGAAGGCCATGCGGATGCCTCCGCACCTGCCTTGGAGGACCATTCCGGCAAGGAAAAAGCCGAGTTCAATGCCGGGGAGCTCATCATGGGCCACATCGCCGATGAGCACGGCTGGCACATCGCCGGAGATTTCTCCATCCCCCTGCCGGTGATCATTTACGACACGCAGCGCGGCCTGCAGGTGTTCAGCAGCGCCCGCTTCGAGCACGGCCATGCGGCCTACGACGGGTACATGCTCCACGACGGTAGCATCGTGGCAGTGGGTGCGAACGGGCAGGTGGACGAGGCCGCCACCGCCAACATTTGGGACATCTCCATCACCAAGAACGTGGCCTCCATCTTCCTGATCATGGTGATCATGCTGCTGGTGTTCACCAGCGTGGCCCGCACCTATGCCAAGCGCGCCGGCAAAGCGCCCAAGGGCCTGCAATCCCTGCTGGAACCGCTGATCGTTTTTGTTCGCGACGACGTGGCCAAGAGCGCCATCGGGCCGAAGTACATGCGCTTCATGCCCTACCTGCTCACCATCTTCTTCGTGATCTTCCTGGCCAACATCACCGGCCTGATCCCCATCTTCCCCTTCGGCGCCAACCTCACGGGCAACATCGCGATCACGTTCACCTTGGCGATCTTCACGTTCATTGTGGTGACGTTGAACGGCAACAAGAACTACTGGCAGCACATCTTCGCCATGCCCGGAGTGCCCAAGTGGGTGCTCATCATCCTCACCCCGGTGGAAGTGCTGGGCATCTTCCTGAAGCCGTTTGTACTGATGATCCGGTTGTTTGCCAACATGGCGGCTGGCCACATCATCGCGCTGAGCTTCTTCAGCCTCATCTTCGTGTTCGGGGCCACCAGCGCCGCCGTGGGCTACGGGGTTTCCGTGGTCAGCCTGGCCTTCACCATCTTCATGACCATCCTGGACGTGCTGATCTCGTTCATCCAGGCCTACGTCTTCACTTTCCTGTCGGCGCTCTATATCGGCGCGGCATTGGAGGAACACCACGAACACAAGGAATCAATCGTCTAAACAACAACCAAGCATGCTTCTCTCAGCCCTCCTCGACATTGGCACCGGTTACGGTATCGCAGCCCTCGGCGCCGGTTTGGCAGCCCTCGGCGCAGGCGTAGGCATCGGCCGCATCGGCGGTGACGCCGTGCAAGCCATGGCCCGCCAGCCGGAAGCCATGAACGACCTGCGCGCCAACATGATCCTCACTGCGGCACTGGTGGAAGGCGCGGCCTTCTTCGCCATGGTGGTGGGCCTGCTGGTGGTGCTGAAGTAAGCTGCCGGCGGCTTCCCCGTCGCGTTTCATTTCCGTTCAACCATAGCCCAGAGCCATGTTGCTTGCCAGTCTTGTCCAACCCGCCTTCGGCCTGATCTTCTGGATGACGCTGTCCTTCGGGATCGTGTTCTTCCTGTTGGCGAAGTTTGCGTGGAAGCCCATCCTCAATTCGCTGCACGAGCGCGAGCGTTCCATTGAGGACGCCATCGGCGAGGCGAAAAAGGCCCGCGAGGAAGTGGCGGCCATGAAGGCCAGCAATGAGGACCTGCTGCGGGAGGCCCGCGCCGAGCGCGACCTGATGCTGAAGGAGGCCCGTGACATCCGCGACAAGGAGATCGCCGATGCCAAAGGCCGCGCCAAGGCCGAAGGAGATGCCCTGCTGGCCCGTGCCCGCGAGGAGATCCGCAACGAGAAGAACGCGGCGATCACCGAAATGAAAAACCAAGTGGGCGAGCTCAGCATCCAAGTGGCCGAGCGGATCCTGCGCGAGAAGCTCGGTGACAAGGCCGCGCAACAGGCGCTGCTGGACAAAGTGCTCAAGGAAAGCGACCTCCGCCTGTCATGAACGTATCCCCCGTCGCATACCGCTACGCCCGCTCCCTGATGCAGCTTGCACAGGAGAAGGGGGAGGTGGAAGCCGTGCGCGAGGACATGCAGTTGGTGGCCTCCACCTGCGCAGTCAGCCGCCCGCTCCAGTTGATGCTGGACAGCCCGGTGCTAAAGCCGGACCGCAAGCTCAAGGTGCTGGAGCGCGTATTTGGGGGGCAGATCGGCCACATTGCCGACCGTTTCATGGCGATCTTGGTGCGCAAGGGCCGCGAAGGCCAATTGCCGGAGATCGCCGAAGGCTTTCAGAACGTGTACCGCGAGGCGCACGGCATTTTGATGGCCGAGGTGAAGAGCGCAGTACCCCTTTCCGTGGAGGGCCGGGCACAAGTGACGCAAATGGCGCAGGAACGGCACCCCGGCAAAACCATTGAGCTGCGCGAAACCGTTGACCCCTCACTGATCGGCGGGCTGGTGCTGCGCATTGGCGACGAGCAGGTGGACGCCAGCGTAAGCCGCCGCCTGAGCGACCTGCGCCGCAAATTTTCAGAGAATCCCTACATCCCCGAGATTTAAAAAGAGCCTCCCATGGCACAGATCAATCCCGCCGAAGTATCGGCGATCCTCAAGGAAGAACTCGCCGGCCTCCGCACGGAGGCTGAGCTGGAGGAGGTCGGTACCGTGCTGCAGATCGGCGACGGCATTGCCCGCATCTACGGCCTGAACAGTGTGCAGAGCGGTGAGCTGGTGGAGTTCACCGGCGGGTTGCGCGGCATCGTGCTCAACCTGGAAGAGGACAATGTGGGCGTGGTGCTCTTGGGCCCCAGCGTGGGCGTAAAGGAGGGCGACACCGTGAAGCGCACCAAGCGCATTGCCAGCGTAAACGTGGGCGAGGGCATTGTGGGCCGCGTGGTGGACACCCTCGGCGAACCCATTGACGGCAAGGGCCCCATCCAAGGCAAAACCTTCGAGATGCCCATTGAGCGTAAGGCCCCCGGCGTTATTTACCGCCAGCCGGTAAAAGAGCCACTGCAAACCGGCATCAAGGCCATCGACGCCATGATCCCCGTGGGCCGCGGCCAGCGCGAGCTGATCATTGGTGACCGCCAGACCGGCAAGAGCACGGTGGCCATCGACACCATCATCAACCAGAAGGAGTTCTTCGACGCGGGCAAGCCCGTGTACTGCATTTACGTGGCCATTGGCCAAAAGGGAAGCACCGTGGCCGGCACCGTGAAAGTGCTGGAGGAGGCCGGGGCCATGGCCTACACCACCGTGGTGGCCGCCAATGCCAGCGACCCCGCCCCGATGCAGTTCTATGCACCCTTTACCGGCGCGGCCATCGGCGAATACTTCCGCGATACCGGCCGCCCTGCACTGATCGTGTATGACGACCTTTCCAAGCAGGCCGTGGCCTACCGTGAAGTGTCGCTGCTGCTGCGTCGCCCGCCGGGCCGCGAAGCCTACCCTGGCGATGTGTTCTACCTGCACAGCCGGTTGCTGGAGCGTGCGGCGAAGGTGATCGATGACGACACCATTGCCTCCAAGATGAACGACCAGCCCGACAGCTTGAAGGGCCTGGTGAAGGGCGGCGGTTCGCTCACCGCGCTGCCGATCATTGAGACGCAGGCCGGCGACGTGTCCGCGTACATCCCCACCAACGTGATCTCCATCACCGACGGACAGATCTTCTTAGAGAGCAACTTGTTCCTGAGCGGCGTGCGGCCCGCCATCAACGTGGGCATCAGCGTGAGCCGCGTGGGCGGCAACGCACAGATCAAGTCCATGAAGAAAGTGGCTGGCACGCTGAAGCTGGACCAGGCTGCCTACCGCGAGCTGGAGGCCTTCAGCAAGTTCGGCTCCGACTTGGACGCCGCCACCAAAGCCGTGCTGGACAAGGGCGCGCGCAACGTGGAGATCCTGAAGCAAGGGCAGAACAGCCCGATGCCCGTGGAAGAGCAGGTGGCCATCATTTACCTCGGCTCCAAGGGCCTGTTGGCCAAGGTGCCGGTGGCCAAGGTGCGCCAGTTTGAGCAACAGTTCCTCACCATGATGCGCAACAGCCAGAAGGATACGCTGGCAGCGCTGAAGCGCGGTGAGTTCAACGACCAGCTCACGGGCGTGCTGGAGAAAGTGGCTGCGGACCTTGCAAAGAACTTTGCTAATTGAGTTCCAAGTTGCCGGTTGTTAGTTGTCAGGGTACAACTGACGACTAACAACTGACAATCGACAACTGAACCCCCATGGCCAGCCTGAAGGAAGTACGCAACCGGATCGTCTCGGTGAACAGCACCAAGCAGATCACCGCCGCCATGAAAATGGTGAGCGCAGCGAAGTTGCGCCGTGCCCAGGACGCCATCGTCCGCATGCGGCC
>JAFDZY010000147.1 GCA_018266685.1 Bacteroidota bacterium
CGGCAAGCAGGTGTTTGCCAAGGCGTACAGCAACATCGGTGATCGCTTCAGCACCGTCCTGCAACTGCCGGGCGACCTTGCCAGCGGTGTGTACATGGTGAACATCACCGTGAACGGTGTGAAGACCGTGCAACGGTTGAGCGTGATCCGGTAGGGGTTCCTCAGGGTCCGCTGCGCGTGACCCTGTGGAAGACGACGCCGAAGGGCCGTTCCGAAAGGGGCGGCCCTTTGTGCGTTACAAGGCCATGGACTGAAGTACTCGAATTCCATGCCCATAATACCATCTACGCATTCAATATCGGCCGATCTACTTGCCCTCTTTCCGGATGACTTCTCCGCAGAACAGGTTCCGTATGCCCCGCTACGCAACCTGTTCCGCGTATCGTCCTCCGAAAAGATCGCGGCGCATCTCTTGGCCGACCTTGAATGCGTAAATGGTATAAAACCCAAAGTCGGAGGGCCGTTCCGAAAGAGTTGGCCATACTATGTGGCCGGGAAGGTGCAGAATTGGGCACAGCCCGATGAGTTCTGAAAATTACCCATTTGTGGGTATTGTGCACCTGGGTTGCATTGCGCCGCTTTGTAGCGGTCATGTAGTTCACCGGCAAAACCCCATCTCATGAAAAACAATTTCCCTTTTTTGCTTTTCGCAGCTGCCATTCCGGGCATGCTCGCGGCCCAGACAGGTTCCATAGATCCCGGATTTAATACCGGTTCGGGTGCAAACAACACTGTGCGTGCTTTTTTGGTACAACCGGATGGGAATGTTGTAATGTCAGGTGCACATTCCTTGTACAATGGGTCGCCAGCGAACACCATTGTGCGCCTTGATGTGTACGGCGCCGTTGATCCGGGATTTTCCGCCGGAACAGGAGCAAACAATTACATCAGTGCCATGGCACTCCAGCCCGATGGGAAGATCTTGATCGGTGGGGCCTTCACAAGCTACAACGGCATTGGCCGCAACTACATCGCACGCATCAATGCAAATGGCACATTGGATGCCAGCTTCAACCCGGGCAGCGGGGCCAATCAACGCGTGGAAGCCATTGTGGTGCAACCTGACGGGAAGATCCTGATCGGTGGAGTTTTCCAAAACTTCAACGGAAGCGGCCGCAACCGCATCGCCAGGCTCAACGCGAACGGCACGGTGGATACCGGCTTTGTGCCGGGCACAGGGGCCAACCAGAATGTGGAGGCGTTGGCATTGCAAAGCGATGGAAAGGTCCTGGTAGGCGGAAGTTTCACCAGCTTCAATGGCACTGCCCTGAACCGCATTGCGCGCCTGAACAGCGACGGATCATTGGACATGACATTCACTCCAGGCACGGGCGCAAGTGCAACCATCTGGGACATGGCGCTACAACCTGACGGAAAGCTGGTGGTAGGCGGCGAATTCACCACTTACAACGGAACGGCACGCGGGCGCATCGCCAGGCTGAACACGGACGGCTCGTTGGACTTGACCTTTGCCACCGGCAGTGGTTTGTCCGCCGTGTGCCGGAGGTTGAAAATGCACGGTGGCGGCAAGGTGCTGGTCGCCGGGAATTTCACCTCGGCAAACGGCGTAAGCCGCAACCGCATTGCCCGTTTGAACGCTGATGGAAGCACGGACCTGACATTCAATCCCGGCATGGGATTGAACAATGGCGAAGCGTGGGCATTGGCTGCGCGGCCGGACGGAAGAGTGCTTCTTGGCGGCTCGTTCACCCTCTTCAACAGCACCGCCAAGAACAGGGTGGTACAGCTCTTGGGTGACGATTGCCCGCTCTTGGGCGTGAACATCGGAGATGCCTGCGACGACGGCGACCCCAACACGGTGGGTGATGTGTACAACCCTCAATGTACTTGCCTTGGCACTTGCAACGGCAATCAAGTGGTGCTGCAGATCACCACGGACGGCTACGCGGACGAGATCAGCTGGCAGTTCACCGATGACGCCCACAACCAGGTGGCAGCGGGGAGCCTCACCGCCGCGGACAACAATTCCTTCGTGTCCCGCACGATATGCCTTGATGCCGTGAACATCGGCGATGCCTGTTATGGATTCAGGATCTTCGACAGCTCCGGTGATGGCATTGCGGGCGGAAGTTGGGAGCTGCGCACCACAGGCGGCAAGTTGTTGCTGCGTGATGATTTCGCTGCAGGAAGCCTTTCACCCGCCTCGCCTTCGGCAAGCCTTACCTATGGGAACAGCCACAGTTTCTGCCTTACGGAAGGGCCTGCGAACATCGCTGCCACCGAGTGTGGCATATTCAACAACGGCCTGGGCAACAAAGTGTATTGCAACAAGGTAACGGGCGCCACTCAGTACCAGTTCGAGTTCACGGACCCGGATGCCGGATTCATGCGCCGGATCACAGTGAACCGCAACTATGTGATTTTCTCGGAGATGGTGAGCAACCCGCTCACCCCTGGCGTGAAATACTTCGCCCGTGTGCGCAGCAATGTGTCTGGCCCGGTGACCAGCGCCCACTGGGGAAGCGGCTGCGAAATGGGTCTGGGCGTGCCGCAAGTGGTGGTCT
The DNA here is from genome assembly GCA_018266685.1 of Bacteroidota bacterium. GTDB lineage: Bacteria > Bacteroidota > Bacteroidia > Flavobacteriales_F > PHOS-HE28 > PHOS-HE28. Next base: position 2,526 of record JAFDZY010000147.1, read on the forward strand.
GCTCAGGTCTTATTCCTGCACCGAACTACGGGCACAGTTGCAATGAGACCCGTGCGTTCAACCCGCCCGCGAACAACAGCTTCATCTACGCCACGCCAGTGGTGGGCGGCACGGAGTACCAGTTCCGCATCTTCAATACCGGCGAGGGCTACGACCAGACCTTTACGCGCAGCACGTACATCCTGCAGCTGAAGTGGAACGGCGGCGTGGCACCGCCGCTGGTGAACGGCTCCACCTACAACGTGGAGGTGAACGTGAAGGTGAACGGCGTGTACACGGGCTTCTGCCCCAGCAGTTGCGCCATTACCATTGACAATAGCCTGCCCCTCATGGAACAGACCGGCCTCGGGGAAGCAACGTTATGGCCCAATCCCGTACATGACGGCCAGGTGAACTTGGGTCTGAGCGGATTGCAGGATGGGGAGCAACAAATTGCGGTGGAGATACTGGACATGTACGGAAGGCCGGCCTATGCCAAGAGGTTTGAGAACAGCGGCAAGCTCTTCAACACCATATTGCAACTGCCTGGTGATGTTGCCAGCGGCGTGTACCTGGTGAACATCACCGTAAATGGGCAACGCACGGTTCAGCGAATGAGCATCGTGAAATAGGGTTGGATCACATGCGAGCGCAAGGGCCTCCCGGACAGGGGAGGCCTTTGTCTTTCCTGGCCGGGCCGTGTTGAGGCTTTCAAGCGCCAGGTTGACCAGGTCGGCTTACACAATTACTTGCCATGTGCAAGGTTGGGGGCGCGGTACAAACAGCAGGCCCCGCATGCGGCCATGTGCCGGATGCGGGGCCTGAACTTGAAAACTTCGATCAGAAGAACACGCCCAATGAAAGCTCCAGGTAGTTCTGCTTGGCTTTTAGTTCCTTGTCGCCCACCTTGATGTCCTTGTTGATGTTGGTGAAGCCGTTATTGTACGTTACCCCGATCATGGCAGAGGTGTTGCCGCTGAAATTGAACTCCAGGCCTGCGCCTACTATCAGTGAAGCCTTGAACAGCTGCGTGTTGTCCATGATGTCCTCATCCGTTACCCGCGTGATCTTCTTCGCCACGGGGTCATACGTGTCGAAATCGGACTTGGCGCTGATGTTGAACGCCGTACCGAAGCCGATCTGGCCATAATAAGTCATATACCCGATCTCATTCGTCTTCAGCTTCAGGGTCAACGGTAGTTCGATGTACTGGTACTTGGATTCCGTGCCCAGGTTTTGATCGCCGGAGGGGAAGGTGGATTTGCCGCCAACATTGTTCAGGAACAGGCCCGTGGCAAAGGCATAATTCTGGTTGCTTCCCAACATGAAATCGCCCATCAGGCCGAAGGTGTACCCGAAACGGGACCCGTCATTCTTCAGTTCCTTGGTATCGGGTTTGATCCACCCGAAGTTCGGTGCTACTTTGATGCCGAAGCGCACGGATTTTTCCTGTGCATGTGCCGCTGTGGCTGAAATCGCCAACAGACAGACAAGGGCGGAGACCTTCTTCATAGGTTTGCAGTCGTTTTAATGATGGCCAAAGGTAACGGTGGTTCGTGGTACGCAAATGGCGTGCCCTTTGTGGCCCTCTTGCTGTTCATGGCTGCGTGCGGTGGCAAAAGTCCGTCCACGGTGAACGTAAGGCCCGTACCTGTGAACGTGAAGGTGGAACGGTTGGACAAGGACCTGTTCAAGGCGGTGGACGACTCCACCGGCAACTTCAACTTGGAGCTCTATGCAAAGTATGGCGAGTTCTATAAACTTTATGTGGAACGGGTGCTTCAGGCGGCTGCCTACAACGACCCGCGCCTGCCCATGGCATTGAACCGCTTTGTGCACGACCCTGATTGGAGCAAAGTGCAGCTGCGGGCCGACAGCGTGCTGGGCGATATGGCCGAGCAGGAAGCCGGTTTCAATGAGGCGTTCGGCAGGTTGAAGGCTTTCTTTCCGGACAGTTTGGTGCCGCGCATCATCGCCTACAACTCCGGGTTCAACTATGGCGTGCTGCCAACCGACAGTGTGCTGGGCTTTGGCGTGGAATGGTTCGTCGGCAAGAACAGCCCCGTGGTGCAATACCTCTCGCCGGAACTGTTCCCGCAATACAGAAAGGAGCGCATGCGCCCTGAAATGCTTGTGCCCAGCGTGGTGAAGGGCTGGTTGCAGGTGCATTACACGCGCGATGTGCAAGGTGAGGACCTGCTCACCAACCTGGTGGTCATCGGCAAGGTGATGGCCTTGCTGGACGCCCTGCTTCCGGAAACGGACGCTACGTTGAAGTTCGCCTTTACGCCGCAACAATTGAAGTGGTGCGAGGACAATGAGTTCAACATCTGGCGGGAGGTGGTTACCAAGGAAATGCTTTACTCCAAGGACCCGAAGGTGATCGACCAGTTCATGAACGATGGCCCGTACACGACCGGCTTCCCGAGGGAAAGCCCGGGGCACATTGGCGAATGGATCGGTTACCGCATGGTGGAGAGCTATCTGCGCGCCAACCCCAAGGATAGCTTCGCACAGATTTTCGCCATGCGGAGCCCGCAGTCCTTTCTTAATACCTACAAACCCAAGTAAGGAGAAGCGGCTGCGCCGGCCATGGTTGCCCGATCGCCCGCCTCCATTCAATTCCCGCTTGCCAACATGAAGGAATCCGACATTACGATCCGTGTGCACTTGGATGAAAACCACGTTCCCGAGAACATTGAATGGAAGGCCGAGGCGGACAATCAAGGCGTGGGAAAGGCCATGTTGCTAAGCTTTTGGGATGCCCAGGAACTCAATACGCTGCGCATTGACCTGTGGACAAAAGAGATGACTACGGACGAGATGAAAGCCTTCTTCCACCAAAACATTCTGACGTTGGCCGATACCTTTGAACGGGCCACGAACGAGGAGAAGATGGCGGCACAGATGCGCGACTTTGCAGCCTACTTTGCCGAGCACATGCTGCCGGAGCTCAAGAAGAAGTCGTGAGCCTTCAAGTCCAGAAGTCTTGGAGCCGGGAAGTCTTGAGTCGGGACCCTCGACTGTCCGACACAAGGCCTCAGACTTCCCAACTGAAGGACTCCCGACTCCCCCGATCACACGTTCCCATGCCACCGTCCGTTCACCTCGGCGATGAATTCGAGCAGTTCCTCGCGTCCCGCATCGGTTTCCGATGAAGTAATGATCAGGTGAGGCAACGTTTCCCAGGTCTTCTTTAGCGTGCGCTTGTAGAATGCCACGTTGCTTACAATGGAAGGTTGTTTGAGCTTGTCCGCCTTGGTGAACACGATCACGAAGGGAATGCCTTCGGTACCCAGCCATTGGATCATGTCCAGGTCGTTTTGCTGCGGGTCCAGGCGAACATCGGCCAGCAGGAAAACGCATTGCAGATTTTCGCGTTCACGCAGGTAGGAACCGATCATGGCCTGCCACGTGGTACGTTCGGTCTTTGATGCCTTGGCAAAGCCGTAACCGGGAAGGTCTGCCAGCAGCCAGTCCGGCCCGGAACCCTTGGGTGCAGCCACCTTGAAGTGTTCCACGTTGCGCGTGCGGCCCGGCGTGTTGCTTACCCGCGCCAGCCGGTGGATGCCCACCAACATGTTGATCAATGAGCTCTTCCCCACATTACTGCGCCCGATGAAGGCATATTCCGGAAGGGTGGGTTTGGGCCAATGCTTTGCCTCGCGTCCGCTGCCAAGGTGTTCGGCTTTCAAGTTGCCCATGGATCAATCGTTCTGCTTTTTTGCAGCACACCAATTCCTGTCCACATACAATTTGCAGCTCCACCTGTTCACCCCAGCGTCCGTGCCAGCCACTTGTCCAGGATTGTGTTGAACTCCACCGGCTGCTCCATCATGGCGGCATGTCCACACTTGTCGATCCAAAAGAGCTCACTGTGCGGGATCAAGGTGTGGAATTCCTCGGCCACATGCGGCGGAGTGATGGTGTCCTGCCTGCCCCAGATCAGGCAAACCGGCATTTTCAGTTTTGGCAGCTCCGCGGCCATGTTGTGGCGGATGGCGCTCTTGGCAAGGGAAAGGATCCGGATCAGCTTGGACCGGTCGTTCACGGTCACAAAGCATTCATCCACCAGCTCGTCCGTGGCAAACCGGGGGTCGTAGAACGTCACTGCCACCTTTTTACGGATGAACTCCTTGTCCTCGCGGCGCGGGAAACTTCCGCCGAAGGCGTTCTCATACAGCCCGCTGCTGCCGGTGAGGATCAGCGTGCGCACCATCCCGGGATGCAGGCTGGTGTATACGAGCGCCACATGGCCACCCAGGGAATTGCCCAGCAAATTGATGTCCTTCAGGCCTAGGTGCTTGATGAAACGTTCCAGGAACGCGGCCAGTGCTTTCACGTTCGTGTTCAGCATTGGCAGCGAGTAGAGCGGCAGCATCGGCATCACCACGCGGTATTTGCCGCGGAAGTGCGCCGTGGTCTCCCCGAAGTTGCTCAGGGCCCCGAACAATCCGTGCAGAAACACCAGCGGCGGACCGTCGCCCACGTCGATGTAGCGGAATTCCCCCGCCTGCTTCAGCTCTTGCTCCATTCCGGCCCGTGGATGCCCAAATGTAGGGCTTGGAACGGAGAAGCAGGTCCTCCCACATCCGCTCTGCCATACCTGGGTCCTGCATCCACGGGCCTGCGGGCCGCTCCGGGCAAGGCTGAATACCATGGTCCAGGGTTTTCCACAATTCAAGCGCGAGGGTAAAGGCCTGCATGTTTGCTCCACTTTGCTCCACTATTCAATTTGCCAGTGAAATCAATGATTCTATAGAGAGTTGGCAACTTTTTAATAGCTTTGCGGTACAATAGTTTTGAACAAAGTGGGGTTATATGGGTGAAAGTGGGGCGACCGGCCTACTTTCGCGGCCATCGCAGCCCCGATGAACACACATGCTCAACCTGCTCGGCGAATACGATGTGCGGCTGGACGCCAAGGGGCGGCTAGTGCTGCCCAGCGGGCTGAAGAAGCAGTTGGCCGATTCCCTTTCCCAGGGCTTTGTGATCAACCGGGACGTGTTCAGGCCATGCTTGGTGCTCTATCCGCAATCGGTGTGGGACGGCACCAACCGGATGCTCGGCAGGTTGAACCGCTTTGTGGAGAAGAACATGGAGTTCATCAGGCGTTTCACTGCGGGCGCCACGCATTTGGAGCTCGATGGCAGCGGGCGCCTCTTGCTGCCCAAGGCGCTGATGGACGAGCCCAAGCTGGGCAAGGAACTCAAGCTCGTGGGCTTGGGCGATCGCGTGGAAGTGTGGGGCAAGGCGGGCTACACCGCCATGCGCAAGCAGAAGGTGGATCTCTCCGCGCTGGCCGAGGAGGTAATGGGAAGCTTGGGCAATGACGCAGGCCCGGGCGACATACCATGAACCAGTGCTCCTCAAGGAGTGCATTGAAGCGCTCGCTATCCGGCCCAACGGAAGGTACGTGGACGCCACTTTTGGCGGAGGCGGGCACAGCCGCGCCATTCTGAAGGAACTGGGCCCGGAAGGAGAGCTGATCGCCTTTGACCGCGATGCCGACGCGCGCTTCAATGCGCCGCAGGACCCGCGCTTCACCTTTGTGCCTTCGGACTACCGCTGGGTGCGCAACCACTTGCGCTTCCTGGGGAAGTTGCCGGTGGACGGGCTTCTCGCGGACTTGGGCGTTAGCAGCCACCAGTTCGATACCGCCGGGCGCGGCTTCAGTTTCCGCTTTGATGCGCCGCTGGACATGCGCATGAACCAGCGTGCGGGCCGCACTGCCGCCGACTTGCTCAACACCCTGGATGAACAGGCCTTGGCGGAGCTGCTTTCCAACTACGGCGAGGTGCGCCAAGCACCCAAGGTGGCGCACCGGCTGGTGCTGGCGCGCGCAAAGCAACCATTTGAAACCACCGGCCAGTTGGCGGAAGTGTTGCGCCCCATGGCGCGCCGCGGGGATGAGCACGGTTTTCTCGCACAGGTTTTCCAGGCGCTGCGCATCGCCGTGAACGATGAACTGGCCTCGCTGGCCCAGTTGCTGCGCGAAAGCGCCGATGTGGTGCGCCCCGGCGGAAGGTTGGTGGTGATGAGCTACCACTCCCTCGAAGACCGCTTGGTGAAGAACTGGATGCGGGCCGGCGACCTAGGCGGTAACGAAGAGAAGGACATGTACGGCAACAGCAAGCGCCCCTTCCAGCCATTGCAGGGCAAAGCGGTGCAGGCGGGCGAACAGGAACAATTGGACAATCCGCGGGCAAGAAGCGCCCGGCTCAGGGCAGCCCAGAGGCAATGAACAAGCGCAAGGAACAACCACAGGAAACCAAGCCTGCCGGGGCGGGGCCCAAGGGCAAGCGCACCTTCTCCAAGGGTTTGGTGAACGTGATGAACGGCACTTTCCTCACCCGTGAGAAAGTGCTGGCCAACATGCCCTTCCTGCTGTTCCTGGCCGGCCTGATGCTCTTCTACATCGGCTATGGCTACTGGACTGAACGCACCGTGCGCGAGCTGGACCACACCAGCAGCGACCTCAAGGAGATGCGCTCGGAATACATCACCGTGCGCAGCCACCTGGAGCGGGCCGAGCGGCAGAGCCAAGTAGCGGACGACATCGGCGGAATGGGCCTGCGCGAAAGCCGCGTACCGCCCATGCGGATCGAAGTGGACAAGCGGGAGTTGAACGAACAGCGGGGCAAGCCATGAACGATAACAAGGTGCTTGGCCTGCGCATTACCCTGGTGTATGCCTTGGTGCTGCTTTTCGGCGCAGCCATCGCGGTGAAGCTTTTCACCATTCAATTGGCGGAAGGCGACAAGTGGCGCGCCAAAGCCGTGAACGTGGCCACCGCCATGCGCAGCGTGCAGTCTGAGCGCGGGCACATCTTCAGTGATGACGGACGTTTGTTGGCCACCAGCGTGCCGGAGTATGAGATCCGCATGGACATGCGCGCCGATGGCCTCACGGATGCGCTCTTCAGTGCCAACCTGGATTCGCTCGCCTGGGGCCTGTCAAAGCTCTTCGGGGATCGCAGCATGCAGGACCTCCGGCGTGAATTGATCGATGCGCGGGAGCGCGGCGAACGCTACCATTTGTTGCGCAGGCGGTGCGACCATGAACAACTGAAGGCGCTGCGCGAGCTGCCGCTGTTCCGGTTGGGGCGGCACCGCAGCGGGATGATCGCGGACAAGCGCATGGTGCGCATCCGCCCCTTCGGGCGCCTCGCTTCGCGCACGGTGGGCTACCTGCTGCGCGACAGTACCACCATCGGCCTGGAGGCCGGCTATGCGCCCTGGTTGCAAGGCATCTCCGGGAAGCGACTGGAACGCCGCCTCACCGGCGGGGTATGGATGCCCGTGGACGGCGGCGAAGGACAGGACCCCGTGCCGGGAAGCGACGTGCACACCACCATCGACATGAACCTCCAGGACGTGGCGGATGCCGCCTTGGAGGCACAGCTGCGCAAGAACGGCGCACACCACGGCTGCGTGGTGGTCATGGAAACCAGGACGGGGTACATCAAGGCCATCAGCAACCTCACCCAGTTGGAGGACAGCACCTACGACGAAGTGTACAACTACGCCATCGGTGCCAGCACCGAACCGGGCAGCACGTTCAAGACAGCGGCATTGATGGTGGCCATGGACGACGGCCTGGTGACACCGGACCAGATCGTGGATACGCGCGGCGGGAAGAAGAAGTACTACGACCGCGTGATGCGCGATTCCCACGATGAGGGCTACGGATTGATCACCGTTCAGCGTGCGCTTGAGGTGAGCAGCAACACCGGCATTTCACAGGCCATTGACAAGGCCTACAAAGGCAACCCCGCCAAGTTCGTGGAAGGCCTCCGCCGCCTGGGCTTCGGTTCCACGCTGGGGTTGCGCATTCCGGGCGAAGGCCTCCCCGTGCTGCGCGGGCCGGAGGACAAGAAGCTGTGGAGCGGTACCAGCCTGCCGTGGATGAGCATCGGGTACGAAGTGGGCGAAACACCGCTGCGCATGCTCACCTTCTACAATGCCATTGCGAACGGCGGGAAAATGGTGCAGCCGCAGTTTGTCAGTTCCATCACCCGCGAGGGAAAGACGATCGAGAAGTTCCCTCCTGTAACGCTGAACGAGCATATCTGCTCCGATGCAACACTGGAGAAGCTCCACCGCATGCTGGAAGGCGTTGTGGATTCCGGCACGGCCGTGAACCTGCGCAGTGCGCACTTCAGCATCGCGGGCAAAACAGGCACTGCGCAGATCGCATCGGACAAGGCGGGATACAAGGTGAACGGTGTGAGCTACCAAGCCTCCTTCGTGGGCTATTTCCCTGCGGATGCACCGCGCTACACCTGCATCGTGGTGGTGAGCTCGCCCAGCATGCGCGGCGTGTATGGCAACGTGGTGGCCGGCCCCGTGTTCCGTGAGATCGCCGACAAGATCTACAGCAACCGCCTGGAAATGCAGACCCTGGTGGCACAGGCCGACACCGTGCACCGCACGCCTGTGTCCTTCGGAGGCGACCGCGCGGACCTGCTCACCGTGATGTCGCGCTTGGACATTCCCGCAGTGGTCCACGGCGATGGGGAGTGGGCCAGCACGCAGGCCACCGACAGCAGCGTGGTGATCGCGGAACGCAACGTGCCTCCGGCAGGAACGGGCATGGTGCCCAACGTGCTGGGCATGGGGCTGCGCGATGCCATGTACATCCTGGAGAACCAGGGACTGCGCGTCCGCCTCAGCGGCAGCGGAATGGTGAAGCACCAATCGCCTGCGCCGGGCTCCAGGTCGGTGAAGGGAACAACGGTAACCCTCGAACTCGCGATATGAAATTGCTCAAGGACCTGCTCTACAAGACGCGCCTGGAGCACGTGGTGGGCGATACCAATACGGCCATCGAACACTTGGCGTTCGACAGCCGCCTGGTGGTGCCCTTCACCGCGTTCGTTGCGGTGCGCGGAACCGCCAGTGACGGACACAGCTTCATTGAAGCGGCCGTCAGTAAAGGCGCATCGGCCATCATTTGCGAGGAACTCCCCGCAAAGCTCCATGACGGGGTGGCCTACGTGCGCGTTGCCGATTCCCGGCATGCCTTGGCCATCATGGCCGGCAATTTCCACGATCATCCGGACCGCAAGCTGAAGCTAACGGGTGTTACCGGCACCAATGGGAAAACCAGCGTGGCCACGCTGCTCTACAAGCTCTTCCGCGCCCTGGGCCATAAGTGCGGGCTGATCTCCACCGTGGAGATTCGCATCGGCGCGCAGGTGGTCCCCGCCACGCACACCACGCCGGACCCGATCCAGCTGAACGGGCTGCTGGCCGCTATGGTGGAGGCCGGTGTGTCGCACTGCTTCATGGAAGTGAGCAGCCACTCCGTGGTACAGGAACGCATTGCCGGCCTGCGGTTCGTACTGGGGATCTTCACCAACATCACCCATGACCACTTGGACTACCACGGCACCTTCGATGCCTACATCAAGGCGAAGAAGGGATTCTTCGACGCGCTGCCGCCGGAAGCCCATGCGTTGGTGAACGCCGACGATGCACACAGCGCCGTAATGGTGCAGAACACCAAGGCCGCAAAGGTGTCCTTCGCCGTGCGCAACCTGGCTGACCACCGCGCGCGCATCATCGAGGACCAGTTGACGGGCTTGCAGCTCAACATCGATGGCCGTGAAGTGTACTCGCGCCTGGTGGGCGAGTTCAATGCCAGCAACCTGCTGGCTGTATACACCGGTGCGGTGCTGCTGGGCTTGGAGCCCGTGGACGTGCTCACTGCGTTGAGCGACCTGGAGCCGCCACCAGGCCGCTTCCAGGTGGTGCGGGGCACCTCCGGGGTGATCGGCATTGTGGACTATGCGCACACCCCAGACGCCCTGAAGAACGTGCTTGCCACCATCAATGATGTAACCGGGGACCGCGGCAACGTGCTCACCGTGGTGGGCTGCGGAGGTGACCGCGACCGCACAAAGCGTCCGTTGATGGCCGCCATCGCTGCGTCCATGAGCCGCAATGTGGTCCTCACCAGCGATAATCCGCGGAGCGAGGACCCCATGGCCATCATCAACGAAATGCGCAAGGGCCTGCTGGAGGCCGACCTGGCGCGCGTGTTCGTGAACGCGGACCGGCGCGAGGCCATCCGGCAGGCTGTAGGCATGGCCGCACCGGGCGATGTGGTGCTGGTAGCCGGCAAGGGCCATGAAAACTACCAGGAGGTGCGCGGTGAACGCCACCATTTCGATGACGTGGAAGTGCTCAGGGAAACGCTTGAACTGCTGCGCAAGTAATGCTCTACCACCTGTTCCATTGGCTTGGCCCCGGCATCCCCGGCGGAGGCGTGTTCAACTACATCAGCTTCCGTGCCGGCATGGCGCTCTTCCTATCCCTGGTGATCTCGCTCTGGTTCGGCAAAGGCATCGTACGCCTGTTGCAACGCCTGCAGGTGGGGGAAACCGTGCGCGACCTCGGCCTTGAAGGGCAGTTGCAGAAGCAAGGTACGCCCACCATGGGCGGCCTGATCATCATCGCCGCCACCGTGATCCCCGCCCTGCTGTTCGCACGGTTGGACAACATCTACATCCTGTTGATGCTGGTGGCGATGCTCTGGCTCGGCACCATCGGGTTTGTTGATGATTACATCAAGGTCTTCAAGAAGGACAAGCGTGGCCTGGCCGGCACGTCCAAGATCATCGGGCAGGTGGGCCTCGGGCTTGTGATCGGCCTCACGGTCTATTTCCATCCCGCGATCCGCACCAAGGTTGAAGTGCCCCAGGTGCTGGCCGAGCAGTTCGATCCCTCCGAGGTAAGCACCTACATGGAGGACAACGGCACGGTGCACTTCCTGCTGGACCGCCGGCAACCCAGCACCACCATTCCCTTCGTAAAGGGCAATGAGTTCAACTACTCCTCCGTGCTTGGCATGTTCGGCCGCTCGGCGCGACAGTACACGTGGATCCTTTACGTGCTCGTGGTCGTCTTCATCATAACGGCCGTGAGCAACGGTGCCAACATCACCGATGGCATCGACGGGCTTGCCGCAGGCACCAGCGCCATCATCGTGCTCGCCTTGGGCGTGCTCACCTATATCGGTGGCAACATCGTGTTTTCGCAGTACCTCAACGTAATGTTCATCCCCGGCATCGGCGAGCTGGTGGTGTTCATCGGGGCCCTGTTGGGCGCATGCATCGGTTTCCTCTGGTACAATGCCTACCCCGCACAGGTGTTCATGGGCGACACCGGTAGCCTGGCCCTCGGCGGGGTGATCGCGGCGCTCGCGATCCTGGTGCGCAAGGAGCTCTTGATCCCCGTGCTCTGCGGCGTGTTCCTGGTGGAGAACCTCAGCGTGATGGCCCAGGTCTCCTGGTTCAAGTACACGCGCCGCAAATACGGCGAGGGCCGCAGGATCTTCAAAATGTCGCCCCTGCACCACCACTACCAGAAGCTGGGCTACCACGAAAGCAAGATCGTGACCAGGTTCTGGATCGTGGGCGTGATGCTCGCCGTGATCACCCTTGTAACACTGAAGCTGCGATGAAGAGGCTGGTGGTGCTCGGAGCGCAGGAAAGCGGCGTGGGCGCGGCATTGCTGGCGGCGAAGCTGGGCATCCCCGTCTTCGTGAGCGATGCGGGCCGCATTCCCGAACGCTACGCCAAGCAGCTTGCGGAGGCCGGGATCGAGTTTGAGCAAGGCGGCCATACCGTGGCCAAGGTGTTGGATGCGGACGAGGTGGTGAAAAGCCCCGGGATCCCGGAAACGGCGTCCATCGTACGGGCCTTGCGGCAAAAAGAGGTGCCCGTGATCGGCGAGATCGAACTGGCGGCGCGCCACGTGGACGTGCCCATCATCGGCATCACCGGAAGCAACGGCAAAACCACCACCACGCTGCTGGTGCACCATATCCTGAAGAAGGCAGGAGTGGACGCCGGGCTTGGTGGGAACGTGGGAACATCGTTCGCGGGCCTGGTGGCGGCCGGCAAGCATCCCATTTACGTGCTTGAGCTGAGCAGTTTCCAATTGGACGGAACACGCACCCTGAGGCCCTACATCGGTGTGATCACCAACATCACGCCAGACCACCTGGACCGCTACGACAACCGCATGGAGAACTATGTGGACAGCAAGTTCCGCATCACCATGAACCAGGGGCCGCAGGAGCATTTCATCTACTGCGCGGACGACCCGCAAATCCTCGCCGGCATGCGCCGCCACACCATCAAGGCGCGCCAATGGCCTTTCTCCATCAAAGTGCCGGTGGAGCAAGGCGGCTTCCTCGAAAACGGATCCATTCACATCGAAACAAACCAAACCACGTTTACCATGAGCATCCTCGAACTGGCCCTCCAAGGCAAGCATAACGTGTACAACTCCCTGGCTGCGGGCATTGCCGCGCGCGTGCTCGAAGTGCGCAACGATGTGGTCCGTGAGGCCCTCGGCGATTTCCAGAACGTGGAACACCGCCTGGAGCGCATCGGCATGGTGAACGGCGTGGAGTTCATCAACGATTCCAAGGCCACCAACGTGAACAGCACGTGGTATGCACTGGAGAGCATGGAGAAGCCGGTGATCTGGGTGGTTGGCGGCGTGGACAAGGGCAACGACTACTCCGAGCTGCGCGAACTGGTACGCCAAAAGGTGAAGGCCATTGTTTGCCTCGGCACGGACAATGCCAAGATCCATAAGGCGTTCGGCGACATTGTGCAAAACATCACCGACACGGCTTCCGCCGAACAAGCCGTTCAGGCCGGCTATGAAATGAGCGAACCGGGCGACGTGGTCCTGCTCAGCCCCGCCTGCGCCAGCTTCGACCTGTTCGAGAATTATGAGGACCGCGGCCGCAAGTTCAAGGCCGCCGTGCGAAGCCTTTGAACCTGATCGCCCGCACCACCGATGGAACTGCAACGCAGATCGGATATGGCCCAATTGCTCCGGGCCCTGCGCGGCGATGCGCCAGGCGGCCTCCGCACAAGCCATGATAACCTGCACGCCGTGGCGGAGGTGAACGGCGTGGAGTACATCGACGATAGCCGGAGCACCTTCCTGGACGCCAGCCTGCTCACCATCCTGGACCTCGGCAAGCCCTTGGTCTGGATCGTTGACGGGTCCTTGGCAGGCACCTTGGGCCCTCACATCCTGGAGTTCATGCGGGAACAGGTGGACGGCACCGTTTTCTTCGGTCCTGTGGATGCCGCCGCCGTGGATGCCCTCGATGCGGAGCTGGGCCGTGTGTACGCTGCCGGCGACCTGCGCACGGCTGTGTTCGCCGCCCGCGAACTGGCGCGCATGGGCGGCAAGGTGCTCTTCAGCCCGGCATGCCCCAGCGGAAACGGTGCTGCCAACCATGCCGAGCGCGCAGCGGAATTCAAACGGGCGGTGCTGGACCTCTGAAACCAAGCGCAACCATGGAGCAGCCGGGCCATCTTTTCAACGACCACCTGAAGGGCGACCGCACCATTTGGATGGTGGCACTGCTGCTGGGCACAACCAGTCTGCTTGCCGTGTACAGCGCCTCCTCTTGGATGGGGTGGCGGCATGATTGGGGAACCTTCCAGGTGTTGGTGAAGCACGCCTTGATGCTCGCCGCGGGCGGTGGCATCATGTATGCCGCAAGCAAGCTGAAGTATACCGTGTATTCCAAACTTTCCCAAGTGCTGTTGGGCGCCACCATCGGGTTGTTGCTGCTCACCCTGCTCATCGGCTCCAACGTGAACGGGGCCTCGCGCTGGCTGGCCATTCCCGGGGTGGGGATCACCTTCCAGACCAGTGACTTGGCCCGCGTGGTCATTGTGGTCTATCTGGCGCGCATCCTGGGGAGGCACCGCGAGGAGGAGTGGACGTTCCGGGAAGTGCTGCTCAAGGTGATCCTTCCCGTGGGTGCTGTTTGCGGCTTTATCCTGCCCGCCAATTTTTCCACTGCGGCGCTGCTGTTCGGCACCTGCATGATCGTGATGTTCATTGGCCAAGTGCCCGTGCGCCACTTGTTGCTCGTGGTGGGCATCGCGATCGCCGCGTTCGGCCTGCTGCTCCTGCTTTCCAAGGCAAACCCCGAGCTGCTGCCCCGCCTGGAAACATGGCGGTCGCGCCTGATGACCCACGGAGGCGATGACCGCGACGCGAACTACCAGGTGAACAATGCCAAGATCGCCATTGTGCATGGCGGATTGCTGCCGAACGGCCCGGGCACGGGCACTTCCCGCAATTTCATGCCGCACCCGGAGAGCGACATGATCTATGCGTTCATCATTGAGGAATACGGCTCGGTGATCGGCGGCCTCGGACTGCTGATGCTCTATCTGATCCTGCTTTCCAGGGCCATGCGCATTGCCAACCGTTGCGAAAAACGCTTCGGCTCGCTGGTGGCGGTGGGCCTGGCACTGAGCCTTGTTCTGCAAGCCCTGGTGAACATGGCGGTGGCTGTGAACCTGGTGCCTGTCACCGGCCAACCGTTGCCCCTGGTGAGCATGGGCGGCACCAGCATGTGGTTCACCTGCCTTTCGCTGGGGATCATGCTCAGTGTGAGCCGCAGCGTGTACGATGATCCCGCGGCGCCCAAGCAGGAAAAGGCGCGCACCACCGACGAACATCATGCAGCCGCCGCTTAAAGTGCTCATATCAGGAGGCGGTACGGGCGGCCACATCTTTCCGGCCATTGCCATCGCAAACGCCGTGAAGGACCGTGTTCCCGATGCCCGATTCCTCTTTGTGGGCGCGCTCGGGAAAATGGAAATGCAAAAGGTGCCCGCCGCCGGCTTTGAGATCACAGGCTTGCCTATCCGCGGCTTCCAACGGGGCAAGGTCCTTGGGAACCTCGGCCTGCCATGGCGACTGCTCCGGAGCATGATGATGGCACGGCGCATTGTGCGCACCTTCAAGCCGGATGTGGCAGTGGGCACGGGCGGATATGCCAGCGGCCCCGTGCTGGCAGCGGCGCAGCGCGCAAACGTGCCCACATTGATCCAAGAGCAGAACAGCCACGCCGGTGCCACGAACCGCATGTTGGCCAAGCGCGCAGCGGCCATTTGCGTGGCCTATCCGGGCATGGACCGCTATTTCCCGAAGGAAAAGATCCACCTCACCGGCAATCCTGTGCGCCAGGACATGGTTCGCCTGGCAGGCAAGCGCGAAAGGGGATTTGAACATTTCGGCCTGAAGGCAAACGCTCCCGTGGTGCTGGTTACCGGCGGCAGCTTGGGTGCACGTGGCATCAATCGCGGCATTGAGGCGGCATTGGGTGCATTCAAGGCCAATGGCGTCCAATTGGTGTGGCAAACGGGCACCCCGTTTTTGGATCAAGCCCAAAGAGCCGTGCGGGAGGCGGGCTATGCGGATGCACACGTTCATGAGTTCATCATCCGAATGGACCTGGCTTATGCCGTTGCGGACGTGGTGGTGGCACGGGCTGGCGCCATCAGCGTGAGCGAGCTGTGCTGCACCGGGCTGCCGTCCGTGCTGGTGCCCCTTCCCTCTGCAGCTGAAGACCATCAAACAAGCAATGCGCGGATGCTCGCGGACCGGGGCGCAGCCGTGCTGGTGAAGGATGCCGACGCGGCCGGAGGGCTTGAGCGCGAAGTGCTGCGGTTGATCGCCGATCCCGCCGAACGTACACGGCTGGGCAATGCAATTGCGGCATTGGCCAAGCCCGGCGCAACGGATGACATAGCGGCTGAAGTGGTGCGCATTGCGCGCAAGGCATCGTTGAACGGCAATACGGAGCAATAGCATGGAACGGCCTTCATACCTGTATTTCATCGGCATCGGCGGCATAGGCATGAGCGGCCTGGCCCGGTATTTCCGCAGGCAGGGCGCGGTGGTGGCCGGATACGACCGCACGCCGAGCGAGCTCTCCGGCCAACTGTCCTTGGAAGGCATTGAGGTAAGCTACGATACAGGCCTGGCCAACATTCCGGCGGCATTCCGTGAGGCGGACCCCACCAAGGTCCTGGTAGTGCGCACCCCGGCCGTGCCCATGTCAAACCCGTTGATCGCCTTTTGGCAGCAGCGTGGTGCCGCGATCAAGAAGCGCAGCGAAGTGTTGGGACTGGTAACGCAAGACCGCCCCACCATTGCCGTGGCGGGCACGCACGGCAAAACCACCGTGAGCACCATGCTGGCGCACCTGCTCATGGAAGGCGGGGTGCCGTGCAACGCTTTCCTCGGCGGTATCAGCGCCAACTATGGAACCAATGTCCTGCTCAATGCGAAAGCGGTGGTGAATGTGGTGGAAGCCGATGAATATGATCGCAGCTTCCTTGCCCTGCACCCTGAGAATGCCGTGGTAACGGCCATGGACCCGGACCATTTGGACATCTACGGCACACCGGAGGCCATGTACCAGGCCTATGCCGATTTCGCGATGCTGGTAACAGGCCGGATGCTGGTGCACCGCAGGGTGCTGGCCCGGCTGAAAGCACACGCTGGCCGATTGCGTGATGCCGTGCCATACGGAATTGACGAGGCGGAAGGCCCGCATGCGGCGAACGTGGCCGTGAAGGACGGCGCCTACCACTTTGACCTGGTTGCGGAAGACCGGGTACTGGCTGACCTGGTATTGGGCATGCCCGGCCGGCACAATGTGGAAAATGCCGTGGCGGCCTCCACCATGGCCTTGCATGCCGGGGTGAAGCCCGATGCCTTGCGCAAAGGGCTCGCTTCCTTCCGCGGCGTGAGCCGCCGGTTCGAAATGCGCGCACGCACGCCAAGAACCACCTTCATCGATGATTATGCCCACCATCCAACGGAACTGGATGCCTGCATCCGCAGCGTGAAGGAATTGTATCCCGGGCGCAAGGTCACCGGCATTTTCCAGCCGCATTTGTACAGCCGCACGCGCGACCTGGCCGCGGATTTTGCCAGAAGCCTGGGCCAATTGGACGAGCTGATCCTGCTGGAAATCTATCCGGCCCGGGAAGAGCCAATTCCTGGGATCACCTCCTCCTGGCTGCTCGAACAGGTGCCGATGACTAACAAGACATTGTGCACAAAGGAGCAACTGGTACCCCTCCTGGAAAGCCGGGATCTCGGCATCTTGCTCACCCTTGGCGCCGGGGACATCGACAGGCTGGTGCCGGGCATTGCGGCAATGGTCAATAACAGGGGATGAAGAACTGGCGGCATATCCTGCGCATGGCGGCCAAAGCAGTTGGCGGCTGCGCCGTGCTGGCCGCGCTGGGCTTTGTGGAGCACCAGGGCGGCACCATGCCCGTGCGCGACATTGCCGTGGAGATGGAGCGGGGCAGCGGCATGCACTTCATCGACACGGATGCCTTGCGCCAGGAAGTGATCAAGGGGGCCGGGCCCGTGATCGGCACCCCGATCGGCAAAGTGGATGAAACGGGCATAGAGCAAAGGCTCCGCGCCATTCCGTGCGTTGCCGAGGCAGATGTGTACCATACCATGGACGGCGTGCTTCACGTGAAGGCCCGCCAGCGCGAGCCCATTGTGCGCGTTGTGAACGCAGACGGTTCCGGGTTCTACATCGACAAGGACGGCTGGACCATGCCGCTGAACGCCAACTACACGGCCCGGGTGCTGGTGGTTACCGGGCAGCTGGCCGAACCTTTTGCCGATTGCGCACCGGTGGACGTGTGCAGCGGCACTGACAGCCTGGTGCTGAACACGCACAGCCGTGCCATCCAAGCCTTGGCCCGCACCATTCATGCCGACCCTTTGTGGAGCGCACTGTTCACGCAGGCCGTGGTGGATGCCGACGGAGATTTCACGCTGATCCCCTCCGTGGGCATGATGCGCGTACGGGTGGGCGACGGCTCCTTGCTGGCCGCACGGCTGGACAAGCTGCGCAGCTTTTACGCCGAAGGCATTCCCCAAACGGATTGGCGGCGCTATTCCGCCATCGACCTCCGCTTTAACGACCAAGTGGTCTGCACCAAGCGGACCAATTTTTGAACACCCCCCACCGAAGCACCCCCACACCACGAAAGCCTGACCAACATGGAAAAGAACGAGGATATTGTCGCCGGACTGGACATCGGAACCACCAAGATCGCCTGCATCGTGGGCCGGAAGAATGAGCAGGGAAAGCTGGAGATCATGGGCATGGGCAAGGCCAAGAGCGATGGCGTGAGCCGCGGCGTGGTCACCAACATCCAGCGAACCGTGGACAGCATCAAGGCTGCCTTGCAACAGGCCGAGGACAGCGCCGGCGTGGAGATCACCACCGTGAACGTGGGCATTGCCGGCCAGCACATCCGCAGCATGCACCACAGGGGCATGATCACGCGCCAAAGCCTGGAACAGGAGATCCGCCAGCTGGACATCGACCAGTTGATCGATGACATGTACAAGCTTGCCATGGTACCGGGCGAGGAGATCATCCATGTGCTGCCCCAGGAGTACATGGTGGACAGCGAAACCGGTATTAAGGACCCCATTGGCATGAGCGGGGTGCGCCTGGAGGCCAATTTCCACATCATCACCGGCCAGGTTACCGCTGCGCGCAACATCAACAAATGCGTGGCCCGTGCCGGCTTGAACGTCACGGAGCTGATCCTGGAGCCGCTGGCCAGCGCGGATGCCGTGCTGAGCGCGGAGGAGAAGGAGGCAGGGATCGTGCTCGTGGACATCGGCGGCGGCACCACCGACATCGCCATCTTCAGCGACCACATCATCCGCCACACCGCTGTGATCCCCTTCGGCGGAAACGTGATCACGGATGACATCAAGATGGGATGCTCCATCCTGCGCGACCAGGCCGAACTGCTCAAGAGCCGCTTCGGCAGTGCCTTGGCCAGCGAAAACAAGGAGAACGAAGTGGTGTGCATCCCGGGCCTTCGCGGCCGCGAACCCAAGGAGATCAGCTTGAAGAACCTGGCCAACATCATCCAAAGCCGGATGGAGGAGATCCTGGACCACGTGTATTTCGAGATCAAGAACAGCGGGCTTGAGAAGCAGCTCAGCGGTGGAATTGTCCTTACCGGCGGCGGTGCCCAGCTCAAGCACCTGCGCCAGCTTACCGAGTACGTCACCGGGATGAGCACGCGCATCGGCTACCCCAACGAGCACCTGGCCAACAGCAAGGTGGAAGATGTGACCAGCCCACTGTTCGCCACGGGCGTGGGCCTCGTGCTGCGCGGTTTCGATTACCTGGAGCGCGGCAGGAACCACCAGCCGCAAACCGAAGCGCCCAAGGTGAAATCACACAGCCATTCCGGAAAGGTGGGCGGCTTTTTCGACAAGGTGTTGAAAGGTGCCTCGGAAATTTTTAGCGACGACGAAGCCTGAACGTGACATTTGCGGACCGATCCCCAAACCGAAACAACCCAACGATGAAATTCGACCTTCCCTCCGAGCTTTCCTCCATCATTAAAGTGATCGGCGTGGGCGGCGGTGGCGGCAATGCCGTCAATCACATGCACGCACAAGGCATCCGCGGCGTGGATTTCCTGATATGCAACACCGACAAGCAGGCCTTGGACATGAGCCCCGTGCCCGTGAAGCTGCAGCTCGGCGCCGCCCTCACCGAGGGCTTGGGCGCAGGAAGCAAGCCCGAGCGCGGTGCTGCCGCAGCGCAGGAGAGCATTGATGAAATCCGCGAACTTTTGAACACCCGCACCAAGATGGTCTTTGTCACCGCCGGAATGGGCGGAGGCACGGGTACCGGCGCTGCACCCGTGGTGGCCCGCGTGGCCCGCGACATGGGCATCCTCACCGTGGGCATCGTTACCATGCCCTTCAATTGGGAGGGGCGCAAGCGCCTGCAACAAGCCACCACCGGCGTGGAAGAGATGCGCCAGGCCGTTGACACGCTCATCGTGATCAACAACGACCGGCTGCGGGACCTCTATGGCAGCCTGCTCATGGAAGATGCGTTCGCCCATGCCGACAACGTGCTTTCCACCGCCGCGCGCGGAATTGCCGAGGTGATCATGAAGGAAGGCAAGATCAACGTGGACTTTGAGGACGTGCGCACGGTAATGGCCGGCAGCGGTGTGGCCCTGATGGGCGTGGCCGAGGCCGAAGGAGAAGACCGCGCCATGCGTGCCGTGCAGGACGCCCTTTCCTCGCCGCTCCTCAACGACAATGACATCACCGGGGCATCCTACGTGCTGCTCAACATCTCCCAAGGCACCAAGGCCATGTCCATGGATGAGATGAACGGAATTACCGACCACATCCAACAGGTCTCCGGAAGCTCCGCCGATGTGATCTGGGGATTCTGCACCGATGAAGGACTTGGCGAGAAGGTCCGGGTTACCGTGATCGCCACCGGTTTCAAATCCAAGAACCTCTCGGCAACGTTGGAACAGCGCCTGCCGGAGCGCAAGGTGGTGGACCTCAACAGCGAGTTGCCCACCATGATCACCGCCCCGATCACCAACCCGCTCAAGGGCAATATACCCGAGATGCCAGCACCCGAACCGGTGGTGGACCAGCAGCCTTACATCAAGCAAGTGGAACTGCCTGTGAAGGAACAAGCCAGCCTTCAATTTGAAATGGTGCCCGCAGCCTCCGTGCAGGTAAAGCCGGAACCCCGCACGGAGCCTGCGCCAGTGGACAAAGTGGTGCACAATTTGCTGGAGGAAGCGGATGCCAAGCCCGGGCATGCAGTGGGGACGGCCAATGTGCAGCAACAGGCCGAAAGCACACCCCAGAACATGGCCCCGGCTGCAAACCATGGCCGTGTGGAGGAACGCCTTGCCCACATGCGCGAGGTGAACATGCGCTTGCGCACGCCAAACGGGTTGGCCGAGATGGAACGTGAACCCGCGTACAAGCGCCGGAACATCGAACTCATGGACGGCCCGCGCAGCACCGACACCAACGTGAGCCGCTACACACTTACGGAAACCAGCAACGAGAACGGCGAGCGCCAAGTGGAACTGCGGCGCAACAATCCGTTCCTGCACGATAACGTGGACTAAGCGCCATGGACCTCCAGCATCGCATCGACGCGGACATCAAGGCCGCCATGCTCGCACGTGAGAAGGACCGGCTGAACGTGTTGCGCGCCATCAAAAGCGCCTTGTTGCTGGAGCTTACCAAGGAAGGCGGTGCGCATGAGGTGGGCGAAGAGGCGGGCCTGAAGATCCTGCAAAAGCTGCACAAGCAGCGCTCAGAGGCTGCCGCCATCTACCACCAGCAAGGCCGCAACGACCTGGCTGCGGAGGATGAGGCTCAAGCGAAGATCATCGAAGGCTATTTGCCCGCGCGTCTCGGCGAAGACCAGTTGATGGCGGAGGTGAAGGCGGTGCTGGCGGAGATCGGTGCAACCTCCATGGCGGACATGGGCCGCGCCATGAAAGCCGTGAACGCAAAGGTGGCAGGACGGGCGGACGGAAGTGCCGTGGCCGCTGCCGTGAAGGCAATGCTCAGCGGGGGCTGAGCAGGTTTGTTGGGTAGGGACGGTGGCGGCGTGCGTCGTAAGATGTACGTCGCCGCTGTTTGTTCCAAAGCCATGCCTGCCGTCCTTGCTCCATAGGTAGGTTTAAAACCTGGGGGCGGCCCGTCCGGCGTGCGGTCACTCCACCTGCATCTTGAACCCCACGCCGTGCACGTTCACAATGCGCACCCGTTCATCGTGGTGCAGGTATTTGCGGAGCCTGCTGATGAAAACATCCAGGCTGCGGCCCAGGAAGTAGCTGTCGTCACCCCACACCATGTTCAGCACCAGCTCGCGCGGCAGCACCTGGTCCATGTGCATGCACAGCAGCCTTAGCACGGCCGCCTCCTTCTTGGTCAGCCTGCGCTCTTCCGCCGGGTGCTTCAACAGTTTGTTCCGCTCATCAAAGGTGTATTCGCCCAAGGTGAACACATCCCGGTTCCTGTCTTCCGCGCCTTTGCCTTGGGTGCGGCGCAGGATAGCCTCGATGCGAAGTGTCAGTTCCTCATGGCTGAAGGGCTTGGTGATGTAGTCGTCACCGCCGGCCTTGAAGCCTGCTATGCGGTCTTCCGTCTGGCTTTTTGCGGTAAGGAAGATGATCGGCACGCGCGCGTCCGTAAGGCGTATGTCTTCCGCTAAACTGAGCCCGTCCTTGTGGGGCAGCATCACGTCCAACAGGCAGAGGTCGTAGGTGTTCCTGTTGAAGTGCTGCAGGCATTCCTTGCCGTCACGGAACAGATGAACCGTATAGCCCTTGCGCTTCAGTGCATCCTGCACCACGAATCCCAGGTTCTCATCGTCCTCCACCAGGAGCAGGGTTCCCTTGCTGTCCACCGGTGCTTCTGCTTTGTTGTCGTTCATGTTTTTGCAATTGCTTTCGCCAAGGGCAGTTCCAATGTAAACGTGCTCCCTTCCCCCCACGTGCTTTTTACCGCCACTTTGCCGCCGTGGGAGCGCATGGTTTCGGCCACGTAATGCAGCCCAAGCCCAAAGCCTTTCACATCGTGCACGTTGCCGGTGTGTACCCGGAAGAAGCGCTCGAAGATATTCCGCACGTCTTCCTTCCGGATGCCGATGCCGCGGTCCGCCACACCGATGTGCAATTTGCGGTGGTCGTTGGAGGTGGAGATCCGTACCTGTGGGGCAGCGTTTGAATATTTGATCGCATTGTCCACCAGGTTGAACAAGGCATTGGAAAGGTGCATGCGGTCGCCGTCCACCATGGCGTTGGAAGCCTTCAAGTCCAGGTCGCAACGTCCGGACCGCTCTTCCAGCAGCACCTCAAAGGATTGCACCACTTCCATGATCACTTCGTGCATGTCCACCGCCTCCATGTTCAGCTTCAGCCCACCGCGGTCCAGCTTGGCCAACTGCAGCACGCGCTCCACCTGCTGCCGCAACCGCTCATTCTCGGACCGGATGATGCGCGCATAATTCTGCAGCCGGTCCGGTTCTTTTGCAATGCCCGGATCGGACAACACCTCGCTGCTCAACGCGATGGTGCTGATCGGGGTCTTCAGCTCGTGCGTCATGTTGCCGATGAAGTCGTTCTTCATTTCACCCAGGCGTTTCTGCCTGAAAATCACCCACATGCTGTACGCGAAAAAGGCAAACACGATGAAGCTGACCACGGCGGGGTAGATCCACGTGATGGTCCCTCCGCTTTTCGGCTTCCAGATGGAGCTGGTGCGGCGCGGGAAATACACGCCGAAGTAGTGCCCGTCCTTGTTCAACTTCAGCAGCTTGGTGTGCTTGGAGGTATCCGCCGTTACGCTGTCGTGCAGGCTCACGTAGTTGCCGTAAACAATGCTGTCCGTGAAGCAGTCATAAATACCGTACTCGAAATCCTCGTTGATGTTGCGCCGCTTGAACTCCTGCTTCAGCAGTGCTTCCAGCAGGTAGGGATGAATGGTGTCGTTGATGGTGACTGCATAGTAGTTGGGCCGTTCCTGCTTCACGGCATCGAACAGGTCACTGGGGTCTTTGGTGATGGAGAGGATGCGCTCGGTAACGTCCGTCAGGGCTATGGTCACCCGGTCGCTGAACTGCTTGTCCATCTGCCGCTGCTGCTGCTCCTGCAGGGCCACCTTTTCCTGTTCGTACTGTTTGGCGCGGTTCAGCCAGATCACCTGCGTGAGCACCACGCCAGCCAAGCTCAGTGTGGCCAACAATACCAATATGCCGAGGTTGCGCCTGCGCATCGGGTGTCCGCAAAGGACAATGTTAAGGTTCGCCGGACCAAGGGGCTCAAATCTTCACAGCTCTTGGAGAGCGCACCCGCGTGATGCCGTACTGGCAATGGAACAGCGCGTTTCCAAAGTTGTGCCCCCGGACATTTCCATGACAAAACACCCCGCGAATACCTTGATCAAGGTATGGCCGGGCAAGTGCTTGCGCCGGTCCTTTGCGGCATCATGAAAAAAGCGTTACTCATCATCTTCTCACCCGTATTGCTCACGCCCCTTTTCGCACAAACCGCTGAAACGGTTTCCACACATGCGGGCAGCACAGACCAAGTATGGTACAGCCTGCAGAACGGGGAGGCCGGCCGCCAAGCCTTGTCCAATTGGGACCTGGCCTTTGAAATGGCGGGCTTCACTTCTTCCATCCGGGTGAACACGGCCAAGGGACTGCTCGTGTACGAAACGCCCAACGCCTTGGCCGATTGGGACAATGTGAACACACCGGACACCGCCAACTGGACCCTGCTCCAGAACAGCGACAGCAGCTGGACCGTGGGTGCGCTGAACAACGGGAACGATCTGGACAATCCGGATGGGGTGAACGTGGGCTGGGGCATCTACAACATGGTGACCCATGTCATTGCGGGCAACCGCATCTATGTGGTCCAAAATGGCGACACCTACCGCAAACTTCGCATAGATGCGCTCAGCGCGGGCGTGTTCCACTTTACTTATGCCAACCTGGACGGCAGTGATCTCTATGATGCCTCCTTGGTGAAGGCTGACTTTGCCGGCAAGAACTTCGGCTATTGGTCTTTTGACACCAATGCCGCCCTGGACCGTGAACCTGCGGCCACGGACTGGGACCTGCTTTTCACCAAGTACCACCAGTTGACGCCTTATGAATACACAGTGGTGGGCGTGCTCCAGAACAAGGGGGTTACCGCACTCCAAGTGGACGGCGTTCCTACGGACGGGGCCCAATGGACCTCAGCCCCGTTCAGCACGAACATGAACGTGCTGGGCTCGGACTGGAAAACTTATGACATGGACCTGGGCGTGTACACCATCCTGCCGGACCGCACCTATTTCGTGAAGGACGTGCCCGGTAACATTTGGAAGATCGTGTTCTCTGGCTATGGTGGGAGTGCCACCGGGGACATGAGCTTCAACCAGGAAATGGTGAGCGCCGTGGGCATCGGTGAGAACAATGCCGCCCAAGGACGTGTGTTCGCATGGCCCAACCCTGTGTCGGACGGACATGTGCAACTGGTGCTTGACGTGCCTGCCAGCGAAGGCGTGGTGCGCGTGTTCAACACTACCGGCCAACAGGTCCTGCAGCAACAGCTCTCCGGCCTTTCCGGGCTTACCGCACGCACCTTGGACCTCGGCAACTTGGCCAAGGGCGTGTACATCCTCCGGTTTGATGCGGCACATGGCAGCACTTCGGGCAAGTTGATCGTGGAGTGACCTTGGCCGGAATCCCACGGCGCGGCAGATGCCCCAAGCCTAAGGTGGATCTTGGCAACAGGGAGGTATGACGCAACGATGACGCGCGTTCAAAACCGCATATTGAAATTCGAACCCTTTATGCCGCGCATCCCCCTGTTCAAGGCTTGCACTTGGATTGCGGAATGCACAGGTCGATGCCATGTTCCGCACTGCCACCGCCGCCCTTAGCTTGGTAATTGCAATTGGCATCGCCGCGCAGGTGCCGGTAAGTGTGCAGGATGCCGCTTCAAAGGAGCCTGTGGCCTATGCACATGTGGCCTGGCAAGCACTGGGCAGTCTGCGAAAGGGCGTGGAGGTGGCAGGTGCCGACGGCAGGCTCACCATTCCGGTGGACCAGGCTGCGGTGGGGCACGGTGTGTCCCTGCGGATCGATTTCATAGGCTACAAACCCCTTGCGGACACCTTGTACTCCATGGTGCCACGCACGTACAGCCTGGAGACGTCACAAAAATTCAAGCTGGATGATGTGGTGGTCACGGGCCAGTACCGCCCCACCACGGCCGATCGGGCCGTGCAGCGCATGCACGTGATCGGTGCGGAGCAGATCCAGCGCATGGCCGCCCAGAACCTCGCCGATGTGCTCGGGCAGGAACTGAACATCCGCCTGGCCCAGGACAACGTGCTGGGCACTTCCATGAGCATGCGCGGCCTGGGCGGCGAGAACGTGAAGATCCTCGTGGACGGCGTACCGGTAATTGGCCGGCAGGACGGCAACTTGGACCTTGCCCAGCTGGACCTCACCAGCATTGAGCGCGTGGAGGTCATCGAGGGCCCGCTCAGCGTGAACTACGGCACCAATGCACTTGCGGGCACCATTAACCTGATCACCAAAAAGGGGGCGCGCAACGGATCCTCGCTCAAGGCGGTGGCCTATTCGGAGCTTGTGGGCCGCTTGAACCTATCGGTTTCCGCAGGGAAACAGTTCGGAAGAAACGACGTGCTGCTCACCATGGGCCGCAACTATTTTGGCGGGTGGGCGCCCGGGCAGGAAACCGTGTATGATTTCTCCCGCCGCATGGCCGATTCATCCCGCTACCAGCCTTGGAAGCCGCGTGAACAGTACTTCGGCAGGCTGAACTACCGCTACTCCTTGGGCAAAAAGTGGACCTTGAACTACAAGGGAGAGGCCATGCAGGACCGCATCTTCGACCTCGGCATGCCGCGCGCACCCTATGCGGAAAGTGCCTTCGATTCCCAGTTCCTGACCACCCGCATTGACAATGCGGTATTTGCCAAAGGCGAAATCGGCCGCAGCGGGCGCGTGGATGCGCTCGTGGCCCACGACATTTATGACCGCACGCGCAGCACGTGGATCCGCGACCTGACCACATTGGACAAGGTGCCCGTTCCGGGGGAGGCGGACAACTCGCGGTTCACCCTCACCAACGCCCGCGCCACGTGGACCGCGGCAGGCGACAGTTCCCGCATCGGCTATGAGCTTGGCACCGACATCAACATGGAAACCGCCGAGGGGGAGCGGTTGGCTGACGGCACCACCAAGCGGATCGGCGATTACGCGGCATTCGGCACCATGCAGTGGAAACCGGCCCCCAGCCTCATTGTGCGCCCCGGCCTGCGCGTTGCGCACAACACCCAATACACCGCACCGCTGGTGCCTTCGCTGGACCTCCGGTGGCAGCTGGACACCTCCCTCACGCTGCGCGCCTCGTATGCCGAAGGCTTCAGGGCGCCTTCCTTGAAGGAACTGTACCTCTACTTTGTGGACGTGAACCATGACATCCATGGGAATCCCGGC
>JAFDZY010000148.1 GCA_018266685.1 Bacteroidota bacterium
CGCCAATGGCCGCGCGGCAGGTCTTTCTTGGTGAGCCCGGCGAACATCACGCGGTCCAGCTTCACCACCTCAGTGCCCAAGGCTTCGAACATGCGGCGCACAATGCGGTTGCGGCCCATGTGGATGGCGATGCCAACCTCGCGCTTGGATTCGCCCACAAAGCTGACCTCATCAGCGCGGGCCGGTCCATCTTCCAACTCAAGGCCATCTACAAGTTTGTGCAACTGCTCCACCGTCAAGCTCCGGTCCAGTGTAGCGTGGTACATTTTCTGTGCGCCATGGCTGGGGTGCGTGAGCTTCTTGGCCAGGTCGCCGTCGTTGGTAAGCAGCAGCACGCCGGTGGTGTTGCGGTCCAGTCGGCCCACGGGATAGAGCCGTTCGGTGCAGGCCTTTGCGATCAACGACATCACGGTGTGCCGTTCCTGCGGATCGTCCGTGGTGGTGATGGTATCCTTGGGCTTGTTCAACAGTACGTACCGCTTTTGCTCCATGCGCAGCTTCTGGCTGCCGAAATGCACCACGTCCTCCGGCTTCACCTTGGTGCCCAGCTCAGTGACCACCTTGCCGTTCACGGTAACGGCCCCGGATGTGATCATCAGGTCCGCATCGCGACGGCTGCCCACGCCGGCCTGGGCCAAGTATTTGTTCAGGCGGATCAAGCCTTCGTTGGCCGGGTTGGGCAGGCTGAAGCGGTTGCTCCGTTCACCTTTTCGGAAGGGGCGCCGGGCCTGCAGATCGCCTTCTTTATAGGGTCGCTCCCCGCTGCGGGGCTTGTCCCAAACCTTTCGCGGCCCGCTTGCTCCCCGGCGGGGCTGGGGGCCACCC
The DNA here is from genome assembly GCA_018266685.1 of Bacteroidota bacterium. Taxonomy (GTDB): domain Bacteria; phylum Bacteroidota; class Bacteroidia; order Flavobacteriales_F; family PHOS-HE28; genus PHOS-HE28. The sequence continues at coordinate 826 of JAFDZY010000148.1, forward strand.
GCAGATCCTGGTCGGCCCTTGCCTTCCGGGGCGGGGCTCTCGCCGCGTTCCTTTTGCCAAGGCCTTACAGATGCACTTTCCCTGCGTGCCGGGCCGGAACTGCGTGTTCCACGGTCCCGTGCCGCACGGGGCCGGCCTTGACCGGTCCGCTCATCCTCATCCCCTTCCCGCCGGCGATCAGGTCGCCCGCCGCTGCGGGCCGGCCTTCCCGAAGATGCCGGGCGTTGGTTGTTGCGTCCCTTCCCTGCCCGTTCTCTTCCGGATGGGTTGTTGTGCGTGCGTTTGTTCATAGCGTGGGGTAAAAGGCGTCAGGAATGTGGAACACTTCGGTGCCTGTGGCAGTGCGGGTGATGCTGATCACGTCAAAGCGCAGTTCAAGGTTGCCGGGGGTGCTGTACAGCAGTTCGGTGGCCGCCCGCATCAAATTACGCTGTTTGGCGGCACCCACGGCCAGTTCGGGGTGGCCCCAGCGGTCGGAACAGCGCGTCTTCACTTCAACCACCACTAAAAAACTGCCCTCCATGGCCACAATGTCAATTTCGTCGCGACCGTGCCGCCAATTGCGGTGCAGGATGGCAAAACCCTTGGATTCCAGCCATTGGCACGCCAATTGCTCACCCCACTTGCCGGTATGGTTATGTTCGGCCATGCAACTTTTTTCCGGCGGGTGCGTAACCCGGCACAGATTGACAACGTTGCAAAGGTCTAAGTTCAACCTCGTTCTCCGTCACCACCTTCTGAAATTCATGCACATGCACGCCACAATACGCTCCCTTGCACTTGCGGGCACCACGTTGGCCGCCACCATTGCCCTCCAAGCCCAGAGCTTCGAGGGGGTCATCGAGTTCACCAAAACCACCGGCCCGGTGGTGACGAACTACAAGTACTTCATCAAGGGCGACCACGTGCGGATCGAGGAGATCAGCGCACGGGGCGATGTGCAGGGCATCATGCTGGTGGACAACCACGACAAGACGGTTACGGCGCTAAGCCCGGACCGGAAGCTGTACATGGACGTGCCCAACATGCGCCTGCCCAAGGAAGTGAAGGCCGAAGTGAAAAAGACCGGCGAGATGAAGGACATGGCCGGGTACAAGTGCGAAAAATGGGTGGTGAAGAGCCCTGCGGAGGACCGCATCCTCACCTATTGGGTGGCCCAGGACGCGTTCGACTTCTTCGTCCCCATGCTGGAAACATTGAACCGCAAAGACGAGCAGGCCGTGTTCTTCCAAAAGATAGATGGGGCCAAGGGCGTGTTCCCCATGCTGGGCACGGAGCAAAAAATGGACGGCAGCGAAGTGAGCCGCCTGGAAGTGACCAAGGTGGCCCGCGGTGCCCAAAAGGCGGACCTGTTCCAGGTCCCGGCCGGCTTCACCCGGTTTGAGCGGAACTAAACTTGCTGAAACTCACGGAAGCTCAATGTGGCACCGGCGGGTTCCACATTGAGCTTCACTTTTTGGCCCAGTACCAAAGCCCGGTTGTCCGCAATGTGGCCGGCCGGGAAATCCCAGCAAACGGGAAAGTCCTTTCCCTGCACGGCACGTGCGATGATCTCCCCGGCGGAAAGCCCGAAGGGATCTTCCGGATCTTTATCGTGCATGTCGCTCATGCCACCCACTACCAATCCTGCCAAGCCATCAAAGAGGCCGCCCAGCTTCAGGTTCATCACCATGCGGTCCACGTGGTACAGCAGTTCGTCCAAGTCCTCCAAGAAGAGGATCTTGCCCGTCGTGTCCAGGTCGTAGGGAGTTCCCCGCAAGGCATAGATCAGGGAAAGGTTGCCGCCCACCAGTTCGCCTTCGGCGGTCCCGGTGCGGTTCGGCACAGGCCCGGCCGGCGCTGGCGCGGTGATGGGTTCGGGCCGCCCGAAAAGCGCCGCCTCCAGGGAGGCCACGCACGCCGGGCTTTTGGATGCAATGTTGAAGGGCATCTGCGCGTGCAGGGTGCAGAGGCCCTCTTTGTGCCAAGCTGAATGCAAAACGGTGATGTCGCTGAAACCCACCACCCACTTGGGGTGCTTCCGTACCACTTCCTTGTCCAGCAGTTCCAGGAGGTGCACCGTTCCATAGCCTCCACGGGCGCACCACACGGCCTTCACTTCATCGTCCACAAGGGCTGCCACAAGGTCTGCAGCACGTTCCTCCGCCGAACCGGCCTGCTGGAACTGTTTGCGCCCCACGCCAGCGCCCAACTTTACCCGCAAGCCCCAGCTTTCGGCCAAAGCAATGCCAGCCTGCAGTTCCTCCACGGAAATAGCCCGGGCCGTTGGAACGATGGCTATGGCATCGCCGGGACGAAGCGGTGGGGGTACAAGCATGGGGCGAAGTTCGCGCTTGCCGGCATCCGACCCGCTGCCCCATTGGCCCTACATGCACGAAATTTGCGTAATTTCAAGGTCCGCCGGGCAACTTTCACCGGCCCGATTGCATCATACCCCTCGCAAGGCCATGACAGATGAGCAAATGGTAGCCGGCTGCCTCAAGGGGGAACCGATCGCCCAAAAAGCGCTCTATCAAGCCTATGCACGGAAAATGATGAGCCTTTGCATGCGCTACGCCCCCGACAGGGAACAGGCCCAGGACATCCTGCAGGACGGCTTCGTGAAAGTGTTCCAGAAGATCGGGAACTTCCGCGGGGACGGCCCACTGGGCGGGTGGATCGCTCGCACCATGGTGAACACCGCTTTGGACCAGATAAGGAGGAACAAACCCTTTGAGCACAACTTGGACCTCACCGAGGCCGAACACCTGCACGCCGTGGATGAGCAGGCCGTGAGCACCATGTCCGCCGATGAGCTCATGGGGCTGGTGCAGGCGTTGCCTACCGGCTACCGCACCGTTTTCAACTTATTTGCCATTGAAGGCTACCCGCACAAGGACATCGCGGAAATGCTGGGCATCTCGGAGAACACGTCCAAATCACAATTCATGAAGGCCAGGGCCTATCTGCGCAAACTGCTTCCGCAGGAAACCATGGACCTGCACGGACAACGAACATGAAGGACAACTTGACAGCGCACTTCCGCAATAGCCTGGCAGGCCACGAAATGGACGTGCCCCCCGGCGTGTGGGAGCATGTGGGCGGACAATTGGCCGCAGCCGCCAGCGGGGAGGCCCTGCGCAGCGTGTTGCAGGAAAAATTCCGCGGACACGAAGCGGAAGTGAACCCTTCCGCCTGGGGAAACATCAGTGGGCAATTGGGCCATGGCACCGCAGCGGGCGGTTCGTTCAGCCTTGGTTGGATCGCGGCCGGCGTGGCCGCGGTGGGCTTGGTGGCCAGCCTGCTTTACCTGAACAACAACGAGGCCTCCGACCGCTCCAATGCAGCAACCGTGCTGACCGGGGCGGCGGCACAGCAACCCGCTCAAACTCCCATACCTTCAGCGAAGCCCGTTATGACTGAGCCGGTTGCTGCACAGCCAACAGCGCCCGTGCCCACAACGGAACCCACCCCACCTGTACGTCAGAGCACCCCTCCTGTTGTTCTGCACCAAATTCGTACAACCACCAGCACTGACCAGGCTAAGACTACGGCATCCGGCAATGCTGCAAAGGCCACGCCTGAACAGCCTTTGGTGTTTGCAACACCGGCAGCCTTGGCATCCAAATCGGCCGACCAAACAAGCGGCTCCAAATCTGCTCAAGGCACCGAGCCAAGAGCTCCCTTGGAGAAACCCGCTGCCCAACACGATTTGCCGGATGCCGCAAAACCGGAAAGGCGGGATAGCCATGACCAGCCCGCGGCAGCACAATCCGGATCCGAAATGCCAAACGGCAATTCTGACCCGTTCGCCCCGGACGAAGCAGATGAGAACATTTTCATCCCCACGGCCTTTACCCCGAACGGGGATGCATTAAACGAAAACTTCGGGGTCACACTGCGGGATTACGCCAGGGTGGACCTACGTGTCTTCAGTGCAAAGACCGGGACCTTGGTGTTCCAAACAGATGACCTGGCCCGTAAATGGGACGGCCGCCTGCCCAATGGCAACTTTGCCGAAGAAGGCAACTACCAGTGCGTGGTGAACTGGGCCGACCGTGAAGGCCATTCACACAGCAAGAACGTAACGGTACGCCTGTTCCGATGACCCATGCAATGTTCATGACGTCCTTGCGCAAATTCGCGCTGCCCGCCTTTTGCATGGCGACCATCTCCGCAAATGCGCAAACGCCCCCGGTGTTCACCAACCATGTGGACTATGACACGTGGAAAGCGCAGTTCATCAACCCGGAAACCACGCCAGCCCACCCTGTGGACACCGTTGCGGCGGACAACTCCCGCGGCGGCACTGCAACTTGCGATTGCTGGGTAACGCCCAATGCGTCCTATACCACCATCGACAACAACACCCAATGGAATGCCAGTGGATTTGGTAACGGGGATGATGGTTCCTACGGGCCAGTGAACTTGCCTTTCGGCTTTTACCTCTATGGCCAAACCTATAACGTGGCCTATATCAACATAAACGGCAACGTATCCTTCGGGACCTACATCGGAACCTACAGCTCTTCCGCCTTCCCCACCACAGGCCCCAGCATGGTGGCACCGTTTTGGGCTGATGTGGACCTGCGCGGGGGAAGCGTGGGCCAGAACGTGGTGCAATACAAAGTGACACCCACCGCGCTGTATGTGAATTGGACGAATGTGGGCTACTACAGCATGCACCAGGACAAACTGAACTCGTTCCAAGTGATCATCACGGACGGCACTGACCCCATCGTACCCAACGGGGCCAATGTGTCTTTCTGTTATGGCACCATGCAATGGACCACAGGGGACGCCTCCAGTGGTACCAACGGCTTTGGCGGCACCCCTGCCAACGTGGGCGCCAACAAGGGCGACGGGGTGAACTACATCCAGTTTGGCCGCTTTGACCACCCCGGCACCGATTACAACGGGCCGTTCGGCGCAGCCAGTGGCATCGGCTGGCTCACGGGCAAATACTTCACCTTCGGCACCAGCCAATCCACGGGCAATGTTCCGCCGGTGATCACCGGCCAATCCGTCTGCGATTCGCTCACCGTGTGCACCGACCAACTCACCCAGCTCAGCGTGGATTTCCTTTCCCCGGAGCCCACGCAGACCACCACCCCCACCTCCTCCGCGCCCACGCTGTCCAACTACACGGTGGTCAGTGATACCGTCGGCCTCAACGCCAACATCGTTACGCAATTCACGCCCACCGTGGCCGATACCGGATACCACGACGTGTACTTCTACGGCACCGATGATGGAACACCGGTGATGACCTCCACACTGCACATTGTGATCCATGTGCTGCTTTCTCCCCAACTGGTATCGGACAGCCTGCTGGTGTGCGACAATGCAACCCCTTTCAACATGCTCTCCGTACTGGGCGGCAATGCCCCGCCCGGCGGAACCTGGACCGCCCCCGACGGCTCCGCGCATGATTCGCTCTTCCTGCCCGGTGAAGACATGAACGGGGGATACACGTATTCCGTGGGAACCGGAACCTCCTGCGCGGCCACCGGTGTGGCCACCATCACCAATGTGGCGCATGCCGTGGCCGGAAATGACACCGCGCTGGCCTATTGCTCCTGGGATTATCCGGACCCGCTGTTCCTGCACCTCAACGGAGGGGCCCAAACCGGCGGGGCATGGTACCGGCCGGACGGCAGCACCTTCAACGGCACCTTGGACCCGGGAACGGATACCACCGGCGTGTACCAATATGTGATAACGGGCAGCATACCCTGCCCGAACGACACGGCATTCCTCACCATTTCCATACCGCAGGCGGTCCATGCCGGCATGGACAGTTCCATTGTGCTGTGCCGCGATGCCGCGCCCTTCAGCATGCGCAGCAGGCTAGGTGGCACCCCGGATGCCACGGGCACGTGGACCGATGTGAACGGCAATGTGGTTCCTGACCTGTTCGACCCCGCCACCGGCACCATTGGCGTATACACCTACACCGTGCCGGCCGTATTGCCATGCCCCGACCAGCATGCCGTGCTCACCGTCAACCTGGATGTCCTTCCGCAAGCCGGACTGGACAGTTCCTTGGTGATCTGCGCCAACGGCGGCAACACACCGCTCTTCCCGCTGCTCGGTGGAACACCGGATGCTGGGGGACATTGGCTCACCCCGCAAGATTCCATCCTTCCCAACGGCATGCTAGACCCTAGCACCGAAATCTCCGGGAAGTACCTGTATGTCAGCATCGGGCCGGGCACCTGCGCCCACTTGTCCGATACCGCCACCATTGCCGTGCAGATCAACCCGTTGCCGCCGATCGCATTCACCGCCGACCCGGACAGCGGCTGCAATCCGTTGCAGGTAACGTTCGTCAACACCACCGACCCAACATTCGTGGGCGGCCCCTGCGTGTGGAACTTCGGCGATGGCACGGACACGGTGCATGCGTGCGGAAGCACCACGCACAACTATGCCAATGCCGGCTGGTACCACGTGAAACTTCGTGTTACCACCCCGCAGGGCTGCACGGACCAATTGATCGTGCCGGGCGCCGTGCTGGTGGATCCCGCACCGGTAGCTTCATTTACATGGACCCCCAACCCCGGGACGGCGGGCAATAGCACGGTGGTGCTCACGGCCACCGACCCGCATGCCGTGCGGTTCCTTTGGGCTTTCCATGACGGGTCATTCCAAACCACGCAACAGGCCACATACACCTATCCGGACAAGTTGGCCGGCACCTATCCGGTCTGCCTCTCCGTGCATGACCGGTACGGCTGTGCGGACACCTTGTGCGACACCATCCCCATCCTGGTGGACAACTTGTGGGTGCCGGATGCCTTCACACCGGACGGAAACGGCGTGAACGACAAGTTCCTGCCGATCATGACGGACATGGCACCGGAAGACTATCACCTCTGGATCTTTGACCGCTGGGGTGAAGTGGTGTTTGAAACCACCAATCCGGACCAAGGCTGGGACGGACAGATCAAGGGCGGAAAACCCATTGCCGGCGTCTATGTCTGGAAGCTCAATTTCAGGCCTGAAGCCACGTCGGACAAGCTCACCCGGTTCGGCTCGGTCACCTTGCAACGATGAACACCCGTCATGTACAAAGACTGCCATCCAATACAGGGCTTCCCAGCCAGCATGTTGGATCGGGCCATATTCTGCTTCGCCGAATTATCTTGGCCAACCCTAAAGGCCTCCAGTTCCTGTCGTCCACAACCCCTGCATCGATGAAAAAGTTCTTCTGCGCCGTATTTCTGACCGGCGCTTTCGTTGGTACGCTGCAAGCGCAAAGCGTGAACTTGACCTGGCCCCAGTACGATGCCATGAAGGCAGCGGGCACCCTCCCTTCGGAATTCCACATCAGTTATCCCGCAGTGGCCCCCCCGAAGGTGGTGGTGCAAGACCAGCCCAAGGGAGGAGGGGGACAAGGTGGAAATTGCAACTGCTGGAAATCACCTGACGACACCTACACCACCATTGACAACGCCACCCAGTGGAATGCCAGTGGTTTCGGCAATGGTGACGACGGCTCCTACGGGCCGGTGAACTTGCCGTTCAACTTCAATCTGTACGGCCAGACGTACAATGTGGCCTACATCAACATCAACGGCAACGTTTCCTTCGGGACCTACATCGGAACGTACAGCTCCTCTGCCTTCCCCACAACCGGCCCCAGCATGGTGGCCCCGTTCTGGGCGGATGTGGACCTGCGCCCGGTGGTCGCCGGGCAAAACTTGGTACAGTACAAAGTGACAAGTAACGCGCTTTATGTGAACTGGACCGACGTGGGGTATTACAGCATGCAAATGGACAAGCTGTGCACGTTCCAACTGATCATCAGCGATGGAACGAACACCGACGTGGGCATTGGCAACAACGCTTCCTTCTGCTACAAGACCATGCAATGGACCACCGGCTCCGCTTCCCAAGGCGTGAACGGATTCGGCGGAACGCCAGCCACCGTGGGTGCCAACAAGGGTGACGGGGTCAACTTCATCCAGTTCGGGCGGTTTGACCACCCCGGCACTGATTACAACGGGCCATTCGGTGCAGCGGGGGGCATAAGCTGGTTGGACAACAAAAACTTTGTATTCAACACCACCACCTCGGGCGGTCCCAACACGCAGAACATCCCTCCGATCGCCAGCAGCACATCGCTGTGCGATACCATCGACGTATGCGTGAATGAATTCGTGAACCTGGATGTGAACTTCCTGGCGCCGGAGGCCGGGCAGCTCACTACGGCCAGTTACACCATAGTCCCTCCGCTCAATGCGGCCATCACGGAAACCAACACCAGCCCGGCAAATACGGCCAATCTGCACATTCAGTTCATTCCCACCATTCCGGACACCGGCATCCATGTGATCACCTACACGGCAAGCGATGATGGCACACCCGCAATGACCTCCTCGGTCTCCGTGGCCATCCGCGTGTTCTACGTGGCCGCCCCTCCCCCGGTGATCACTGGCGACACCGTTGCCTGCGCGGGCCAGGGCGTGGTGCTCACGGCAAGCGGCGGGTACCAGCACTATGAATGGTCCAACAACTGGAACGACAGCGTGGTGCTCGTTGGGCCCGGCACTTATTACGTGCAGGCCAGCACCGGTGCCTGCATCCTGGTATCCAACACCATCGTGGTGCATGAAGCACCGGCACCGTCACCGGTGATCGAAGGCGTGCTGTTCAACTGCGGCGGAAACCCGGCGGTGCTCACCACCGACACCACGTACAACTCATACACGTGGAGCAACGGCAGCCATGCTCCCAGCATCAGCGTGGGCACCGGCACCTATTCGGTAACGGTTACCAACGGGGAAGGCTGTTCGGGCACTTCCGCATCGGTGAACGTGAACAGCGCCAACTCCCCCACGGCCTACTTCATCGGCAATCCGAACGGCACGGTGTTCCCCGGGGCCACGGTTACCTATACCAATACCTCCAACCCCAATGGAGGCACCATCACCAGCGTGGTGTGGTCCTCGGACTCCATCGGCGGCGGAACGGGCAACACCTTTACGCACCAATTCAACACGCCCGGCGTGTACAACATCACATTAACCGTTACCACAGCGGACGGCTGCACCGGCACATACACCTACCAACAGGTGGTGGTCCCCGTGGAGATCGTGATCCCGAACGTGTTCAGCCCGAACAACGACGGTGAAAACGATGCCTTGGCCTTCGAAGGCGCCCAATACTACCCGAACACCTCCCTGTCCGTGTTCAACCGCTGGGGCCAGGAGGTATACAGCAGCACCAACTACAAGAACACCTGGAAGCCGGGCAAGGACATTGCGGAAGGCACCTACTTCTTCATCCTGAAACTGATCAACGGAAAGGAGTACACCGGTAACGTGACCCTGTTGCGATAATCACCTCCCACTGATTTGCGAAAGCCCCGTGCAGCGGGGCTTTCCGCTATCTTGCCCCACCCCATGAAGGTCATTGACCACCTGCGCAAGAGCAAGCGCACCCTGTTCTCCTTCGAGATCTTGCCGCCGCTCAAGGGCAAGGACATCCATTCCATCTATGCGGGCATCGATCCGCTGATGGAGTTCAAGCCCAGCTTCATCAATGTGACCTACCACCGCGAGGAGGTGATCTACAAGGAGCGCGGACAAGGGCTGCTGCAAAAGATCCGCTTGCGCAAACGCCCCGGCACCGTGGGCATCTGCGCCATGATCAAGGCCAAGTACGATGTGGACACCGTGCCCCATCTGATCTGCGGCGGATTCAGCCGGGAGGACACCGAGGATGCGCTCATCGAGCTCAATTTCCTGGGCATCGACAACGTGCTGGCGCTGCGCGGCGATCCCATCAAGAGCGAACCGCACTTCATACCTGAACGCGACGGCCATGCACACGCCGAACAGTTGATCCGCCAGATCGACGGGCTGAACAAGGGCAAGTACCTCTACGAGGAAGAACAGGAAGCCTCGCCCACAAGCCTGTGCATCGGCGCGGCCTGCTATCCTGAAAAGCATTCCGAGGCGTTGAACCTCGGCACGGACATCGCTTACCTGAAACGCAAGGTGGACGCAGGCGCGGACTATCTGGTAACGCAGATGTTTTTCGACAACCAGCGCTACTTCGACTTTGTGGAACGCTGCCGCCAGGAAGGCATCAACGTGCCCATCATTCCGGGGTTGAAGCCGCTCACCAACTTCCGGCACGTAGCCTTTATTCCCAAAACCTTCCACATCGACCTGCCGGACGCGTATGCCCGCGAACTGGTGAAGTGCACCACCGATGAATCCGTGTTCCGCTTGGGAATTGAGTGGACCACGCAACAGGCCAAGGAACTCCAGGCGGCCCAAGTGCCAAGCCTGCACTTTTACACCATGGGCAAGTCCGAAGCGGTGAAGGCGATCGCGGGGAAGTTGTTCTGACGTCGTTTGTGCAATTTTGGCGCACCACTGGCACATCTTGTTCCAGTAACTTGCATCCCATGCGCCCCATTTTAATTTTCCTTCTGCTCCTGTCCACCGCCCTGCAAGCCCAATGGGCAAGCGAAACCGAAGGCATTGCCCGCGCGGAGCATCCACATCCGCCCACTGAACGCAGCGGCGCTCCGCCCACGCGCGGCTACGACCTGAAATACCACCGGTGCAACTGGACCTTGGACCCTGCCGTGCGCTACATCAGCGGCACAGTGACTTCCTATTTCACCGCCACCACGGACATCGGGCAGATCGTCTTCGACCTGAGCGACAGCCTCACCGTGGACAACGTGGTGATGCACGGCAATACACTTGCTTTCAGCCAGGAGCCGGGCGACCTGTTGGTAATCACCTTGCCTGCGGTGATCACCACCGGACAATTGGATTCTGTTTCCGTGACCTATCACGGTGTGCCTCCGGAAGCAGGCCTGGGCAGCTTTGTTACCGATGAGCATGACGGCACACCGGTGCTGTGGACGCTTAGCGAGCCGTATGGTGCAAAGGACTGGTGGCCGTGCAAGCAGGACCTCAACGACAAGATCGACTCGCTGGACACCTACGTCACTACGCCAGTCGCCTACCGTGCAGCAGGCAATGGCGTGTTGATGCCCGCAGATACTGTTGGGAACGAGGTAATCTGGCATTGGAGGAGCCGATATCCAATTGATCATTACCTGGTGGCCACGGCGGTAACCAATTACCAAGTGGACGTGCAGTACGCCGTGGTGGATGGCGACAGCATCCCGATGGTGAGCTACGCCTACCCTGAAGAGATCGGCACCGCTGTGGACAACATGCAGAACCTGGTGCCCAAGATGATCCTCTTCAGCCAGTTGTTCGGCATGTATCCGTTCGCGAATGAAAAGTACGGGCAGGCCAAGTTCGGCTGGGGCGGGGGCATGGAGCACCAAACCATGACCTTCTTGGGCGTGTACCACCCGGAAATCTCCTCCCATGAACTGGCCCACCAATGGTTCGGTGACAAGGTGACCTGCCACAGCTGGGCAGACATCTGGCTCAACGAAGGATTCGCCACCTACCTCAGTGGCCTGGACTATGAATACCTGGCCCCGCAGTACTGGGACATCTGGAAGCGTTCCAAGGTGAACAACATCACCAGCCAGCCGGACGGCAGCGTGTTCTGCACGGACACACTGGACCAGGACCGGTTGTTCAGCAGCCGGCTCACTTACAACAAGGGCGCCATGGTGATCCACATGCTGCGCTGGCTCTGCGGTGACAGCGCATTCTACACCGGGATGCGCGCCTACTTGAACGACCCGCAATTGGCGTATGGCACAGCCACCACCAACGACCTCAAGGCCCATTTGGAGGCCGCGTCCGGCCTGGACCTTACCGGCTTCTTTGCCGATTGGTACACCGGCCAAGGCTATCCGTCCTACACCACCACCTGGTCGCAGCAAGGCAATGGGCAGGTAACGGTATTGCTCTCGCAAACCACGTCCGACCCATCGGTGGGCTTCTTCGAGCTGCCTGTTCCGCTGCGCTTTTTCGGTGGTGGAACCGACAGCACGGTGGTACTGGACAACACGGGGAACGGGCAGTTATTTTCATTCCACCTTCCCTTCACCGTGGACAGCGTAAAATTTGACCCGGACACCTGGCTGATCAGTGCAAACAACGAGCTGGCACTGTCCGTGGAGGACCTGTCCCGCACGGAAAACGCCTTGGTACTGTACCCCAACCCGGCCACGGACCGGATTGCCTGGCACACAGGCGCCCCGGCCAACGGCACTGTAGTTGTGCTTGACGCCTTGGGACGTGCCGTGTGCACCGCGGATGCGCGTACCGGCATATTCGATGTTTCCGGGCTGGTGCCGGGCAGCTACATCCTGGAGCTTCGAAGTACCGGCGGGTTGTTCCGCTCGCGCTTCATAAAGCGTTGACGCGGCCAGCAAGCATGCGGGCCACGTACTTGCCCAGCACATCAAATTCCACGTTCACCCGGTGGCCGGGTTGAAGCGTGCCGAACGTGGTGTGATCGAGCGTGTAAGGGATCACGGCCACGCTGAAGGTGCGCGCATCCAACGCGGCAATGGTCAGGCTCACGCCGTTCAGGCAGATCGATCCCTTTTCCACCAGCAGGTCCCTTTCTTCAGGAAGCGCGAAGGTGAACCACACACTTCCATCACGCGGCTCCCTGGCTGTGCAGGTCAAGTTGGCGTCCACATGGCCTTGCACGAGGTGCCCGTCCAAGCGGTCGCCCATGCGCAGGCTGCGCTCCAAGTTCACGGCATCACCGGCCTGAAGCGCACCGATGTTCGAGCGGCGCAGGGTTTCCTCCACCGCCGTAACGCGGTACTGCCCGCCCATCAGCTCCACAACGGTAAGGCATACGCCATTGTGCGCAACGCTTTGGTCAATGCGGAGTTCACCGGCCATCGGGGCTTCAATTACAATGTCCTTGTTCGCGCCGGAGGCAACGGCGCTTACCACCTTCCCCACTTGCTCCACAATGCCGGTAAACATCAGTTCTGTTGCGTGTGGACGCCGTCCAGCAAGTGCACATAGCCTTTCAGCACCACCGGTTCCGTGCCAGAAAGCCGCTTGAAGAAGACCTTGCAGACATAGAAATACACGCCGTCCGGCACTGGTTCGCCGTTGTTGTTCAGCGTGCCGTCCCAGCGGATGTCCGGGTCGTTGGTGGTGAACACCACCTGCCCCCAGCGGTTGAACACCTCCAGGTCGATCTGCTTCACGCCACGGTAAGGGAAGGGCACAAAGCGGTCGTTGACCCGGTCGCTGTTCGGGGTGAACACATTGGGCAAGGTGTAATCCGGACAGTTGTCGCCGCAAACGGTATCGCCCATGGCGCTTTCGTTGCCCACGGAATCGATGGCGGTTACGGCGTAGCAGCCTGCCACCGAGCTGCCATCGGTGTGGGTGAACGTGGTATCGCCGGCACCGGTGATGGTATGGATCAACACCCATGGGCCGCCAAGGCTGTCCGTAAACCAGATGTGGTAGCGCCATGTGTCGTGCGCGCAACTGTTGTTGGGGTTGTTCCAAGTGAGCGTGTTCAAGGGCAATTCGCAATCGTTCACCAGCGCCACGGTGGGCGGGCAAGGCGGCGTAAGGTCCACCGGACTGGCACACACTTCCTGGCTGTAGTTGATCAATGGCGCCACGATGGCGGGATCATCGTACGCACCATGGGATTTCACATAGTAGCAATAGCTCTGACCGTTCACAAGCCCGGTGTCCACATAAATGGGTTGTGTGGAAGACCCGATGAAGATGAACGTACCGCCCACCTGCCGATACACATCAAACAACGTATTGGTCCATGGCGTAGCGTAGTTGATGTGCAGCGTGACCTGGGAATCATTCGGCTCTGCGGAGATGAACACGGATGAGGCCGTGTTGCCCGGTCCGATCAACGTGACGCCACCACTGCCATAGAGCTCCACGCGATATGCATGGCCCGTGGTGCGCGTATCCAGGTTTTGGTCCAGGAAAAAAGTGTCCGGGCTTGCCAGGTAGGCGGAAACCGGACTGGTGTAGATCAGGTTGTTTGCCGTGGACAGGCCTGTACCGCTGTATAGCTTGAACAAGTAGGGTCCGGGAAATTGGGCGGTGTCCAGGTCGAAGGCGTTGCTCCAGCGCACGGTGTCCACACCAGTGGCATTGTCGGTGGTGCCCACGCTCACATGCGTCATGATGGGCACATCCCGTTGCAGCATGTTGCAGAACTCAACACTGGCATAGCTCTCCGCTCCGTCCGGGAAGATGGCCGTGACCATGTAGCAGTACTGCATGCCGAACGCCAGGCCAGTATCCGTAAAGATGGTGCCGTTCAGCCCCGTGGTGCTGCCGATGTATTGGTAGCCCGTATATGCCGGCACGCCGGTTTCGCAATGGCCGTGCGCCCAACCGGTGCTGCCCTGGTGCCTGTAGATGCGGTAGCCTGTGGCATTGGAGCAAACGCTGGGGTCCCAAGACAAATTCATCACTGCGCCGGATGGGGCGGCAGCGGGGTTCTGCGGCGCGGGCGCCACCACCCGGATGAACATGGTTTCGTAATCCTGGAGCTGCACCACACTGTAATTGTCACGCGCATTGAACACCACTTGGTAAGGCTGCTGCCGGACATGCGAACACTCGGTGCTCCAAGAGAAATTTCCGAATACGGTGTTCTGCGCCGGGGAGGAAGTGAACACGGCCGGAGAACTCGGCACCTCGAACGGCGCACCCATGGCGGCCAGCGTGATCGTTTGCCCGGCATCCGGATCGGTTGCCTGCACGCCGATCGTCAATACCGTGCCGGCCACCACGCACGTATCCTGCACTTCCGCCAGCACTGGTGGCTGGTCATTGCACGGGCCCACGATCACCTGCATATCGCGCTCCACCCATCCGATGCACACCCACTGGCCGTTGATCTTCCGCCATTCCCGCACGCGGAAGGCGATGTTGTAGATTCCCGCTTGTTGGGGTGAATCCCAAGTGATCGTACCGGTAACGGGATCTATGGTGTACTGGTTGTTCGCGCCGGGGGAAACTTGGTCGGGAAATTTGTACCCGGGAATGGGGTCGCCAAGTCCATCGCCGTTCAAGTCCCCGCCGAGGCACACCATCGGCTCGTATGAAAGGCTGTCGCCGTCCGTGTCGTACGCCCCGGGATTGTGTATCCACGGCTGCCCCAGGCAGGCGTTCTGGATCGGTGGGTTCAGAAATTGCGGTGTGCAGTCGTTGCCCGCCACGCTGATCACCAACTGTGTCTGTACGCACATCGGCACATTCACAGATCCGGGAATGTTCACCACATCGGCCACGCGGTTGGGATCGATATACTGCAACAGGTACACGCCAGGCCCGGGATACACATGCTGGTGGATGTACAAGTTGCGCTGCGTGCTGATGCCCGCCACATTGATCACATCCGACGCATCGCGGTCGATGGTGTCCAGTGGCGTGCCATCGCCCCAGCTCAGGATGAACTCCGGACGGTCCGCCTGTGACAATGGATTGGTGTAGGTGATGATGGTGACCTCGTAGGTGAGGCTGCCCGGCCCGCCTACATGGCACAGCAGGATTTCGCCTGCCTCATTGTGCGTGGCCCTGGCTGTTAGGGCGCACACCAGCATCAATGCGGCACAAAGCGTTCGGAGGAGGGCACCCATACAATTGGCAAAGTTCGCGATTTCCGGGGGTTGGCGAACGGCCACCAAGCCCGTTGCAAGGACGAAATCCACCGTTCATTGGTTTACCGGTACCTCCCACGCCCCTTTTTCGCCCATGGCCATCCGCATTCGGTTCCTGGGCTGCTTCGTTGGCACATCTGCACTTGCACCGGCAACATACATCCAACCCGTTCATTGCAATAGGCAAATTGAAGGGACACGCCCTCATCCTGTCTATCCTGTTCATCCTGTCCAAAAGCATTGGCAACCTGAATCGACACGCCCTCATCCTGTTTATCCTGTTCATCCTGTCGGAAAGCATTGCCAACCTGAATGGACACGCCTTCATCCTGTCTATCCTGTTCATCCTGTCCAAAAGCATTGGCAACCCGAATGGACACGCCCTCATCCTGTCTATCCTGTTCATCCTGTCCAAAAGCATTGGCAACCTGAATGGACACGCCTTCATCCTGTCTATCCTGTTCATCCTGTCCAAAAGCATTGGCAACCTGAATCGACACGCCCTCATCCTGTTTATCCTGTTCATCCTGTCCAAAAGCACCAGGCAAGATGAAGGGACATGCCTTCATCCTGTCTATTCTGTTCATCCTGTCGGAAAGCATTGCCAACCTGAATGGACACGCCTTCATCCTGTCCTTCCTGTTCATCCTGTCGGAAATACAAGCCCGCCTATCCAAGCTATCTTCGGCCTCCCATCCAAACCATTGTTCCCTTAGATGCTTCAGATCAGTAAAACCACCCGCGCTTCCGGTGCCAAGGACTTGTTGGTGATCCTGTCCGGCCCAAGCCAACTGCGCAGCGTGGACCTGGAGCGCAACGACCGGCAGTACCTCCTGGAACAGATGAAGGACGATGCCCTGGTGGCCACTTGCGACATCAGCGGCCGGTTGGTGATGGTGCACCAAGTGCGCGAAGGCAGCCTGGCGCAGCAATTGGAACGCGCCCGCCAGGCCGGCAATGCCATGGCCCTGAAGCTGATCGCCGCCAAGCGGGAAGAGGCGCAGGCCGTAAGCGTGCAGGACGATCCGCAGCTCACCTTGGCCCTGCTGGAAGGCGCCGCACTCGGCGCGTACGCCTTCACCCGCCACAAGACGGGCGAGCAGCCCCGCACCTTGAAAAAGCTCAGCCTGCTGGCCAATGAGGTGAAGAACGATGACCTCCAGGAACTCCAGGCCGTGTGCAGTGCGGTGTGTGCCGCGCGGGACCTGGTGAACGAACCGGTATCGCACCTCAGCGCAGTACAGTTAGGCACCGAAGCCGGGAAGCTTGGAAAAGCCAATGGTTTCAGTGTGAAGGTGCTCAACAAGAAACAGATCGAGGCCGAAGGCATGGGCGGCCTGTTGGCCGTGAACCAAGGCAGCATTGACCCGCCCGCATTCATCATCATGGAATGGAAGCCGGGGAACGCCGTGAACAAAAAGCCCGTCCTGCTGGTGGGCAAGGGCATGGTGTACGATACCGGCGGCCTGAGCCTGAAGCCCACGCCCAACAGCATGGATTCCATGAAGTGCGACATGGCCGGCGCAGCCGCCGTGATCGGGGCCATCAGCGCCGCCGCCAAGTGCAAGCTGCCGGTGCATGTGGTGGCCTTGGCACCTGCGGCCGACAACCGCCCCGGCGGAAAGGCTTTCGCCCCGGGGGACGTGCTGAAGATGCACAGCGGCCTCACCGTGGAAAACCTCAACTCCGATGCGGAAGGCCGCCTGATCTTGGCCGATGCCCTCAGCTACGGCGAACGCTACGATGCCGAGACCGTATTCACCTTGGCCACGCTTACCGGTGCGGCCGTGCGCGCCATCGGCACCTACGGCACAGTAACCATGGGCACCGCCCCTGAAGAGCAATTCAGCCAACTTCATGCCGCGGCCGGGCACTGCTTTGAGCGCGTGGCCCGCATGCCCTTCTGGGATGAATACGGAGAAGAACTCAAGAGTGACGTGGCTGACCTGAAAAACCTCGGCAGCGCGCTTGCCGGCCAGATCACCGCCGGGAAATTCCTGGCACGGTTCACCACCAAGCCATTGATCCACTTAGACATTGCCGGCCCGGCATTCCTGGACAAACGCGACCACTACCGCACCAAGGGCGGCACCGGCGTGGGCGTGCGCCTGTTGTTTGAATATCTAAAACGCCGCGCTGCGGCCAAGTGAAGCAAGACATGAGCGAAGGACCCGTGCGCGTGGGCATCAGTTGCGGCGACCTCAACGGCGTCGGCCTGGAGGTGGTGCTGAAAACATTCGAGGACCAGCGGATGTTGCAGGACATCACGCCCGTGCTGTACTGCGGCGCCCGCGCCGTTAACCTGTGCCGCAAGACCTTCCAAGGCGGCGAACAAATGCAGATCAACGGCGTGGCCAGCGCCCAGGACGCCATCCACAAGAAATTCAACGTGGTACACGTGTGGGAAGAGGAGGCCCCCATCGAACCCGGTGCCGCATCGGGGAAAGTGGCGCCCTTTGCGATCAAGAGCCTTGAGGCCGCCGCGCATGACCTGGCCACCGGCAAAGTGGACGTGCTGGTAACCGCACCCATCGACAAGCACAGCATGGAGCAGGCGGGCTTCGCATTTCCTGGGCACACGGAATACCTGGCACACATGGCTGGTGGCGATGCGGAAGTGCTCATGTTGCTGGTGGGCGAGGGTTTGCGCGTGGGCACCGTCACGGGCCACATTCCGCTGAAGGATGTGGCACAGGCCATCTCCACGGAACGGATCCTCACCAAAGCGCGCCTACTGCACCAAAGTTTAGAGCGCGATTTCGGCATCGATGGGCCCAAACTGGCGCTGCTCGGCCTCAATCCCCACGCGGGCGACGGCGGCACCCTCGGCAGCGAGGACAAGGACCGCATACTTCCCGCCGTGCGCAAGCTGAACGAGGAAGGCATCACAGCGCTCGGCCCCTACCCGGCGGACGGCTTTTTCGGCAACGGCACGTACAAGCATTTCGACGGCGTATTGGCCATGTACCACGACCAGGGGCTCATCCCGTTCAAAGCCCTGAATTTCGGCCACGGGGTGAACTACACCGCCGGACTGCCCGTGGTGCGCACCAGCCCTGACCATGGCACTGCACTGGACATCGCCGGCAAAGGCATCGCCGATGAAGGCTCGTTCCGCCACGCTGTTTGGCTGGCCTGCGACATCCTGCGGCACCGCGAAACTTGGAAGGCAATGACCGCCAATCCGCTGCAGCCGCAGAAGCGGGAGAAGGAAAAGGAAAAGAAAGAGCGATAGGGTGTGCCCAAAACACCTTCAAAGCTTCCCGAAGGGTTCCACATAAATGCATCTTTTGTGCTTCAATTTCTGCTTAGCCGGAACTTGAGGTACACCGGATTTGCGCACGTCCCCGGCCTTCCTCGAAAACGAACCAGTTGCAAAACACGAAGGGCCGCCCCTTTCGGAACGGCCCTTCGGATTTGGGTTCTATGAGCGTAGGCTTCGGGGGCCTCAGCCTGCAATCAGCCTACTTCACAATGCTCAACCGCTGCACGGTGCGTTGTCCGTTCACGGTGATGTTCACCATGTACACGCCGCTGGCAATGTCGTTGGGCAGTTGCAGAATGGTGCTGAAGCG
>JAFDZY010000149.1 GCA_018266685.1 Bacteroidota bacterium
AGTAGTTGGCTCCTTGCAGCGGGTGTTCATCCACAAATTGGTAGTCGTTCCTGTATTGGGCATTTCCGGTAGCGGGCACGGAACCCACAGTGTGGAACTCACGGCTGTCGGCACTGCGTTGCACCTCAAAGAAAGCGGCATTGCGTTCGGTTGCCGTGGCCCAATCCACCATGATTGCCTGGTGTTGCGCGGTGGCTTCCAGGGAAAGCAGTTCCACGGGGAGTACGGTGCAGTCCAGGGATCCGCCGCCAGAAATGCCCCACGAGAGCTGAAAGGATTGGCCGGTGATGTCGAAGTTGTCGATGTACATGATGTAATACTGCCCGACCACCAGTGGCAAGGGGGCCACAAAACCATCCCCGAATTGATCTTCGGAGAGGTCGATGGAAGAGGCCCTCATGCCGGTTTCGAAGGAGGCTGGTGCGGGGTAGCCCGGCACATTGGGTGGATATGCCCATGAGCACCGGGCCGGTGCCCCGCTGGGTGGGCATGCAATAGCATTCATGGGTCCCCAGATGGCAAAGTCGTAGTCCACGCTGCCGCCCGTGGGTGCAATGGTGAGCGTTGCCGTGCCGGCCACGGTGGGCCTGAAGTAGTACCAGCTGCCTTGCCTTTCGTTGCCCATGAGGCAGCCTCGGTTGGAGGCATTCAGGTCGTTGGAGCATCCCACATAGTCCACTTGGTTGGTAATGGGTTCATTGCTGCATACGGTGCTGCCGCCATTGCAATCCTCCTGCGGGGTGGGAAACGAAGCAAATCCCTTGATGCAGATACCGAAACTGCCAGTGGTTCCCGAAATTCCCCATACGCGGATAAAGTAGTTTGCCCCGGCCACCAGCGGGTTGCACCGCCTGTCGATCTTGGACATGTAGCCCACCCCGCCATCGTCATCACAATCCTCGTTGGTGTAAGAACCACAGGTTCCGCGCAGTAGTGCCATGCGCGAATCCGTCAGCGTTCCTGGAGCGGTTTCAATGATAACCACGCCATTGGACGGTGCGGTGAATTTGAACCAGACGTCCTTGAAATTCGCGTTGTTGAAGGGGCCGCCGCATGTTGGGTTGGGCGAAGTGGAGGAACGGGTAGCACCTGCGTTGGAATAGGTCTGCATGTTACAGGAATTGCCAACTAACAACACGATGGCGTTCGCACATTCGTCATTGGTCACGGGTGCCGGGGTGGTAGTACCGCAGGTAATGGTGAGCGAGGCGCATAAATTGTTGCTGCTGCATGGATATACATCCACCAACACCCTGAGTTGGCCCGTAAATGTTGAGGTCCATGCCAAATAGGATTGAGTCGAAAGAAAACCGCAGGGCGCGCCGTCATCATTGAAGGCCAAGTTTGCGCCGCCTGTGTTGTTGTACAGGGTGATCTGGGTGTCCCATGCCGCACCACAGGTGGAGAATGTGTAGTAGTTGCCTGATGTGATATTTACCAGGGCATATTGGCCTGCGGTAATGCACGGAACCACCGTGGACCCCGGGCATGGGGGTGTGATCGCGGAGCCGAGCAGCGTGTTGTTATTTGGGCATTGGCCGAACAAGGTAACTGGTAGAATGCCAGTTGAAGAGCATGCGAACGCAAGGCCGATGCGAAGGAATGCCAAGTGTTTCGGTTTCCTCATTCGGATTTGTGTTCGGTGCTTTGGGGAATGACGAACGGAAGGTGTTCCGTTGGATTGGATCGTATCCATTCCGCTTTTCTTACAGCGATTGCTGTAGGGTTCAAACTGTCAGCGCTTATCCCCTCCAACCAAGGAAGTGTATTGCGCGGTGGGTGCGAATTGTTCATTGCCTCCCCGTTCAGTAGCAGGGCGGCGAGCTCAAAACCATAGGGGGCCAAATGCATGCACAGCCCGGCCGCAGAGATGGTGTCTTGTATTGAGATCAGGAGCACATCCTCTCCCCTTGCCAAGGAGACCTCCGCTTGGGGAAGCCATTGCATCACATCAGAGAGAAGCGGCTTTAGGGAGATGGCGCCGGAAGTGCGAATGAGGTGGGCGGTGTATTTTTGCATGGGGGAATTTCCCTGGGCGCGGAGTGAATTGGCTTGGAAAAAGTTGAGCAGCGGCAACAGTGCTACAAACAGACTGGCCCATGACCAGCGGGGTGAATTGGTTCTGGCCAATGTAGCAGTGCTTCCAACGCAAGCTCCGAAGTGTGGCATCATGGCAGATTCGCTTTTCACGGTTTTTCCAAATAGTCTTCTCAGAACTGCTTGCATGGCAAAGTTCATATAATCAATCACGAATATCAATAGCTTAACGACGGATATTGTGAACAGGTTGCATTGACAATATCCCTAATAATGGTGATGGCCACCCTGTAAGAGTTGACAGGCCAAGCTATAATGTGAAGCAGGTCAATCAGGGGAGTAATGGTTATATGTGCTTGTGCCTGAGGGGAATGCAGATGCTTGCTTAAAACACCGCTGTTGGGGCGTGGGCAGGCTTCCCTTTGTTTGTAATGGTATTGCCTCCGGGGGCCATCTTTCCATGGACCGATTGCATCCAGGCGGGCAGGGCAGACGTGAAGAGGTTCACCTGTTCCCTCTGTTCCAGGTGGTTGGTTGTAGGTTGTCCTAATACTATGGGCGTTCTTGTAGTCACTCGCCGCTGCTGAGCTGCCAATTGAGGGTGAAGGCTTGTCCGGTGGCGGAGAAATTGTCGATGTAGAGGGCGAACACTTGCCCGGCCAAGGCCTGGATATTCTTCACCCATCCGGTACCGGAACCCTTCCGTGGTTTGGGTGGCCGTAGCATTGAGCCCGGTGGTATAGGGCGGCGGCGCGGCATAGCTGCACCGGAGCGGCGGGCCCGTGGGGCGTGCCATGCCGGCAATTGCCCGATTTAATGACTGCCATGCGTGGATGCCTATCCTTTCCGGCGC
>JAFDZY010000014.1 GCA_018266685.1 Bacteroidota bacterium
CCCCCACTCTTCCGGGACATCTTCAAGAACGCCTACCTGCCTTACCGCGACCCTGAGACTCTCAAGGCCTTCCTTAAGGTCATTGACGAATTCAGCTACGACCACAGCGAGCGGCTGGGCGATGCATTCGAGTACCTCCTCAGCGTGTTGGGCTCCCAAGGCGACGCCGGGCAGTTCCGCACGCCGCGCCACATCATTGATTTCATGGTGGAAATTCTCGCGCCGATGAAAGGCGAGCGCATCCTGGATCCAGCGTGCGGCACCGCAGGATTCCTGATTTCCGCGTTCAAGCACATCCTCCGCACCAACACCGACACTAAGGGGCACAGCACCCTCACCCCCGACGATCGCGGGCGCCTTGCGACGAATATCAAGGGCTACGATATCTCGCCGGATATGGTGCGCCTCTCCCTGGCGAACCTCTACCTACATGGCTTCACCGACCCTCATATCTACGAATACGACACCCTCACTTCCGAGGAGCGTTGGAACGAATCCGCAGATGTGATCCTGGCCAACCCCCCCTTCATGTCCCCCAAGGGCGGCATCCGGCCCCACAAACGCTTCTCCATCCAGGCTAAGCGCAGCGAAGTGCTCTTCGTGGACTACATGGCAGAGCACCTGACGCCCACGGGCCGCGCGGGCATCATCGTCCCAGAAGGCATCATCTTTCAGATCCAGGGTGCCTACAAAGAGCTGCGGAAGCTGCTGGTGGAGAACTCACTCGTGGCCGTTGTCTCCCTTCCGGCGGGCTGTTTCAACCCCTATTCCGGCGTGAAGACCTCCATCCTCATCCTCGACAAGTCCCTTGCCCGGCAGAGCGACACCATCGCCTTCTTCAAAGTGGAGAACGATGGCTTCGGTCTCGGCGCCCAGCGTCGCGCCATCGACAGGAACGACCTACCGAAGGTCCAGGACGAGCTGGCAGCCTATCTCCAGGTCCTCCGCGCCAAAGCATCCACCGAGACCCTTACCTTCACAACTGGCCTGGTTGTACCGAAAGAAAAGATCGCCGTGAATGGTGACTACAATCTCAACGGCGAGCGGTATCGGGAGGGCGATGTCAAAACAAACACCTTTCCGTTGGTGAAACTTAGCGAGGTTTGCACCGTGAATCCACGGAAGAGCCAACTCGCTGAGAAACCCGATACGCGCGTCTCGTTCGTTCCAATGGCTGACCTCAATGAACATCGCATTTCGTTCCGGCCAAGCGACGAAAAACAACTGTCCGAAGTCTCCGCAAGCTATACCTACTTCGAGGAGAACGATGTCCTTCTCGCCAAGGTCACGCCTTGCTTTGAAAACGGCAAAGCAGGCATCGCTCGTGGCCTGCTCAACGGAATCGGGTTCGGCTCCAGTGAGTTCTATGTGCTGCGAAGCAACGGGCAAGTCTTACCCGAGTGGATTTACTTCTGCGTCATGCACCCACTATTTCGGAATGCCGCCGTCGCCCAGATGACTGGTACGGGCGGATTGCAGCGCGTGCCCCGCGATTACATCGAGAACTTCCAAATCCCCTTGCCGCCACTGGAGGTGCAGAAGGAGATCGTGACGGAGATCGAGGACTACCAGAAAGTCATCAACGGCGCCCGCGCTGTCCTCGACCACTACCGCACCCACATCCCCATCCACCCCGATTGGCCGATGGTGCGGCTTACGGATGTCTGCGAGACCATCACGGATGGCGACCACCAGCCTCCGCCGAAAGCCCCAGACGGCATTCCTTTCGTCACGATCACAAACATTAATGACGAACACGAACTGGATTTCACGAAGACCTTCTTCGTCCCCGAGTCCTATTACTCAAATCTCAGCTCCTCCCGAAAGCCACGAGGTGGCGACATTCTCTACACGGTCACGGGATCGTATGGCATCCCCGTGCTAGTGCCCGAGAACACCAAGTTTTGTTTCCAGCGCCACATCGCGCTCATCCGAACCGGGCCGCAACTTCTCAATAGGTTCCTACTCTCCCTGCTGGCTTCACCGTTCTTGCTTCAACAAGGGCATGAAGCCGCCACTGGCGTTGCGCAAAAGACAGTCTCATTGAACTCGCTCCGAAATTTCAGCATTCCCCTCCCGCCTCTCGCCACGCAGCAAGCCATCGTGGCCGAGATTGAAGCGGAGCAAGAGCTGGTGGCCGCCAACAGGGAGCTAATCGCCCGCTTTGAGAAAAAGATCCAAGCTACCCTTGCCCGCGTTTGGGGCGAGGAAGACAGAACGGCAGATCGGGTGACATTCCAATGAATGTCCTTCGGGAAATTCTTGATTGGTCGCATGACCGCCCAGTCTGGCAGCGCGAGGCCTTGCGCCGTCTCGTGCTTAACAGCGAACTCTCAGATGAAGATATTCGCGCACTCACCGAAATATGTAAGAGTGCGCACGGTCTCGCGGAGCAACAGGAAATCGCTCCGCTCGCCAAAGAGCACATACCTGACAACACGGCAGGCGCCGCGCCGGTATCGCTTGTCTCGATTTTTCACCACCGCGGCGTGAACGCGCTCGCCGAGGACCAGACCCTCAAGTTTGCCGTCGGCCTCACCGTGGTTTACGGCGATAACGGTGCCGGTAAGACTGGATATATCCGCATCCTCAAGAGTGCATGCCGGGCACGCGGGCAGGAGACAATCCTGGGCAACATTGTCTCTGGTACAGCGCCGCTCGCACCAGTTGTTGCGATCAAGTACAAGATCGGACTCGAACCCGGACCACGAGAGTGGGCCGGGAGCGGCGACGATGAATTCGTTTCGCGCGTGAGTGTGTTCGATACGCATTGCGCGGCCGTTTACCTCACCGAGAAAACCGATGTTGCCTTCAGGCCCTTCGGGCTGGATCTGTTCGACAAGCTGGTTAAAGCCTGCAAGGCCGTCCGTGCAAAACTCGAAATTGAACAGGGCGCGCTAGCCTCGAATGCGCTCACCGTTGTTCAGGCGCAAATTCCGGAAGGCACAGCCGTTGCGAAGTTTCTAATGAACATCAGTTCGCTCACCAGACCAGACGCCGTCCTGGTGCTCGGGAGTCTAGCGCCAGAGGAAGAAGCTCGGCTTGCACTCCTGGAGAAGTCGCTGCTCGATTTGCAGGTCAATGACCCCGAGAGGCTGATCCGGCAACTCATCTTGCGCGCGGGGCGTGTGCGGGCCTTTACCCAGCATCTCAAGGATATGGACGCAGCGCTTTCAGTCGATGCCGTGGCCGCCGTCTTCAATGCGCGAACCGAAGGCCGGCGCAAGAGTGAAGAAGCAAAGCGATTGCGAGAGGCGACATTTCCTGAAGGCATGCTGGCCGGGACGGGTTCAGAGGCATGGAAAGCTCTTTGGGAAACCGCCCGCCAGTTTTCGAAGGAGTTGGCCTATCCCGACAAAGCGTTTCCGGTTGTAGAGGATGGGGCGCATTGCGTGCTGTGCCAGCAGGACCTCGATCACGCGGCTGCTCATCGGCTCAAGCAGTTTGAAGCGTTCGTCGCCTCGACGACGGAGCGCGAACTTCAGCGGATCAGGGAGAATTTCGCTCGGCTGCGCAAGACATTCGTCGAACTCCGGACGACAACCGAAGCCGTTGTGGAAACGCTCAAGGAGATCCGTATTGACCATGAGCCGGTCGCGGATGCCATTGCCGCAGTACTGGCTGCGAACGAAAGCCGTCGCAGATCTGTCGTTGCGGCACTCGTCGATGACAAGGATTTTGCCGCCGATAGCCCCATCCTCGTGTCCGTAGTCCGTGAAACCGAGTCGCTTGCCGGAGAGATTGAAGCCCGAATCAAGACGCTGCGTACCAGCGCAACTGACGAGACGCGCAAACGCATGACTGCCGAGGCGCAGGAGCTGCGCGCCCGTAAGCTGTTGGCAATAAATATGAAGACCGTCCTTGATGACATCGAGCGCCGGAAGAAGTACGCCGCTTACGGGCTGTGCATCGACGAAACCAAGACTCAGGCGATTACACAGAAAAGCAGCGCCGTTACAAAGACAGTTGTGTCGCAGCGGCTCAAGCAGAGTTTCAGAGACGAGCTGGTCAATCTATCCTTCAGCCACATCGAAGTCGAGTTGAAGGAACTCGGTGGCACGGATGGCGTCTTCTACCACAAGCTTGTTCTCACACGCGCCCCCGGAGTCGACCTGCCTAAGGTTGTGAGCGAGGGTGAACAGCGCTGCCTTTCCATCGCGGCATTCTTTGCAGAACTCAGTACGGCTGACGATCCGTCCGGCATCGTGTTTGACGACCCCGTCTCCTCACTTGATTACCAATGGCGTCAGAGTGTGGCGCGGCGCTTGGTACTGGAAGCGAAAACCCGTCAGGTCATCGTCTTCACGCACGATGTCGTTTTCTTGCTTCTCCTCAAGCAATTCGCGGAAGAGCTAGGCGTAGATCAGTTTGACCAGCATGTCCGGTTCCTCTCCAAGGGTGCAGGGGTGTGCGCAGAGGAACTGCCGTGGGTTGCACTTCCGATCAAGAAGAAGGTCGGCCATTTGAAGAGCGGCTGGCAGACTGCCGACAAGCTCTCTCGTGACGGCCATCAAGACGCTTACGAGAAGGAAGCCAAGTATCTGTACGGCTTACTGCGGGAAGCATGGGAACGCGCTCTCGAAGAAGTGCTTCTGGGTGGCGTGGTCGAACGCTATAGGCCGAGCATTCAGACGCAACAGGTTGCCAATATCGCCGACATCACTCCGGAGGACTGCAAGGCTGTCGAGACAGCGATGACGAAATGCTCGAAATGGTTGCCCGGTCATGACCAAGCCGCAGCAGCTCGCGCGCCTGTGCCCGGGCCGGCGGAACTCAAGGCCGACATTGAAGCCCTTGAAAATTGGGTCGCGGTGATCCGTGATCGCCGCAAATAGTGTGTGGAGATCTGAGCCATGGAGGAAGCCGCTGAACTGGGAAACTACTTGCCGCTCTCCTTCAAGAGCCTGAAAGAGCAGGAATACATCGAGTTCCTGTGGGATGCCTTCGAGACGAACTATACGCACGGTAAGTACCAGTTCGCCTTCCTCGCCTTCCACATGCTCACAATGAGTTTCGTCTACTTCAATATCTGGCAGATCAAACAGACACAACCCGAGGATTTCGAGAAGGGGCTTATCGGATTCGCAAGAGATGAAAAGGTGTTGCTGGAGGCAACATCGCCTTTTGTGTTCAGCGCCGTCAATGAACGCACCATCCTCCGATTCTTGAAGCTCATTGCCTGCGATAACAGCAAGATTGGTACCTACGCAAAGTTGGTGGATGACCGTAACGACTCTTCCCATTCCAACGGCAATATTTTCTTCAGCACTAAGGTAGCGCTCGATCTCAAAATTTCCGAAATCCTCCGCGTTGTTGCCGAGATACAGAACCACTCAAGGCCAGTCGTCGAACGCTGTTACCGCAGCTTCCTTTATGAGAGTCGTGATCCTGAAGTGCGCGAATACCCCGACGATGGGGACCAAATCCGCGAGGTACTCATTCATGGGAATTACTTTTCTCGAAAGGACATCAGTCTTTGCTTGAATTTCGACCCCATGGAACTACGCGATGAATCAGGCTTTGGTAATGTCCAGAATCTGTGCGAGGCCCTTCAGTACCAATATGGCAATACTGATAACTGATCTGAAACTTAGATTTAGACCCAATCAACATTGAGAGGCCCCCAGCGAGTTCGTGTCGGGGCTAGCTATGCCCCAACCCAGAGGGGCCATATCAATTGAATGTGTAAGATGTTTATTTACTTTAACTAACAGTTGAATAGAGACAAGCGCATTTCGATTTGAACAAAAGCATTTCGAATGAGACGGGACACTAAGTCAGTCCGAGAGTTGGGGATAAATCCGGGGCTAAACCATCTACGAATTAATTCGTGGACATTTCAGGTAGCCTCCCTACATTGGGATCTACGAAAACCATCGGAGATGCCATGGCCCCCAA
>JAFDZY010000150.1 GCA_018266685.1 Bacteroidota bacterium
AACTACAAGGGAGAGGCCATGCAGGACCGCATCTTCGACCTTGGCATGCCGCGCGCACCCTATGCGGAAAGTGCCTTCGATTCCCAGTTCCTCACCACCCGCATTGACAATGCGGTATTTGCCAAAGGCGAAATGGGCCGCAGCGGGCGCGTGGATGCGCTCGTGGCCCACGACATTTATGACCGCACGCGCAGCATGTGGATCCGCGACCTGACCACGTTGGACAAGGTGCCCGTTCCGGGTGAGGCGGACAACTCGCGGTTCACCCTCACCAACGCCCGCGCCACGTGGGCCGCGGCAGGCGACAGTTCCCGCATCGGCTATGAGCTTGGCACCGACATCAACGTGGAAACCGCCGAAGGGGAACGGTTGGCTGACGGCACTACCAAGCGGATCGGCGATTACGCTGCGTTCGGCACCATGCAGTGGAAACCAGCCCCCAGCTTCATTGTGCGCCCCGGCCTGCGCGTTGCGCACAACACGCAATACACCGCACCGCTGGTGCCTTCGCTGGACCTCCGGTGGCAGCTGGACACCTCCCTCGCGCTGCGCGCCTCGTATGCCGAAGGCTTCAGGGCGCCTTCCTTGAAGGAACTGTACCTCTACTTTGTGGACGTGAACCATGACATCCATGGGAATCCCGGCCTTACCGCAGAGTCGTCAAACAATTACTCCCTCTCGCTCAGCTTTCGGAAGCCCATGGACAAGGGCGTGCTGCGCGCTGAATTGGCCGCGTTCCACGACAGGGTGCACAATTTGATCACCCTCGTGCAGGAGGGAGCCACCCTGTACAGTTACACCAATGTGGGCGAGTACCGCACACTGGGCGGAAGTGTTAGTGCCAACTGGGATGGCGGCCACTGGCTGTTGGGGGCGGGCACGGCCCTTACAGGGAGGTATGACACACTGGCCCTTGCCAACGGCGGTGCCACTTACGATTTTGCACCGCAGGCGAACATCAATGCCACACGCAATTGGCGCAAGCAAGGCTGGAGCATTACCGCATTTGCGAAGTACCAAGGCGAGCAGCAGAACTACATCCTGATGGAAGATGGCAGCCTGGGGCGCGGGCGCATCGCGGCCTACGTGATGGCCGATGCATCCGTGGCAAAGCGCCTGTGGCATGACCGGCTCATGATCACCGCAGGATGCAAGAACATCGGCAACGTTACGGACCTCAATGCCACCCTTGGCAACGGCGGTGCGCACAGCGATGCAGGTACTGGAAGCGTGCCGCTCGCCACGGGGCGCACGTATTTCCTGCGTGTTACCATGGAACTGAAAGGAAAACCGGGAAGCGTGCAATGATGAAAGCATCCGCGCCGATCGGCGCCATGATGGTGGTTTGTGCGCTGTGCGGCTGCATGCGCGAGGAAGTTGCCGTGCCCAGGCAAGCCCGCGGAGGCGTGGTGGAAGGCATCGCCCACATCGGTTCCGACTATGGTGCACAGATCTGGTACGACCTGGCCTCAAACAGCGTGGTTTCCTCCAACAGCAAGATGGATTGGGACCTGGCCTTTGAATGCGGCACCAACGGATGGCAGGTGCGCCTCAACGGCGCCCGCCTGATGCGGGCGCACCGCACACCGGACCAGATCAACCAGGCCACGGACACCACCGGATACGGAAATACCTGGAAAATTGACCTTCCCAATGGCCGCCCCGACAGCTTGGCGTTCGGCGATTGGCGCACGGAGCACCCGGTGTTCGTGGTGGACATGGGCTTCAATACCATGGGTTTGCCCATGGGCTTGCACAAGGTGCAGGTCAATGCCGTAAACGGTAATGAGTTCCAGTTCAGCTTGGCTGCATTGAACGGGTCCGGTGTTCAGGAGTACACGGTGCAGAAGGATCCCGCAAGGGCCTATGTGCATTTCAGCTTTGCCTCCGGAAGCGTGGTGGCCATAGCGCCGCCGCTGGGCACCTACGACCTGGTCTTTACACAGTACACCGAACAGTTCTACGCCCCGGATCCCTACCTGGCCTATTCGGTCACCGGGGTGCTGGACGGCTACAGCGGTATCCGTGTGGCCAAGATCAACGGCAACTTCAACACTGTTTCGCTCAGCGATACACTGGCACACCCGTTCAGCACGGACCAGGATGCGATCGGGTACAACTGGAAGGATTATTCCTTCGATACCGGCGAATACATCGTGTACAGCAACATGGTGTACATCATCCAGGACCACTTGGGCTACTTCCGCAAGCTGCACTTCATCGACTACTACGATGCACAAGGCCAGCGCGGATCGCCCACCTTCGAAATGGCACCGCTCTGAGGCGCAGTGCCGCCGGCATTGCAATGCGGCCACGGATCACTCGCCGCCTCCGTCATCGCCGCTTCTGCGGCCAGGTTCCGGGCGATCGGACTGTGCGGGCCGCTTGCCGAAAAGTTGTACGTCCTGCCGTCCGAACCGCCACGTGGCATTGACCCGGAACTCACGGCTGCCCCAGCTGCGGAATCCTTCCTGTTCGAAATAGGGCGTCTCATAGAAGCTGCCCCAGCCTCGGGAATTGAAGATGTTGTTCGCGCTTGCCGTTATGTAGAACTGCTTGCTGAACTGCTTGCGCACGGTGACGTCCATGGAATACCGCTCCAAGGAATGTCCTTGCGGAATGGTCTGCGGGCCGTCGTAGTCACCATTCACCTGAAGGGTGAACCCCTTGGGCAGTTTCTGCGAAATGTTCACCTTGCCGTCGAAGCTGGTTCCGGTGTTGCTGTAGTTCACGCCGTTCTGCGACAAGCCGATGCTGATCCATTGAACGTTGCCGTTCAATGTGGCCTCGGAACCCTTCCAGAGCGTGAGCTTTACCGTGTTCTCCCATCCAAAGCTTTGGTTCTGCTTGCCGTTCACGTAAGTGGTCACCAGGATGTTGGGGTCGCTGGCCAGGGGGGAGGTGAAGCTGGTGATCACATCGGAGGTGAAGCGGCCATAGAGCGATGAAAGCCAATTGCCTTTTCCGTTGAAGGGAAGCAGGTGGTTCACTTCAGCAATGGTGCTCATTTCCGGCCGCAGCACCGGATTGCCGATGCGGTAGCTCCGCGCATCCGTGCTCATGATGAACGGCATCATTTGATAGAAGTTGGGCCGGTTCACTTTACGCGAGATGTTCACCTGCAGTTCACGTTGCAGCTCACCTTCCGGAGCATCCCATTTGCGGCTCAGGTAAACGGCCGGGAACAAGATCCGCCCCAGGTCGTCCAGCCCGCTGGGGTACTGGTAGTCAAAGCTCAGCGCCTTGTCCGTGCGCTTGGCATCCATGCCGTTCTGCTCCACGCGCAGGCCGGCCTGCATGTTCCAGTGTGTGGTAAGCTTGGTGCTCCAGTTGATGTAACCGGCGTTGATCAACGTGCCGATCCGATAGGCATTGCTCAGTGCCGTGTCGCGGAGCAGCGTGGCCAACGTGTCATTGGTGTAGGTCACGTCCATCCACGAGTTGTTCAGTTCATAGTCGCTCCGGAAGCCCCATTCCAGTTTCCGGTTGTCCGCGTATGCATCCGTAACGTCGAACTGCCAGGTCCATTCCTGCCCGTTGCCCTTGGAGTCGCGGTTTTGGTAGCTGTACCCCGGAAGGATCAGGTCATTGCCTTCGTTGCGCTGTTCCGTGGTGGCAGGCGATCTGTTGTTGGACAGGTTGAAGGTGAGGTCCGTGCTCCATTCCTTGCCTGGCTTGGTGGTGGTGCGTTTGAGGCCCGCCCGCGAAGTGAAGTTGGTGAAGCGCCCGTCCGACGAGTTGTGCTGTGTGCCGCTGCCTGTGGTGGCGTGTGCCGCATCACTGCTGCTGAATTGCTGGTCCTCGGTGCTGCCCCGCGTGCCGGTGCTCGCGCTCTGCATCAGGCTGATGGTGTTGCGGTTGCTCAGGTGGTAGTCCCAACCGATGCGCCCATTGACTCGCAAGTGCTC
The DNA here is from genome assembly GCA_018266685.1 of Bacteroidota bacterium. Taxonomy (GTDB): domain Bacteria; phylum Bacteroidota; class Bacteroidia; order Flavobacteriales_F; family PHOS-HE28; genus PHOS-HE28. The sequence goes on from JAFDZY010000150.1 coordinate 3,909, forward strand.
GTTCGTGCCATCGGCATTTTGCCTGAAGTAGCCGGTGGGCAGTCCGTCCGCCAGGTCCGTGCGGTAGTTGTAACTGGTGCCGGGAGAAGCAGAATGGCCGAAGCCCCCGTTCAATGTGATCGCACTTTTGCCTTGCCGCATCAGCAGGCTGCCATTGGCATTGTACCGCTCGTTGTTGCCCGCCCCTGCCTGCAATTGGCCGCTGTAGCCGGGGCGCGTGCTCTTCTTCATAACCACGTTCACAATGCCGCCCGTGCTGCTGGCATCAAAGATCACGCTCGGGTTGGTGATCACTTCCACGCGCTCAATGTCACTGGCGGGGATCTGGTCCAGCGTGAGCGGCGAAGGCCGGCCGTCCACGAACAC
>JAFDZY010000151.1 GCA_018266685.1 Bacteroidota bacterium
GCCGTAAGCAACAGCGTGGTGCCCAAGTTCACCGTGGTGGTGGGCAACAGCTACGGCGCGGGCAACTACGCCATGTGCGGCAAGGCCTACGACCCGCGCCTGATCGTGGGCTGGCCCAGCGCCAACGTGGCCGTGATGGGCGGCGACCAGGCCGCCAAGGTGTTGTTGCAGATCGAGGTGGCGGCGCTGAAAGGAAGAGGTGAAGAGATCACCAAGGAGCGCGAAGAGGAGATCTTGGGCCGCATCCGCAAAAAGTACGAGGACAGCACCAGCCCGTATTACGCGGCGGCAAGGCTGTGGCTAGATGCGATCATCGATCCGTTGGATACTAGAACTTGGATCTCCATGGGGATCGAGGCGGCCTCACAAAGCCCCGCTACCCGTGAGTTCAATATGGGGGTGTTGCAAGTGTGATGAACCTGCGAAAACTCACTCCTTTCCGTATCGCTACTGCTTTGTCGTTGTGTGGTGCCTTGTACTTCACCGTAATGGTGCCCTTTGCTGAGGACTGGTACAAATTGTACATCGTTGTGCCGCTCGTATTCCTCGCATTAGTACTGTTCGTTGCTGATTGGCCGATGCGTAGATTCATCCAAAATACTTCGGTCTTACTCATTGTCCAATTATGCTTGCTCGGTTTGGTCATTATCTTATACGGAGAAGGATGCCATTGACACGGGCATTCAACATGGGGGTGATGCAGGTGTGATGCAACTGAAACGGGTCACCCCATTCCGTGTAGCGGCGATACTATTCATGTCCTATCAGTTGGTGCGCTTTATCCGCGATACCAGCAACTTCACCAGCACGGGTGGCAGTTCTTGGGGTGGTGTTGCCATTATCGCGTCATTGTTTTGGGGCGCGGTACTCTGGCTAATCGATGTTCTGATGCGAAGGTCCATCCAGGATGGACGCATCATCTGGGGCATTCAATTGCTGCTGTTGCTGGCGATGTATCTCTTCTTGGATTGGTAGGGTTGGGCGTGCCCCTGCCTCATCCCTTCGCTACGCAACGCCTTCGCTCGGGAGCAGGCGGGGTCCGGCTTTCCGCTGCAAGTCCTCGCTCCTTCGTCGCTGTGGGCTTTCCGCTGCAATCCGTCACGCGAAATTCGGCAATGCGCAATGCCATGCAGGGCCATGCAGAGCCATGCCATACCGGGCCGATCATGATCGGCCCGTACCGCGAAATCGGTCGCGGTGCCAATTGGCGGGGTTGTCGCGGATGTAATCCGCAATGCGTTCGTGTTCGCCATCATCGCGGATCACGCGGTCCCAATAATTGCGTTGCCACCCTTCGGCAGGCTCAGGGCGACGTGCCGTGGGGCAACAACCCATCGCGGTACGCCATGCGCGTAACCTCCACTACGCCTTCACATGATCCTTCAGGAACTCCGCAGGCGTTACTATTCTCGTCCGACCGTACTTCTTCAGCACGAGCAGGTCATCATCACCGGCCACCAGCAGATCCGCCTTTGCGGACTTGGCCAACGCGAGCAGGAAGTCATCCTTCGCATCGCGGCAGATGGGGATCACCTTCGGTTCGCGCTTCAGCACCTTCGCCACACGGCCCAAGCGCTCGATGCTCTCCTCCGCCCTGGCCTGCGTGAAGTACTTGCGCAACTTCGGCCGTCGCGTCACTTCGGCGATCTCTGCCAAGGCCCGCGTTGAGAGGCACAGTTGAAAGAGTTCCTCCATCAGCAAGACATCCAGGTCGCGCAGCCGCTTTCCGATCAACCAACTGATCAAAACGTTGGTATCAACGACGAGCCTTAGGCGAGCGCGAGGCATGCATCTCCGTCCTTACTTCTTCAACGATGCGCGTGATCTCGCTGTCCTTCAGCGACACCTTGCCCCAGACCTTGTGCAGCCACGCGATATCATCCTTGCGTTCCTGCTGCCGAATGGCCTTCATGAAGGCACGCCTATCAGCAGCAGATAGTTCGCTGACGCGCGCCAAGATCCGATCCACGGCCTGGCTCTGGTTCCCTTTGGTGTCGAAGGTCATCCCGCTGTTGCTTGGTGTCCAAAGATACAGGCCGGATCTTGATCCCCACTCATTGAACCGGTCCACTTCCCCCACTCGCCCACGTTGCCATTACGGGCGATGATCCCAGTGCGCTTACAGCGCACATCTTGCTGCCGCACCGTGTGGTGACGCCCGTGTAATACGTGTGCTGCCGCGGGGTCCGATCACGCCTCTCCCGCCTCGATGATCTTTTTCAACTGCTCCGCCAAGGGCGGTACGTAGTCCACGGCGATGTGATGGATGGTCCGATCATCCAGGGCGTAGTAGTCATGGACGATCTTGTGGCGCAGGCCCTGGATCTTGAACCATTCGACCTCCGGATACTGGGATTTCAAACCATCAGAGATATGGTATGCCGCCTCGCCGATGATCTGCAGCCGGAGAACGGTTGAGTCGCGCTTATCCATGTCCACCAAGAAGGACTCCTCATCCACACCCTGAAGCCCCGCCACAATGCGTTCCGCCGCCGCCAACATGTCAATCAAGCGTGCTTTATCGGTCCGCTCAGACATAGGTCAGGTCCTTCTGGATGTATTCCATGTAATGCGGCTTCACGGCACCACGCATCACCAGATCAACCTTGCGGGAAACAATGTGCTCCAAGTCTTGCTCAAGGTCAAAGAATTCCATTCCAATGGGTCGATCAACCTCGATCATGATGTCCACATCGCTGTCCGGCCGGAAGTCATCGCGCGTGGCTGAACCAAATACGGCCATGCTCTTCAGTCCGTACTTGGCGAAGAGGCGCGCGCGTTCTTGGCGCAAGACAGAGAGGATATCGGCAAGCGTTCCCATCCTGTACAAATATCGGCACAACCGGCAGAACCACTGGCCTTACCCTGTTCACCGGCCCGCGATCACCTAAGCGCGAAGAGGAGATCCCGCGCCGCATTCGCAAGAAGTATGAGGACAGCACCAGCCAGTACTATGCGGCGGCGCGGCTGTGGCTGGATGCGATCATTGATCCGTTGGACACGAGGACGTGGATCTCCATGGGGATCGAGGCGGCGCAGCAGGCCCCGGCGGAGTGGGAGTTCAATATGGGGGTGTTGCAGGTGTGAGGCTACAGTCCGTGTTTCTCATCTTGGACACAAATGGACCCCGAATGGACGCGGATTGGATCCGCGTCCATTCGGGGTCCATTCCGGAGCACGCATTCAGGCTGTGCAGCCTGCCGATTTACTTTTGGAACATGGCCACGCCAAAACCTCAACCCGTAAAGCTCCTTGCCGGCGGCAACCCGCAGATTTCGAAAGGCTACGGAGAGGAACCGGTACAGGCCTACCTGCAAGCCATTCCGAATTGGAAGCGTGCCGTGGCCATTGAATTGGATGCGTTGATCACCCGCGCCGTGCCCAAGGTGCTCAAGGCGGTGAAGTGGAACACGCCGATGTACGGCATGGAGGAAAACCGGTACTTCATGGGCTTCCACATGACCAAGAATTACGTCAAGGTAGCTTTCTTTCAGGGTGCGTTGTTGGAGCCGCTTCCGCCCGATGCCAGCACGCAGAAGCAGGTGCGATACCTGCACATCCATGAAAAGGATATGATGGACAAGAAGCAGATCATCGCGTGGGTGAAGCAGGCCGCGAAGTTGCCGGGGGATAAGATGTGAGGTGCAGGAACACCGCCACAAGCGCGAACGCCACACACTCATGCCCACACAAGTCCTATTCGGATGCATCATACGAGCGTGGGCTGTTGTGTGAATTGAGTGATCACTAGCCCTCCCGCAATACCCTTCAGTAATCCACCTGCGGCAAGCGCAGGATTCCGGAAATCCGGCAAATCCATTACCTTCGGTACATGAAAAAGGGTGAGGACCTCCTCGACAAGAAGACCGTACTCCGTTCACTGAAGAGCCTTCCCGATCGCTTCAACGCGGACGATGCCATTGAACGCATCATCATACTGGAGAAGATCGCCGCTGGTATTGCCGATTCAGAAGCCGGACGCACCATTTCCCTAGATGAGGCGAAGAAGCGGATGGCCAAATGGTTGAAGTAAGGTTCTCGGAGAACGCGATGCACGACATGGATTCCATCGCCGCATACATCGCACGCGATTCCGAATTCCATGCTGCAAAGCAGGTGGAACGGTTTTTCGCCAGTGTTGAACGATTGAAGACTCATCCACGCATGGGACGCATTGTTCCGGAGATAGGGCATGCTTCCATCCGTGAAATTTCCGTCGGTAACTACCGCTTGATCTATCACCTCAAGGAGGAGGATCTTGCCGAGGTGTTGACCGTTCATCATAGTGCGCGCAAGTTTCCTTTTGTTCGGGTGTTGCCCAACATCCGAGGCGTCCGCCGGAAGAGATAATGTGCTTGGCAAACAGCCTGGCTCAACCACTCGCCCGCGCTTGCAGCGCGCACGTGGAACAAGGCCATCGTTCTATTTTCGGAGCATGAACCCCAAAGTGGACTGGTTCTTCAACAAGGACACCCAATGGCAGGAGGCCTTCGCGGAATTGCGGGAACTCGCGCTGGAGAGCGGCCTCACCGAGGAACTGAAGTGGGGCCACCCCTGCTACACGCTCAACGGCAAGAACGTCTTCCTGATCCACGGCTTCAAGCACTATTGCGCAGTGCTCTTCCACAAGGGCGTGCTGCTGAAAGACCAAGCGGGCCTGCTGGTGCAGCAAACCGTTAACGTGCAAGGCGGGCGGCAACTGCGCTTCACATCCCTCCGTGAAATCCGGAAGTTGGTGCCCACCATCCGCGCTTACATGCAGGAGGCGGCAGAAGTGGAGCGGCTGGGCCTGAAGGTGCCGATGAAGCAGACTGCCGAGTACGACATGCCGGAGGAATTCAGTCGGGCGCTAAAGGAGATGCCCGGATTGAAGCAAGGCTTCAACGCGCTCTCGCCGGGAAGGCAGCGGGGCTACTTGCTCTACTTCGGTTCAGCCAAGCAGGCCAAGACGCGCCAAGCGCGCATTGAGAAGCACGTGGACCGGATCCTGGAAGGAAAAGGATTGGACGATTGAGCCACATTTCGCCTTGGTGGGCCTCTGCCCTGGGATCGTTCACATCCGGTGACCTTGGCCGATGGGATGGCAGAACCCATCGCAAAATGCCGTACAACACCATTTTCACCTTTGCCGTTGCCACTCTGCTACTTGCCTGCGCCCAACCCGAAGCCAACGAGAACAACGTTCAGCCGTCTACTGACCTCAGCAAGTTACAAGCCCAAGTGGCGGCCATCACCGGCAAGGCTTACGCCGAACCCACCAACCAGGCGGCTCCACAAGGTTGGAACGCCGAAGAAGCACCAAGTGGCGGTCAACAGCCATACGCTTTCTCCGGCCAACAACAGCCCATGCAGGATCAAGGCGGCATGCGGACCATCACCCTCCCCAGCACCTTCTCCGGGATAGCCATGGCCCAGCTGCAAGTGCCAGCACGGTGGAAGGTGAAGACCAATGCCAGCGAATCGTGGTATGTGGATGAACCGGACCTGAAGGTGAAGGACGTGAACCTGCAGTCCTTCATCACGCCGAACAGCCAAATGGCCCAAGTGTACCAGCAGAACGGCGGCAAGGTGCGCCAGCCGATGACCCCGGAACAAGTGTTGCAACAGGATATCGTTCCCCAGCTCGGGAAGCAAGGCTATGAGCTGATCGGCAGCAGCGATGCACCGGAAGTGGCCCGCACCGCGCAGCCCGGCATGGACGGCCTGTATGCCATCGGCCAGCGGCGCAACACCTGCAAGGCGAACATCAGCACGTGGCGCAAAGGCGACCAACGCATGGCCTTGTTGATGCAATGGTCCATGATGGAAACACCCGACATGACGAATTGGAGCTACTACTTCACCCGGCTGGATGCGCCCGCCGCCCGGTTTGAGCAGGAGAAAGCCGCCTTGCTCTCCGCTTACGCCAGCCTGCGCTACAACCCGCAATACTTCGCCGCCTATGCGCAAAGTGAACAGCAAAAGGCCGGACAAAGCTGGGCGGCGCACAACCAGCGCATGCAGGCCAACCAGGCCGCCTTTGATGCCCAGCAACAGACGCACCGGGAAACCTGGGATGCCATCAACAATGCCAGCATGGGTGCCTACCAGGACCGCATGGGCAGCATGGACCGCATGCAGAACGCCACCATCAACGCCATCCGTGGCGAACAGGATGCATACAACCCCTATACCGGGGAAAGCGGCAAGATCCAGAGCGGCTACGACAACTACTGGATGAACCGGGACGGCCAATACATGGGCACCAACAGTGTGATGTACGACCCCAACGTGAACAGCGACCGGACCGACCAGTGGAGGCAGGTGCCCACCAAGCCTTGATGGCGTTGCAACGCGCTCAAGCCTTCTTCACAAACTCGCTCTTGAGCGCCATCGCGCCGAAGCCCTCGATCCGGCAATCGATGTTGTGGTCGCCTTCCACCAGCTTGATGTTCTTCACTTTGGTGCCGGCCTTCAAGGCCTTGGGCGCACCTTTCACCGCGAGGTCCCTCGCCATCACCACA
>JAFDZY010000152.1 GCA_018266685.1 Bacteroidota bacterium
CGTCGTAGGCCAGGCGGATCCCGGTTCGGTCGCTGTAATCGTTCACGTCGCTGATGCCCTCGATCTTCTTGTCGTTCACCAGTTCGGCCACGCCCTTGTACAGCTGCACGGCCTTGTTCACCTGGAAGGGGATCTCGGTTACGATGATGGTTTCACGACCGGTCTTGGGGTCTTCCTCGATGTGGCTTTTTCCTCGGAGCACAATGCGGCCGCGGCCAGTTTCGTAGGCTTCGCGGATGCCCGCCGTGCCGTATATCACGCCCCCCGTGGGGAAGTCCGGGCCCTTGATGAACTGCATCAGCCCGGCCGTGTCAATGTCCTTGTTGTCAATGTAGGCCATGATGCCGTTGCACACCTCGGTAAGGTTGTGCGGCGGCATGTTGGTGGCCATGCCCACGGCGATGCCCGCCGCGCCGTTCACCAGCAGGTTGGGGATCTTGGAGGGCATCACGGTGGGTTCCTCCAGCGTGTCATCAAAATTGGGCCGCATGTCCACGGTCTCCTTGTCCAAGTCGGCCATTACCTCCTCGGCCAACCTGCGCATGCGCACTTCGGTGTAGCGCATGGCCGCCGGGCTGTCGCCATCAATGCTTCCGAAGTTGCCCTGCCCGTCCACCAAGGGGTAGCGCATGCTCCATTCCTGGGCCATGCGCACCATGGCATCGTACACGCTTTGATCGCCGTGCGGGTGGTACTTGCCGAGCACTTCGCCAACTACCCTGGCGCTCTTCTTGTAGGGCCGGCTGCTGCCCATGCCCAAACCTTCCATGCCGAAAAGCACGCGGCGGTGCACGGGTTTGAAGCCGTCGCGCACGTCGGGCAGCGCCCGGGCCACGATCACCGACATCGAATAATCGATGTAGGCGGTCTTCATTTCGTTCTCGATGTTGATCGGAATGATCTTCTCTCCTCCTGCTTCTGCCATTTTGGTTGTTTCTGCCGTTCTGCACGGTTCTTGGACAGCCCCGTGAAAGCGGTCCCGAAATTACCCCCCAAAAGCCGAACGGAAGCATGGTTTTTTCCACAACCCCACACGCCGGTGTGGATAAAAGAAATGCCCACCGAAAGGCCCGGTATAAACGCTTGGGATAGCTTGCCCCCCAACAGTTGCACCTAACTTGCACCCTTCGGGAAGGAAACACGTTACACTTCCCGCAAAGCTTGAATTAGCCATGGACGCCAAATTCTCACCCCGGGTCAGGGAAGTCATCGGCTACAGCCGTGAAGAAGCCCTGCGCCTCGGGCACGACCACATCGGTATTGAACACATCCTGCTGGGCCTGATCCGCGAGGGCGATGGCAATGCAGCCAAGATCCTACGGCACCTGCGCGTAAATCTGGAAGACCTCCGCAAAATGGTGGAGGGCGCCATGGAGCCCGCAAGCGCGGTGCGCCCACCGGACAAGGACAAGATCACGCTGGTGAAGCAGGCCGAAAAGATGCTCAAGATCACCTTCCTGGAGGCCAAGGCCTTCAAGAGCCCGCAGATCGACACGGAGCACATCCTGCTCAGCATCCTGAAGGACAAGGACAATTTGGCCACCAGCGCGCTGGGCAAGTTCAATGTGGATTACGAAAGCGTGAAGCACGAGGTGGAAGCCATTCTGGCCGAGGACGGCAACACCCCTGCCGCCAACCGGCCCGGCCCACGGGCGCAAGGGCCGCAGAGCGCCGATGAGGACGATGACGACAGCGGCAGCGCCAGCTACGGCGGCGGAGGGGCCAAGAAACCCGGCGACAGCAAGAGCAAGACGCCCGTGCTGGACAATTTCGGCCGCGACCTCACCAAACTGGCCGAGGACGGCAAGCTGGACCCCATTGTGGGCCGTGAAAAGGAGATTGAGCGCGTGAGCCAGATCCTGAGCCGCCGCAAGAAGAACAACCCCGTGCTGATCGGCGAGCCCGGCGTGGGCAAAAGCGCCATTGCCGAGGGGCTGGCCCTGCGCATCATCCAGCGCAAGGTGAGCCGCGTGCTCTTTGGCAAGCGCATCGTGGCCCTGGACATTGCCAGCTTGGTGGCCGGCACCAAGTACCGCGGCCAGTTCGAGGAGCGCATGAAGGCTGTGATGCACGAACTGGAGAACAGCCCGGACGTGATCCTCTTCATTGACGAAATTCACACCATTGTGGGTGCTGGCGGGGCCTCCGGGTCATTGGATGCCAGCAACATGTTCAAGCCCGCCTTGGCGCGCGGCGAGATCCAATGCATCGGTGCCACTACACTGGACGAATTCAGGCAGTACATCGAGAAGGACGGTGCCTTGGAGCGCCGTTTCCAAAAAGTGCTCGTGGAACCCACCAGTGTGGACGAGACCATCCAGATCCTTAACAACATCAAGGAGAAGTACGAAGAGCACCACAACGTGGAATTCACCCCGGAAGCGGTGGAGGCCTGCGTGAAGCTCACCGCGCGCTACATCACCGACCGCCACCTGCCGGACAAGGCCATTGATGCGCTGGACGAGGCCGGAAGCCGCGTGCACATCAGCAACATCGTGGTGCCGCAGGCCATTTTGGACGTGGAGAAGAAGATCGAGGAGGTGAAGGAGGAAAAGAACAAAGTGGTACGCAGCCAGCGCTACGAGGAAGCGGCCAAGCTCCGCGACCGCGAGCGCACCCTGTTGGAAGAACTGGAGGCGGCAAAGAAGAAGTGGGAAGAGGAAAGCCGTACGCACCGCACTACCGTCACCGAGGACAACGTGGCCGAGGTGGTGGCCATGATGAGCGGCATTCCCGTGCAGCGCATCGCCGAGAAGGAAAGTGGCAAGCTGCGCCGCATGAAGGAAGACATGGAGGGCAAGGTGATCGGCCAGGACGAGGCCGTGAGCAAGGTGGTGAAGGCCATCCGCCGCAACCGCGCCGGCCTGAAGGACCCCAACCGCCCCATCGGCAGCTTCATATTCCTGGGCCCCACCGGCGTGGGCAAAACCCAGCTCGCAAAGGAACTGGCCCGCTACATGTTCGATACCGAGGACGCCCTGATCCGCATCGACATGAGCGAGTACATGGAGAAATTCTCCGTGAGCCGCCTCATCGGCGCGCCTCCGGGATACGTGGGCTATGAGGAAGGCGGGCAGCTCACCGAAAAGGTGCGCCGCAGGCCCTACGCCATCATCCTGCTGGACGAGATCGAAAAGGCGCACCCGGACGTGTTCAACCTGTTGCTGCAAGCATTGGACGACGGGCAGATGACCGACAGCCTGGGGCGGAAGATCGATTTCCGGAACTCCATCATCATCATGACCTCCAACATCGGGGCACGCGACCTGCAGGAGTACGGCAAAGGCGTGGGCTTTGGCACCACGGCCCGCAGCCAGGCCCAGGAGGACAACAACCGCGGCATTGTGGAGAAGGCGCTGAAAAAGGCCTTTGCGCCGGAATTCCTGAACCGGATCGATGACATCATCATGTTCAACTCGCTGAAGCGGGAGGACATCCACAAGATCATCGACATCGAACTGGGCTACGTGTACAAGCGCATCGGGGAGCTCGGCTACGAGATCAAGCTCACCGACGAGGCCAAGGACTTCCTGGCCGAGAAGGGCTACGACGAAAAGTTCGGTGCCCGTCCGCTGAAGCGCGCCATCCAGAAGTACATCGAGGATCCCATGGCCGAGGAAATCATCAACCAAAACGTGGAGGAAGGCGACAAGATCACCGTGGGCCTGAACAAGGAGAAAACCGACGTGACCATCAAGGTGACCAAGGGGAAGAAAAAGATTGCCAAGGGCGGTGAGGAAGGCGGAACGGAAGCCAACCCCTGACCCAACATTTTCAAGTAGCACAAGGGTCCCGAAAATCGGGGCCCTTGTTGTTTTGGCTTCTGCTGTCACACCTCCACGCTGGCTATCTATTTTCCGCCGGGTTTCGCGGACCCTGTTTGGAGTGAGTTGGCTAAGGCTCCCTGCGATTAAGCCCAGTAGATTCCAGGGCGATCGGGTCTTAACCATGCGCCTGGCGGCGCATTACTAGTCTTTAACCACGGACCTGCCGGCCGGCAGGCGGGTCCACACGGATGAACACGGATAGGGAAGGTTGTTTTGCTTGGTAGGTGGGTCCGTGATCCGTGTTCATCCGTGTCCATCTGTGGTTTGAATTCTATTGGAAGCCGCGCCCGCAGGGCGCGCTATACCCGATGGCCCTGCAGTAGATTCGTGCCATGCGCAAGTACTTCGTTTATGCCTTCATGTTCACCTGCACCATTCTTTTCGGCCAAGCTGAACAGGTGCTGCAGGCTTCTTTGCTCTTTGACAGCGCCTCAACGCTGGCTGCACAACAACAACCGAAGGCGGCGTTGCAAGCCTATCAACAAGCATTCAAGCTCGATCCGTGGTCGTTTTATGATTACCTCGATGCCTTTTCCATTGCGCTGGAGGTGGGTGACACGGTGCAGGCAAATGGATTGTTGAGCGCTGGCGTGCGGCATGGATTGAATTTGTACGTGTTCACGGACATGCCCCAATTGCAAGGCTTTTTGGGAAGTTCTTCCTCCCGGCCCTTTCGGGAACTCCGAACGGAGAACGAGCAGGCATTTGGCGCCATTGCGGACAGTGCGTTCATCCGGACCCTGGATTCATTGGTCACGGAAGACCAGCGCTACAGAAGCAGCACCGCCAACATAGAACCGATGAACAGGACCGATTCCCTGAATTTTGAATACCTCATTCAGTATTTCGGGAAACACGGCTTTCCGGATCCGCATACCATCGGACATGGCATCGGTGACCTGCACTTGCTGCTATGGCATCACCGCGGCATGGAATATCCCGGATCGCCCCAATGGAAGCGGGTCCTGCCATACTTCAGAAAGGCCATGGAAGACGGCACCTTGAAGCCCAGCTTCCTGGTGATGTTCGATGATTTTGCGGATTGCACCGCAGGCAGGCCCATGCGCTATGGTTCGCTGATCGGCTACTACCGGGACGTGCCGGAAAAGCTCTACTTCACAGATCGTGAACAGTTGAACCGCAACCGGGCCTCGGTGGGCTTGGGTCCGATAGAAGACGCTGCCATTGTGTTTGGCATGGACCAGGGATGCCTTCGGTTCGCGGAGCCTTGGGGAAACTGATCGTAGGCAAACTAACCTACCTGCAAATTGTTACTGAATCACCAGGGGAATGACAGCACTGCCACCAGCGGCCGTGAGACGAACAGTGTAATGGCCCGTTGTCAAGTCATCGCCAAGGTTTAATTGCAGAAGCGTGCCGTGGAGGACCGTAGTATGTGATTTCAGCTGCCGACCAATTGAATTAAAAACTTGGATGCTCGTGGTTCCTGTCCATGGAACCATTACCTTCAATTCTCCATTGGAAAGCGGATTGGGCCATGCGGAAATGTGCGATGAAACTTCATGGGTGGAAACAATGGATGTGCCCATGTCCCCGATCAGTCGCGCAAACCGGTTTCGACCAACACCATCATAGGAAACAAAATCCCCTCCAATAAGGATATTACCGTCTGGCTGGATGGCAATTGCCCATACATCCTGGTCTGGCCCCGCACCAGGGATGAAGACCTGGTCCACACTGCCATCGGCATTGAGCATGACCAGGTTGTGCCTCAATATGCCACCGTAGGCATCGAATCTCCCCCCAACGAGGATCTTCCCATTTGCAGTGAGTGTGATTGCCCTAACCATGGTCCCCTCCATCCCTGTTCCTTGATTGAATGAGCTGTCCCAGCTACCGTCCTGGCCAAGCCGGGCAATCAGGCTGCATGGAATGCCACTGTAGAACGAGAAATTACCACCAATAATGATCTTCCCGTCTGGCTGGGCGGCAATGGCCATGACATTGCCGTTTGGTCCGCCATCGGTTGTAAATGACGTATCGATGCTGCCGTCCTCATTAAGCCGCACGATTCGATTGCAAGGTGTGCCGTCGTAAGTTAAAAAGTCTCCTCCGATGAGGATCTTGCCATCTTGTTGCAAAGCGATGGCCCTAACCCACTCATCGGCCCCGCTTCCAGGATTGAAGGTGGTGTCCAAGCTGCCGTCCGAGTTCAGCCGCGCCAGATAATTCCTGCTGGTTCCATTGCAAAGGCTGAACATGCCTCCTATGATGATCTTTCCGTCGGTTTGAAGGGCCATTGCCTCCACGGGTAGATTGACCCCAGCCGCAGTATTGAACGCACTGTCCGGGCTTCCATCCGTGTTAATCCGTGCGATCCTACCCACGGGCATGCCGTTGAATGAAGTAAACGCACCTCCAACAATAATTTTTCCGTCCGGTTGAATGGCGGCAGAAGAGATCCTTCCGTTTGTACCGGCTCCGGGATCAAAATTCATATCCAAGCTTCCATCCTGGCCAATACGCGCGATGCGATGCCGAACGGTGCCATCACACCAGGTGAATTCACCGCTCAACACTGCTTTCCCATCAGTTTGGACCAAGATGGACCGAACCCCGAAATTTGCACCTGTCCCGCGGTTGAATGTGGAATCCAAGCTCCCGTCCATGTTCAGACGCATGAAACTGTTCCGGGCCGTTCCGTTGTACGATGAAAAATACCCTCCCATGTAAGTCCTTCCATCACCTTGGACGACAATGCTGGACACCGTATAGTCTGCCCCTGTACCACTATTGAAGAAGGGGTCCATGCTTCCATCGGCGTTCAACCGTGTGATTCGGGCCTGAGCAGTACCATTATAACTTAGGAACTCCCCCCCAATGATGATTTTTCCGTCCGGTTGGATCGCCGTGGCCCATACGTTGTTTGATGCTCCCGTCCCGGAATTGAATGTACTATCCACGCTCCCGTCCGCATTGAGCCGCGTGATGCGATTGGCCATAATTCCGTTGAACAAAGTGAAATAGCCGCCAACAATCACCTTGCCATCCGGTTGAACGGCAATTGATGTCACATACGAATCCGGTCCCGCTCCAATTTGAAAAGTATTATCCAAGCTCCCATCGGTATTGATCCGTGCGATGTTTGCACTAGGCATACCGTTGAAAGTGTTGAAAATTCCTCCCAACAAGATTTTGCCGTCCGGTTGAAGGGCAATTGCTTTCACAACTCCGTCCGTGCCGGAACCTGGGTCGAAAGCAGTATCCAAGCTTCCATCCGCAAGTATCCTTGCGACATGGTTTCTGCCCGTGCCGTTGTATGAACTGAATCCACCGGCAATGATCATCGCACCATCAGGTTGCCTCGCGATCGCCCAAAGCGAATTATCTGCTCCGGTCCCCTGGTTGAAGCCGCCATCCATGCTGCCGTCCGAATTTAGCCGGGCCATGTGGCCACACGGGATTCCATTAAGTGAGGTAAAATTTCCCCCAAGAACCATTTTCCCGTCCGGCTGAATGATGGTGCAAGTGATTGCCTGGTCCGCACCAGTCCCCGTATCAAAAGAATCGTCCATGCTTCCGTCAGCATTCAACCGGGCAATGAAATTGCAAGGCGATCCATTGTAGGAGGTGAAGTACCCTCCAATGACGATCTTTCCGTCCGGCTGGAAAGCAATGCTGCGAACTGCGTCATTCGCACCATCCCCATTTCCATAGCCAATATCCAATACATTGAAGCTCCCGTCCACACTCCCTGGCTGGGCAACGCTCCATGCAGGGCAAACCATGGCTGCCAATATCAATGGCCAACAGCGTCTCATTGGAATCCGGGTACCTACCTGCAAGTTAATCAATTCGGCCCACTACCATTCCGGGAGGAAGACCCCTTCGCGGAACAGTAATCGTTCACGCCTCGGCCTGCTCCCCCACTGTTTTCAGCACTTGCCCCAGTGCCAGTTCAAACTGCTCACTGGCCGTTAGGTCGCTGTTGTCGATCTCAAAGGCATCAGCGGCCTTCAGCAAGGGATCGGCCTCGCGCTTCAGGTCGTCGTCGTCCCGGCGGGTGATGTTCTCCAGCACGCTGGCGTAATCCACTTCCACGCCTTTTCCCACAAGTTCCAAATAGCGGCGTTGTGCGCGCACTTCGGGCCGCGCGGTCATGTACAGTTTCACCTCTGCATCGGGGAACACCACGGTGCCGATGTCGCGGCCGTCCATCACCACGCCCCCTTCCCTGCCCATGGCCTTCTGCAAGGCCACCAGCTTGGCGCGCACTTCCGGCACCGGGCTCACAAGGGTGACGTGCCGGCTCACCTCCATGCCGCGGATCTTGCTCTCCACGTTGCGCCCGTTGAGCCAAGTTTCGCTGCGCTGGCTGGCATCATCGTGCTTGAAGCCGATCTGGATCCCGTCCAACGCCCGCAGCAGTTCCTCCTTGCGGAGCTTGCCCTCGCTCACCAAGCCGTTCTCCAGCACGTACAGCGCCACCGCGCGGTACATGGCGCCGCTATCGATGTAGGTGTAGCCCAAGTGGTGCGCCAACTGCTTGGCCAGCGTGCTTTTTCCACAGCTGCTAAAGCCGTCGATGGCGATGTTGATGC
Source organism: Bacteroidota bacterium (assembly GCA_018266685.1). Lineage (GTDB taxonomy): Bacteria > Bacteroidota > Bacteroidia > Flavobacteriales_F > PHOS-HE28 > PHOS-HE28. Next base: position 8,390 of record JAFDZY010000152.1, read on the forward strand.
GGCGCATGGGTTCCGGGCAGTGCGCTAAAATACGGGTTGCGGGGTGGCTGCACAGCAATACACGGCACCCGCTGCCCTGAACATGTCGAAAGGCCTTCGGCTCCGCTCAGGCCAGCCTGGTCGTAATCAACGCTTGAATAGAGAGACTGGCCTGAGCGGAGCCGAAGGCCCAACGGTCCTGCCACAGGTAAACCTCTTTAATACAGATGCCCTACCCCGCCGTGCTCCGCTTCAAATCCGCGAAGCGCAAGGCAAGGGTGAAAGTGTTGCTGGCCCCCGCCGGGTTGAACTGGGCGAAGCTGTAACTGAGGATCACCTTGCTCACCTTCATCCCGATGCCAAAGCTGACGCCGGAGAGACCGGGCTTCACGTCCACGGCCAATTCCTGGCGCCGGCGGTAGTTGTAGCCGAAGCGCAGCATGAAGTTCGGCCCAAAGAGGATCTCCGCATTGGGCACCACGTGCAGCAGGGCGCGGTCCACGGTGGTCACTTTCTTTACAAGAGCCTCCCCGGTGGTGGGGTCGATTTGCACCGGGGTGTTCGGGTCGTGGTAGGTGAGGTCCCATTGCTGCATGTTGTCTATGGAGAGGCCCAGGCGGAAGGGTGCATGGCGGAATTTGTAGGAAGCGGCCAACTGCACCTGGAACGGCAACTTCTCCTTGGTGGCGGTAAAGCCGCTGCTTACAAAGCCAATGTTGCGCAAGGTGGCGCCAACGGTGAGGCCGAGGGCTTTCTTCACATACACGCCGCCCACGTCCAGTGCCCAACCGGTGGCGGTGTAGCTTTCAATGTTGGAGGTGATGA
>JAFDZY010000153.1 GCA_018266685.1 Bacteroidota bacterium
ACGAAGTTAGGACAAGGGGCATTGCCAAGCCCGGGAGGGAGGAAGCCCGCCGGCCGTTAGGCAGATCATAGGTAAAACCGCGGACGATGAGGCGGGGCATGGGATTGGGCCTCAAGACGCGAGCGTGGATGCTCGCGCCCAATGTCATTAAGTTAAGGGGGCATTTATCAACGGATCATGGTCCGCAGGCTTCCAGCCTGCGATGTTGTCGTTCCACAGGCTGGAAGCCTGTGCTACAACAGTGCTCTTCCTCCCTTGACTTAATGACATTGTGCTCGCGCCAGCGGGGGCAGCCACTTTTTGCCGGAAATTGAAAAAAGCGCCAGGCTTTTATATTTTTGCGTCAGATATTTGAAAATCGCTGACGACTTTTATACTTCTCATAAGGCATTGGCCATGAAGGACTTTCATGCGGGACAGCTCACCAAGACCCTTCAGGGGTACAGCGCCTTCATACCTGAGCGCATCAACCGGGCTTATCAGCTGGACGACCCCAAAATCCAAGGATTGGTTGAGCAGGCCACCCTCAAACTAGGTGCGCTCGACGCCTTCGGTGAACTGGTCCCCAACATCGGTCACTTCATCCGTTTGCACGTGGTGAAGGAGGCCACGGTGAGCAGCCGGATCGAGGGCACCAACACCAACATGCAGGAGGTGCTCATGGACGAGCGCAATGTGGATCCCGAGCGGCGGGACGATCGCCGCGAGGTGAACAATTACGTGACCGCCTTGCAACGGAGCTTGGCCCGCATGCCGGAACTGCCGCTGTCGTCCCGCTTGTTGCGAGAAGCACACGGCATGTTGATGCAGGGCGTTCGCGGAGCGAAGAAGACGCCCGGGGAATTCCGCCGCAGCCAGAACTGGATCGGCGGGGCGAGCCTTGCCGATGCCTCATTCATTCCACCGGTATGGGAAGAGGTGAACCCGCTGATGGGCGACCTTGAGCAATTCCTACATAGCCGCGATACGCAACTTCCCCATGTGCTGAAGGCCGCCCTCGCGCACTACCAGTTCGAGACCATCCACCCGTTCCTGGACGGCAACGGCCGCATCGGCCGCCTGATGATCACGCTCTACTTCGTGCAGCCCGGCATCCTGAAGCAGCCGGTGCTCTACCTCTCCGACTTCTTCGAGCGGAACCGCACCGCGTATTACGACAACCTCACCCGCGTGCGCACGCACAACGACATCGACCAGTGGTTCCGGTTCTTCCTGGTGGGCGTGATCGAAACGGCGGACAAGGCCACCAACGGCCTGCGCGAGATCCTCCGATTGAAACAGGACTGCCTTGAACAACGGATCCCCGGCATCGGCATCCGCAGCACCTCCGGTCCACGGCTCTTGGAGTACTTGTTCCAACAACCCGTGGTCAACGCCGAAATGGTCGCCGAAGCCATTGGCCAGACCTTGGCCTCGGCCTATAAGCTCATCGCCGCCTTCGAGAAAGTGGGCATCCTGCGGGAGGCCACCGGCAACAAATGGGGCCGGATCTACCGGTTCGAGGAGTATTTCAGGGTGTTCGAGTGAAATGATGCAGATGACAACAGATCAAATGATGTTCGCCCAGCTTCTGGATATGGGCGGAGCAGCCAACTACTTGATGTGGCTGAACAGTCCTCAAATGAAGCCCGAGCCACTACTGCGGGCATTGGCGCAAATGCGCAAAGGTGGCCTCACTCCAGAACGGATCAATGAACTAATCGAGGAAATAAGAGGATTTCGCTCGGTGCGAATGAACGGTGATCGGGTGCGGTTCGTTGTCGAGCTCAGCAAGAAGTATGGCCTCGCAAGTATTGGCGAGGATGACATGCTTCCGGTTATGCGTCAGGTCCAAAAGGAGGCTGAAGCATTTGCTGAGCGCTGCTGGCATCCGAAAGCTCCGGCGGAGTGTTCTATGGAAAAAGGCAAGCCGAAAATCACAAGAGCACATTCCATTCAAAACAACCGCATCCTGAACAACATTTCATCTAGTGGTCATACCACGATGTTCGATCGCACCACGGCGTCATTTACAGGAGTGCCTATAGGGCGCCACCTCGCCTCTACCTTCCGCGGTATGTGCAACGGGCACGATGGGATCTTCCGCCCAATAGAAACAGATCCGTTCACTGGGACGGACCAACAACGTTTTCTCTTCGCGTATAGATCGTTCTTGTATTCGATGCACATGAAGTTACAGTCCTCTTACACGATGGATTGGGGGGCGCATGCGTCAAAAGACGAACGTGCCAATCGTGACCTGTTTGACACAGCACTGCTGGCCGAGAACTGGTCACACGTTCAAGGGGACATGATCGAGCTACCGGCATTCTATCCAATAGCTGCTTCCGGATCCTTCTATTTGGACTTCGACTTCGACGGCAAGCCAATCCCCCATTCAGACGCTCGCATGGAGTTCATCCATGTTGATCTCTTCCCGGACGACCGTCGAACCGTCTTCCTACTTTCCTACTTGCATGAAGACCGACACCTTTATGAGCATCTCGTGCCGCAGCTCAGGAAACGCAACGACCTAAAAAGTGACCTCTCGGTCCTACTTGGCGGACACACGGAGAACATCTACTTCGAACCAAAATACTTCGAGACATTTATCGCTGAGCAAGGTTCGGCGTTCGAACAATTACTCATGGAAACCCAGCGCGATCATGTTCACATCGATGGCGATGGTAACTGGGACATAACCAACTTGACACCATCTTCCTATCTGGCGAACGAGCATAACATTAGATTGTTCGGCTACTAGCCGCGTGAGGGATAGAAGCAAGTAGCCCGCAGCGCAGCGAGGACTATTGCGGATAGCCCGACCCCGCGTGCATTCAACGCGGGGGCACGCCCACACTCAACTCAATTCCAAATACCCCCCCAGCCCATGCACCCCTCTTTCCCGCCCGTACCCGCGTTCCTTGTAGCCGCCAAAGGGTGAGGCGGGGTCGAACTTATTCATGGGATCTGCGCGACAAGCTGCTTCAATTCCTTGTCCGAGATGCTTGCCCGCTGCGACTTATCATAGATGGTGAGCAGCCACACCTCCTGGCCAACGATGCGCACACACGTGATCACGCGGGCACCTCCGGATTTGCCTTTACCCTTGGATGCAATGCTCATCCTCACTTTGTAACACCCTTTGCCCAAAGCAGTTCCTTGCTTGGGGTTTTCCGCAAGCACAGCCACCAATACCTGAAGGTCATGCTTCAGTGATGCGTGCTTCTTGGCCAGCGCTTTGGCACTCTGGTCGAACTCCGGCAAGGTGCGTACCTCAAAGCTCATCCAAGAGCGCCTGCACCGGGCGGCCTTTGATCTTGCCGGCCTTCACTTGCTTCATTTGTTCCACTGCCGTGCGCACGCTCTCCAGCACCGTTTCCTTCTCCGTGTTCATGGAGGCGGACTTCACGAAAGGCAAATTCCGCAACAGTTCCAGCAGGAACTCCGCTTTGCTCTCCTTCACCTCAACGACGATCTTCATGGTGTTTCAAAGATACGCTCGTCTCAGTTGAGGTTCAAGTACGCCCCCAGTCCATGCACCCCACCTTCCCTGCCATACCCGCTTTCCTTGTAGCCGCCGAAGGGTGAGGTGGGATCGAACTTGTTGAAGGTGTTGGCCCAGACCACGCCGGCGCGCAGCTTGGTGGTCATGTTGAAGATCTTGCTGCCCTTGTCCGTCCACACGCCGGCGCTGAGGCCGTAGGGCGTGTTGTTGGCCTTTTGCAGGGCCTCTTCCATGGTGCGGAAGGTCTGGATGGCGAGCACGGGGCCGAAGATCTCCTCTTGGGTGATGCGCGCGCTTTGGGCCACGTTGGTGAAGAGCGTGGGGCGGCACCAGAAGCCTTTGCCCGGCAGGTCGCATGCGCTCTGGTACATGTCGGCGCCTTCCTGCTGGCCCAGCTTGATGTATTTGTTGATGGTGCCGAGCTGCTCGCGGCTGTTGATGGCGCCGATGTCGGTGTTCTTGTCCAACGGGTCGCCCACCACTAAGCTCTTCATGCGGTGCTTGAGCTTGCGCACTACCTCGTCATGCACGCTTTCCTCCACGTAGAGGCGGCTGCCGGCGCAGCACACGTGGCCCTGGTTGAAGTAGATGCCGTTGATGATGCCCTCCACGGCCTGGTTGATGGTGGCGTCGGCGAAGATGATGTTGGGGGCCTTGCCGCCGAGCTCCAGGGTGAGCTTCTTGCCGGTGCCGGCGGTGGCGCGCTGGATGAGCTTGCCCACGGCGGTGCTGCCGGTGAAGGCGATCTTGTTGACGTCCGGATGGTTGACGATGGCCGCGCCAGTGGCCCCCGCGCCGGTGACGATGTTCACCACGCCATCGGGCAGTTCGGCCTCTTGGATCAGTTCGGCGAGCAGCAGTGCGGTGAGCGGGGTGGTCTCGGCGGGCTTCAGCACCACGGTGTTGCCGCAGGCCAGGGCGGGCGCGATCTTCCACGCGGCCATCAGCAGCGGGAAGTTCCACGGGACGATCTGCCCGGCCACGCCCAACGGCGCCACGGACTTGCCGGGGAAGGGGTAGGCCAGCTTGTCGGCCCAGCCGGCGTAGTAGAAGAAGTGCGCGGCGGCCACGGGGATGTCGAAGTCGCGGCTTTCGCGGATGGGCTTGCCGCCGTCCATGCTTTCCACCACGGCGAACTGGCGGGCCTTTTCCTGCAGCAACCGCGCGATGCGGTAGATGTACTTGCCGCGCTCAGGGGCAGGCATCTTGCTCCAAACCGTGTCGTAGGCTTTGCGGGCGGCCTTCACGGCGGCGTCCACGTCGGCCTCGCCGGCCTCGGCGATGCGGGCGAGCTTCTGCTCATTGGCGGGGTTGATCGTATCGAAATACTTCCCGCCCTTGGACCTCTGCCACTTGCCGTTGATGAAGAGCTCGTACTGCGGCTTGAGGGTGAAGTGGTCCTTGCTTTCGGGGGCGGGGGCGAGGGGCCAGTCTATGGCTTTCCCGCCTGTGTGGGAGGAGGACATCTTCTTGGTTGCCATTGGCTCAAAGATAAAGGCGGTTCACATGCCGAACGATTCAGCATAAATTGACCGCGATGAACTTCCATCCGCCGATTGAAAATCGCCCAACAGAAGAGCTTCTGAAGATGACATCGGATGCGGGGACATGGCAGCCCGAAGCACGGGCACTAGCGCGGATGGAACTGGACAAGCGTGGTGTTCCTCTGCAGGAAGTCCAGGATCGTGAACAAGAGTTCAAGGAAGCCTCGAGGGCACATTACGAACTGCTCGAACGACATGCCCATGAAGGTTATACCCCGCGCCAATTGCTAGGAATATTCTTGGTCGCGCCATGGCTGATCTTAGCCAAGATCCTGGGTAGAAAGATCTTCCTTGGCGTGAAGCTCGGGCTTTCTGAATTGGACAGGAGGAACTACAAGAAGAAGTATCGGCAACGTGTGGTCATGCTGATCACCGGTACTCTCTTCTGGTTCATTGTCCTTGCAGGCATTCCTGACTGATTACTGCTCGTTGATGTAAGCGTGGTCCTTGCTTTCGGGGGCCGGGGCAAGCGGTCAAGTCACGGCATCCTCCAATGTGGGAAGAGGACATCTTCTTTATTGCCGTTGGCTTAATGATAGCGGGGGGCGCACCTTTCCTTCTTTCACTTGTTTCCTCCCAGGAACCCTATTCGCCATGAAAGATCTCATCGGCCCCCATATCCACGCCTACTTGCACCATCCACTCTTCTCCTCCGGCGAGGCCATGCTGTACTACACGGTGGAGCATCTCTTGCATTCCGGAGCCATCACCATGGACCATGATCAAGTTCATGTGGGCCACGGTGAACATCG
>JAFDZY010000154.1 GCA_018266685.1 Bacteroidota bacterium
GCCCTTCCGCTTCACGGTCACCAATGTTACCCAAGGCCGCATCGACCTGCTGAACCTCCAAGTGGTGGATGCGGAGGCCGGTTTCAAGGGCGGGTCGCCGGGAGGCCACGCTTGAAACCGCCCATTTTCCGGCCGTTCCTGGGCAGGGCCCGGCAATTGCAAATGACAGGCCAGTGGCCTGCTTTGGCAGGGTACCTTCCGCAGGCCGTGCATCCATGCGGCCCTCCGCCTATATTTGCCACCCTTTTAAGATCAAGTAGATGGCTGTAATTGGAAAGATCCGCGAGCGTGGTACGCTGCTGGGGATCATTGTAGGCGGTGCTTTGGCGCTTTTTGTGATCGGCGATTTCCTGGGCCATCGCACCGGCGGCGGCGACCGCACCGTGGGTTCCATCGCAGGCACGGACGTCAGCGTGGAGGAGTTCTCCGCCCGGGTGGACCAGCAATTGGACCTCTACCGGGAGAACGGTACCACCGTGGATGACAAGCTCCAGGAGCAGGTCCGCAACGGCGTGTGGAACGACATGCTGCGCGAGCACACCCTGATGGTGCAGGCCGACGAGGCCGGTTTCGGCAATACCATCAGCCGGGACGAGTACGACGACATCCGCTTCGGGAACAACGTGCTGCCCGACTTCAAGAACAACCAGAACTTCACCGACCCCAGGACCGGGCAGCCGGACAAGGAGAAATTGCGCAAGTATTTCAAGTACGTGCAGGAGAACAACCTGGCCCTGTACGACATGCAGAAGAAGACCTTCGTGCCCCAGCGCATCCAGGCCAAATACAACGACCTGGTGAAGAAGAGCTGCTTTGTGAACAAGGCCCAAGTGCAGGATGACTGGGCCGCCAAGAACACCAAGGCGGACTTTGAGTTTGTGGCTCAACGGCTGGAAAGTGAACCGGACAGCCTGTACCCCGTGGACGACCAGGAGCTCCGCCGTTTTTACGATGCCCACAAGAACGACCGGAAGTACCGGCAAACCGCCTCGCGCAGCTTTGCGTATGTGCGCTTTGAAGCCACCCCCACCCAGGAGGACATCGACAACACGCGCAAGGACATGGAAGGCCTGAAGGCCGACTTCATTGCCGCCCGCGGGTTCAAGGCGGACAGTGCCCTGGTGGCCGCCTACTCCGACACCAAGAACACCCGGCCCGCACCTTACACCGAAGGCACGGCGGACCACCTGAACGACTCCTTGATCATCCATGCCGACACGGGTGCGGTGGTAGGGCCGTTCCGTGACGGCAATTCATGGAAGCTGGTGAAGGTGGCCGAGCTGGCGGACGTGCAGGAAGCCCGTGTGCGCCACATCCTGCTGGGCAACCAGGGCAAGAGCCCGGAACAGGACGCAGTGATCAAGCAACGCGCGGACAGCATCCTGGCCGTGGTGAAAAAGGACCGGAGCAAGTTCGGGGCGATGGTGGAGAAGTTCTCCGACGACCCGGGCAGCAAGAGCACCGGCGGCGTGTACGAGTGGTTTGACAAGAACCGCATGGTGCCGGAGTTCACCAAGGCCAGCTTTGATGAGCCCGTGGGCGCCATCACCATTGCAAAGACCAACTACGGCTACCACATTGTGGAGGTGCTGGGCCAGCGTACCCGGAAAGAGCGCCGCGTGCTCACCATAGACCGGAAGATCGCGCCGGTGCAGGCCATGAAGGCCACGTGGAAATTGGCGAACGAATTCTCGCTGAACAACCCGGACACGGCTTCCTTCCGCAAGGCGGCCACCGAAAAGGGCTATGCCTATACGCCGGTGGACCAGCTAAAGCCCGACCAATCCTTTGTGCCGGGGCTGCAGGATGCGGGTGAAGTGGTGCGCTGGGTGAACCATGCCGCCGCAGATGCCAAGAGCAGCGAGCCATTGACCAGCGGGGACAGCTACGTGGTCTGCTCCCTGCTGGGCATCCACGAGCCCGGGGTACCCGCGCTCAACGATGTGCGCATGGCCTTCACCAAGGAGGTCCGCAACGGCAAGAAAGCGGATGCCATTGCCGCCAAGATGAAGGACAAGACCGACCTCCAGGCGTTGGCCAAGGAGTTCAACGTGAACGTGCAGAATTCAGGCAATATGGCGTTTGCCACCAACACCATCCCCGGCGGCTACAGCGATCCCGGCGTGATCGGAAGCATCTTCGCACTGGACAGCAATGCCACCAGCGCCCCGCTGAAGGGCGATTTGGCCGTGTACATGGCGCACATGCGCAAATTGAGCGCGGCAGGCCAGATGCCTGAAGGAGCCGAGGATGTGAAATCACTTACGGACCGCGTGCGCAACCGCGCCATGGGCCAAGTGTTCAATGCCCTGAAGGAGGCGGCCGACGTAAAGGACAACCGCTCCAAGTTCTTCTGATCCGCAAGATCGCGGCATTTGCAGAGAGGGGCTTCGGCCCCTCTTTCATTTGGAACGCGATGGTATCAACCAGCTCAGCGCAACTGTTCCAGGCGCTCCGCATCCAGCCGCACCAGTGTGGCCAGCAACAGGGTGAAGCCGATCAATGAGCTGCCGCCGTAGCTGAAGAAGGGCAGTGGTATGCCGATCACCGGGGCAAGGCCGATGGCCATGCCCACATTGATCATCAGGTGCAGGAAGAAAATGCTGGCCACGCAATAAGCATAAATGCGTGTAAACCGCGAGCGCTGGCGGTCGCTGATCTGGATGCAGCGCAGGATCAACGCCCCGAAGAGCACCACCACCAGCGTGGTGCCTGCAAAGCCCCACTCTTCGCCCACCGTACAGAAGATGAAATCAGTACTTTGCATGGGCACATACTTGTACTTGGTAAAGGTGCCCTGGAGGTAGCCCTTTCCCCAGAAACCGCCGCTGCCGATGGCGGTCTTGCTCTGCTCCACGTTGTAGCCGTAGCCGCGCGGGTCGTATTCCAGGCCCAACAGCACGCGGATGCGTGTTTGCTGGTGCGCGGGCATGTGCTCAATGATCTGGTCCACGCTGCTGATGAAGGCCGCGCTGCCCAACAGCCCGAAAAGGAGGTAGGCGTAGATCCGCTTGCGGTGGTGCTTCAGGACGAACTTGCGCACGAACAGCCCGGCCAGGACTGTAAAGGCCGCAATGAGGGCCATCAGGAAATACTGGCCGTGCAGCACGATGTCCGTGAAGGGCAGTTGCATGGTGCTCTCCTTGAGAATGAGCGAGAGCACGGCGAGGATCGCGGCCATGATGGCGATCAGCAGGATGTTGCCCGAAAGGCCTTCGCGGTACAGTACCAAGACAAATGCGCCGCTTACCAGCGCGGTGCCGGTGTCCGGCTGCAACATGATGAAGGCCACCGGAAGCAGGATCAACATGGCGGCAATCACCCTGGAACGCACTTCCTTGAGCGTTTTCAGTCCACTGAGGTAGCTGGACAGGGCCAAGGCCGTGGCGAACTTGCTGAACTCCGCAGGTTGGATGCCGAACCCGCCAACGCCGAACCAGGCCTTTGCGCCGTTCACCTCGCGGCCTACCAGCAACACCAGGATCAGCAGCAGGAGCACGAAGCCGTAGATGGGATATGCCAGGCTGCGGATGAAATCGCCGCGCACCAGCAACATGCCGGCGCCGATGAGCAGGGAAGCACAGATCCACACGCTTTGTGCCCCGTACTCACGGGCCCTGTCGAACAGGTTGGCATGCGCAGGGTCGTAGGCGGCGCTGTAAATGTTTGCCCAGCCCATGGCCATCAGCAGCAGGTAGATGATCACCAGCGGCTTGTCGATGTTGCGCGCTATGCTGTCCCGTTGGCTCATCGCCGCTTGCGCTTGCTCACGAATTTCACAAAGTTGCCCTCGTCCGCGATCAGGTTGGTCTCTTCCATCCGTTTCTCCAGGTCGGGCCGCGAAATGCTGTCGGTGAGGAATTGTTCCATGCACAAGCTGGCGATGGGCGCCGCCCATTTGCCGCCGGCACCGGAGTTTTCCACGTATACGGCGATGGCGATCTTGGGGTCTTCCATGGGCGCGAAGGCGATGAACACCGCGTGGTCCTTGCCATGCGGGTTTTGCGCGGTGCCCGTTTTTCCGCAAACAGTAATGCCGGGGATCCGGGCCAGGCGGGCGGTACCGCCTGGTTCATTCACCA
>JAFDZY010000155.1 GCA_018266685.1 Bacteroidota bacterium
CGATGTCGATCAGGAAGTTCCGCTTCTCCTTGGGCAGTTGCGGGCTGATGCGCTTGCCGTGGTCGAAGGCTTCGTGCAGGGAGGGGTCCATGGCCGTGGGGATTCTGGGTTGAAGATAGCCCATACCATCGGGTTGTCCGCGTATGGCATGGCGGTGGGCATACGGGCATGGGGCCAACAGCGTGGCCGAGGTTGTGCATTTCGCAATGGCGATCATAGGCCGCACCACTTGTGTGGGGACATGCAGCTGTGCGTCCCCTTCAGGGTCGTGCGGTTGCGGTTGATCGAACAACGCTGTGCGACCCCTTCAGGGTCGTATCACACTGGTTGTTCTGCAACGCTGTAGGACCCCTCCGGGGTCCATTCCGATCCGGCACCCTCACACCCTTCCCCCCTTGATCTCCTCCAACACGTGCGGGTCCAGCAGCGTCGTCGTATTCCCCAGGTTGCTCATTTCGCCCTTGGCGATAATGCGCAGGATCCCCGCATGCCTTAGGTGCCGGAGCGCGTCTTCGCTGGCAATGCGGCCCATAAGGCGTTGCGGGCTTTCTCCATGCGGAGCAGTTGCTCCTTGGAAAATACAGGCCCGTGCAACAGCAACTCAGCCAAGCTCTCTTCAGCTTCCGGGGTCTTGCCGGTCGGCTTCCGTTCGAGCACGGCCTTTGCTTTCCGCCGCTGGGTAGGTGTCAATTGTGCCAACGCGCGCAACAACTGTTCACACGGTATGTTGAGCTTGACCTCCATGCTGTAAAGATAACAAACGGGCTTCCATCGAGCGGTGTTCCTCACACCCTACGCGCACGAGCGTTGGTGCTCGCGCGAGAGTGAGGGAACTTACGGCTTAGCCATCCAGTTCTCCACCTTCAGATTTTTGATGAAGCGGAAATCCTTCCCATTATCCGTCACCAGGGTCAAGTCATTGGTTGCAGCCGTAACCCCGATGATCAGGTCGAACTCGTCGTGCATGGGCGTTCCATTCCGCTTGAGATGGACTTTGGTTTCGGCATACTGCCGTGCACATGTGAAAATGGGGATTATGGTCAATCCGGCGATGAACTTGTCCACGGTGGCGTAGGACTTCGCCGGATCGTCGCTGTTGGCCGCACCGTAGTATAGTTCGAACACGGTGATCTCACTGATAAAGCAATTGCTGGCCTTCTTCTGCCGAAAAGCTGAATCCAAGTCCAACCTGCCCCGAAGAAAGAAGATACAGGTGCTGGTGTCGAGCAGGTACTGCATGCGCTACAGTCCAAGTTCCTTGCTCCTGAACTTCCGTTCTCCCTTGATCTCTTCGATGATGGACTCCGGTGAGCGGGAAGATGAGAAGGCACCGAACGTGCTGAAGAATTCGGCATCTGCCGGTTTCTCATCATGCTTCAAAGCGGCTACAAGGCGTTCAAGCAAAGCGAACTTGCTCTTGGGCTTCAAATGGCCCCAAAGTCCGGTATAGGCTTCAATAATGCGCTTTTCAACTTGGGTCATGGCACGATTGCATTTAGGCACCGGCAACCAAGGTAAGACGAAAAAGATGCACGCCAGCGCTTGGCTCTTTCATTTGGCATGCTTGGAGAGTGACTACGAAAGTAGTGCCCTACCTCACGCCAGTGCCTAGGTTCGTGTGATACTGCGGTTGGGTTGGCTTGGGCACGAGCGGAGTCGCACCAGAGTGGGGAGGATGTTATTTTCCAGAACTGTGAAGTTCCCTGATATTCGTGTTATCGCGGTTTCCCTTGCCAAGATTGCAAGTATCGCATAGGGTCTGATAGTTGTCTGCTTGATCAAGGCCCCCTTTGGAACGCGGGATGATGTGATCGATGTGCAGTGTGATGCTGTGGTTTCGCGGATCCTTTCCACAAGACACACACTTCCAGTCGTCCCTCTGAAAAACTTGATAACGCTTTGCTGGGAGCACAGAAGTCTTCTCAACGGGAAATGTACTTAAATCAACATCGGCATCATTTCCTTCCTCGTCGGCTTCCTCAGTAGCAACGTTGTTTTTGTCACACCAATCGTAAAATGAATCAAGTTTTGAAAGCATGTGGTCAACACGATCATCCAGACCCTGGGCCGCCCTGATCCATGTATCGTAGATGAAGAAGAGTTCCCCAAGCTGATGCGCAATATCCATCCCTTTTGATTCAGAGATTGGAAATGGAATCATTGTTGTAGCGAAAAAACTTCTGGTTCCTTTGTGGTTGAAACATGCTGAAGGCGTTCAGCTAGCGGTGCTGTGGCTTTTACATCAACGGCGTTGGAGTAGAAGCGAACATGGGAACGGTTCATTATCGTAGCTATGCTACCTGCATTTCTAACTAATGGCTGCAAGAGCAGCTCATAGGACTCCTTGGGGTGGTCCGAAGAACCGTATTGAGCGAAGCGCATCATTTGGCTTGATTGAATTTCGGTTCATCGGCAGGGCTTTTCAGCCCGTTTTTCGGGCTTTTTCGATCCACGAGGTCACACGCTCCCCATGGCTGGTCGTTTGGAGAGAAGGGTGAGCGTGCGCAGCAGGTTGTAGCACAGGTTGGTGAGGCCCACCCGGAATGTGGCGCGCCTAAGGCCGATGCAGCGGACGCTCAACCCGTGCAACTGCTTATGGATGCTGCCGAACACATGCTCCACGCGGGCGCGGGTCCGGCCGAGCTCCTTGTTGCGGGCCTCTTCCTGCTCGGTGAGGGGCTTGTTGCGACGAGCTTTCTTGTGGGTGCGGTCCTCCATCTTGGCCAGCGCGATGCCCTCCTTCACATCCTCCCAGTCATAGCCTTTGTCGGCGTACAGGTCCTGGCCCTCATCGCGCTCATCAAGCAGCTCCCAGGCCATCTCCCCATCGGGGACCGAGGCCGTGGTCACCACGTAATGATCGATCAGCTTGCTCTGGGCGTCCACCTTCACATGGTTCTTGTACCCGTGGTAGCTCTTGCTGTTCTTCTTGGCCCACGTGGCGTCGAGGTCCTTCTGTGCCTTCTTGCGCGCAGACCAGTTGGCGGGCACCTCGCCGTTCTCAAGCAGTTCGCGGTCCTCCCGCTTGTTGTGCTGGATGGGAGCATGCACCATGCTCGCATCAACGATCTTGCCTTGGTTCACCACCAATTCCGCTTTGCTCAACCGGGCGTGATAGGATGCGAACAGCCCCTCCATGGCCTTGGCCTTGGTCAGATGCTCCACGAACAGGCGCACCGTGGTGGAGTCGGGAACCTGATGCTGGGGCTGCAGGCCCAGGAAACGCTGGAAGCTCCGGCGGTCATTCACCTGGTATTCCAACGCCTCGGCGCTCAGCCCGTACAGCTCCATGAGCACCACGGCCTTGAAGAGCATCAGGCGGTCGTAAGGAGGCTGCCCTCCTTTCTTGGGGTCCCGTACCGGGAAGTGCGCTTCCACTTCCGGGCGGAAGGCCTCCCAGTTCACCAAGCGTGACAGCCGGGGCAGCACGTCGTTGATCTTCTCCAAGGCCTGGTCCCTGAAATGCTCGTCGAACAGGCTGCGGGCAGGGCGCTTCTTCATGCTGCGAAGTGATCGATCAGGATCCACATTGTCAAGATCCTCCAACCTCAAGTTCTCAACAGGTTCTTCGAACTACCCCTTGGTGAAAGGACCGTTTGCAGGAAGGCTAACGGTAGCCACAAGTCCTTGGTCGATCAATTCCAGATCCCATGAGATATAACTGACTACAGGGGATTTCCCGGTCTTGCGATTATGGATCTTGCTCCAGATCGGCTTTCGCACACCAGTTAGTCCAATCTTACACCAATCATAGTCCATTGTTATTTCCCCCTTTCGTCTATCCGTCCGGAAACCAGGTGATTGGGATATGGTGCTGTGTTCCATTAGGTCTACCTCGAAAATGGCCTGAGCTTGTTGCATGGCCACTTTTAGCAGCTTATTCAGCCTAGGCATGAGGTGGTACCGGAGCACCTTCGCCTTTAGATCTGAATTTTTAGCTGAGAAAATCTGCTGGTCGTCAAGGTCAAAGAGGTATTCGGCTGTCTCCATTTCAATGTAAAGTTGGCGGAAGGTATGCCAATGCGGTTGACGCACAATGCATAGTCATGTGTTGTCACTGTGTGCTGCGCTATTCCGCGTGAGCGATTGCAGCGGACAGCCCACAGCGACCCTGAGCGGAGCCGAAGGGGAGCGAGGACTTGCAGCGGAAAGCGCGACCCCGCTCCTCCGACAACCTCCGGCCAAGAGCGGGGGGCCGCCCAAAAACCAGGGAATCTGTTTCAGGCCTGCATGCACATTCCTCACACCCTCCCCCCCTTGATCTTCTCCACCACCGCCGGATCCAGCAGCGTGCTCGTATCCCCCAAACTCCCCAACTCGTTCTCCGCCACCTTCCGCAAGATCCGCCGCATGATCTTGCCGCTTCGCGTCTTCGGCAACCCGCTCACGAACTGGATCTTGTCCGGCTTGGCGATGCGGCCGATGCTTGCCACCACGGCCATTACCGACTTCGCTCCTCTGCCAGTTTCCGTAGCGGACCAAGATGATTCCGGAGGATCGCCCACACCGTCATGTCATCCGTGGCATCGTACGAATGCACCAAACGGTTCCGGAAGGCGCGGATCTTCTGGCCATCCTCGATCGGGTCGTCCGGGTCGAGCAGCATCAGCTTGTTGACGGCCTCGCCTATGATGATCAGCCTGCGCTCAACAGCGTCCTTCACGGTAATGGAGGCAGCATATTGCTCGTAGGTGGTGATGCCCTGCAAATGGATGTCGATCGCATCCAGAGCCAGGAGGATACCAGACCAGTACTTGCGCTTGGTCTCCATCGTACACCAGTACCTTGGTCTGTTCGATCACTTCGCGCATCACGGGGTTCTTCACCGAGCGCATGGTCAGCAGGTCCACCCGGCGGCCGAAGAAGACTTCCAGCTTGTCCCACAGGTCCAGCATCAGTTCGCCGAAGGTGAGCGGGTCGCGCGCCTTCAGGTCCACCACCAGGTCCACATCGCTATCCTCCTTGAACGGTCCATGCACCGAGGAGCCGAAGGCATGCAGCGTGGCCACCTGATGCTCTTCGCACAGGCGCTTGAAGCCCTCTGGGTCGCGGGAGATCAGCTCACGTAACATGATCCAAAGGTAGGCAAGGGTATGGCGCGTCTCAACCACCTGCACATCCCCCTCATCTCGCAGGACAAGCACTTCCGGAAGCTGAAGGGGGAGAAGACCCTTCACTTTATTAGACATGCCAAGGGGTATCGGATGTGTGCGTTACCGAATCAGTAAGATCCCTTTCCCTACATTAGCCTGCCGCCTGTACCGTATGGCGCGAAAATCGAAACATATGCGCTCCCTCCTTATCGCCCTCATCCTGCTTCCTACGGCCCTTTCCGCACAAGTCGTCTTCTTCCAATTCACCGATGGCAGCACGGTAAGCTACCCCATCACCGATGTGCGCAGCACCGACTTCGACGGCGGCAACATGCGCGTGTTCCTCTGGGATGGCACCACCTACAGCTGGAGCATGAGCAGCCTGGCCAACTACCAGTTCAACGATATCAGCACACAGGCGCCTGATGATGCAGCTGCCTTGACCCCTCTGGAGCTTTTCCCCAATCCCACCAGCGGGGAGGTCACCATCGGCTTCGAGGTGCATGGCCAAGGCGAGGTGGGCGTGGAGGTGCTGGACCTGCGGGGTGCGCTGGTGCGCGTGGTACACCGTGGCACGCTGCCGCCTGGCGCGCAACTCCTGCAGTGGGATGGGCATGATGCCAAGGGCCAGCCGGTGGCCAGCGGCAACTACCTGTGTCGTGTTATTCAAGGCCCGCGCGCCGCCACCAAGCAAGTGATCGTGCAACGTTGATCCCGTGATGCCTATAGCCATGAACCGTATCCTTGCCTCCCTTCTCCTGGTGCTCGCCTCCCTGCTTGGCCACGCGCAGGGCACCATGAACATCTACCAGACCAACGGGTCCATCCTGCTCATCGATCTGGAAACCATTGACAGCGTGACCTACCTCTTGACGCCCCCGCCGCCGTTGATGCGCATTCATCAATCCGGCGGCAGCGTGCTGAGCCTGGCCGTCACCGAGATCGACAGCATCACCTACAGCACCGGTGGTACCACGGGAACGCCGCAGATCGTGACGCTGCCTCCCGTGAACCTGACCCCCACCGCGGCCCAATGCGGGGGGTACATCGCTTCCGCCGGTGGTTCGCCGGTGCTTGTGCGCGGCGTGTGCTGGTCCACCACGCCCATGCCCACGCTATCCGATAACACGACGTCAGATGGCCCAGGCATCGGTACTTATACCAGCAACATCGCCGGCCTGGCACCAAATACCATTTACTATGCCCGGGCGTATGCTTTGAACGCTCAGGGGGTGGCCTATGGTAACCTGGTGGCCTTCGCCACGCTGGCCAACGGGAGCCAGCCCACTTTATCCACTGCTCCGATCACATCCATCGGTGCATTGACCGCGCAATCCGGTGGCACGATCCTCACCGATGGCGGAGAAACCATCCTTGCGCGCGGGGTTTGCTGGAGTACCAGCCCCAACCCAACCACGGCGAATTCACTGGTGAACAATGGAAGTGGTGTGGGAAATTACACGAGCATCATCACAGGTCTTGCGCCGAACACGACCTACTATGCGCGTGCTTGGGCAACGAACATCTACGGCACCGGATATGGGAATGAGTTGCAGTTTACCACCACCAACGGCATCCCGGTGCTGACCACCACGGCGGTGAGCGCCGTGCAGGCCACCACGGCAAGCAGCGGCGGTACCATCAGCATCGATGGGGGGGCAGCTATTACAGCGAGAGGAGTGTGCTGGAGCACCTCCCCGGATCCGACCACGGCGAACAACGTGACGACCAATGGTACCGGTACGGGCAACTTCACCAGCAACCTCACCGGGCTGCAACCGAGCACCACCTATTACCTGCGGGCGTATGCCACTAACGCCGTTAGCACCGTGTATGGCAATGAGGTGCAGTTCACCACGACATTCATCTTCATCCCTAGCTCGGGCGTTACGGATATTACCGGCAATACCTACAGCACCATAATCCTTAATAATGGGCAGGAATGGATGGCCGAGAACCTGAGTACGACCACCTACTCCAATGGCGACCCCATACCGAACGTGACAGATTTGTCCCAGTGGGATACTCTTATAACTGGTGGTTGGGCCCATGTCAACTTCGACAGCCAATATGAGATTCCCTACGGGAAGCTCTACAACTGGTATTCGGTGGTCGACCCGCGTAATGTGTGCCCCAACGGTTGGCACGTGCCAACAGATACGGAGTGGACAATGCTCACTAACTATTTGGGAGGTGAAAACGTAGCAGGAGATAAGATGAGAAGTACGGGAACACAATATTGGCTTGGCCCGAACAATGGAGCTACAAACGAAAGTGGCTTCACAGGCCTCCCAGGCGGTTGCGTGAACTGTGTTGGTGGCGTCAACCTTCTTACTTTCAGTGCTACCTGGTGGAGTGCTTCAGAGACTGGTTCTGGGGGCTATTGGTTTCGGTACTTGTACGCAAACACTGCGGAGCTGTCCAGATATGGCCAAAATGGAGGCTTCGGTCATTCCGTGCGCTGCGTCAAAGATTGATGAATACGACGGGGGCGAACTCCTTTTCCAAGCTACCTGTACAGTGCAACCTAACGACACCCCAGAGAAACTTGCAAACCAGAAGCATAGTTTGAAGCACATATGAACTATTTAGGTGTGTTGGTGGAATTGATGTTGAAGATGCAATCAGGACGCTTATATACCTGTTCTGATATAGATAATCTAAGAATTTCGTTTTGAGTCTTGACTTTTCCTCCAGGTCGACTATTATTGGAAAAACATCGTATAACTAATGGAACAACCTATTCACATCTTCAAAAGGAGACACCTGCACAAATTTGGTAAGTGTGCATGCAAAAATAACCCGGCGGTCGAGGGTTCGAGTCCCTCCGCCCCCACCTGTTGAATAAGACGCAGGGGGCGTAGCTTAGTTGGATAGAGCACCGGATTGCTCTTAAACGGCGAGAGTGAGACTCTCGCCGTTTCATTATTGATCCGGCATTCATGATCTGGACTCAGGCAGCGTAACGAACGGTGTCTTTCTGGAACAGGGCGATGATGCGCTTGGGTCGTCGCTGGAGCGAGCGCAGGAAGCGTGATGTGAAGAGTTCGAGCTGGCCTTTCTTTCGTGCGGGTGCATGCTTGGTAACGGCATCCTTCAACGCTGCATTGGCCACCTCCACTGGGTTGAGTTCCGGAGAGTAGCTCGGCAAGTAGAAGACCTCGATCAGGTCCACATGCTCGGCGAGCCATGCTTTCACAGGCTTGCTATGGTGCACCCTGAGGTTGTCCAGTATCAGGAACACCTTGCTGTCGCTGTCCTTCACCAGTCTTCTCAGGAAGCCGATCAGGATGCTGCTGTTGAGTGCTCCCTTGAAGACCATCCAGCGCATCTCCCCTCGATTGGTCACTGTGGAGATCACCGAGCAGCCGTGGCGGTTGTGGTTCACCCTGACCACTGGAGTATGGCCGCGCAGGGAGTAGCTGCGACCGCGAACGTCATCACTGCGTAGACCGGTCTCATCGCCCCAGTGTGTAAGCTCCCCCTGATCAGGCGTGCGAGTTCCTAAAGATCACCACTTCTGTGGATCTGTGGTAATCGTCCTGTTGGAATGTGGGGAAGTCCGCGCGCGAGCCTGTGTAGTGGCCAGGGAGTTGTCCACATTTCAATAGGAACTCGCGCGGGGTCAGGTCCAGGAGCGCATCATGGGGCCGCTCGTTGTTGTAGCTCCAGATGAACTCGATGGACAGCTCGCGTAGTTGCTCGAGGTTCTCGAAGAGGTAGGCATCCAGCACTTCTTCCCGGTAGGTGCGGTTGAAGCGCTCGATCAGGCCGTTCTGCATGGGGCGCCCCTTCTCGATGAGGGTGAGCGCCACGCCGTTGCGTTCAGCCCACAGCTCCATCTCTTGGGCGATGAACTCCGGGCCATTGTCCACCCGCAGCCGCTCTGGTTTGCCACGCCACTCGATCAGCTTGTCCAGCTCACGGATCACGTACTGAGCGCGGATGGATGTATCGATGGTGATGTTCAGTGCCTCGCGGCCGAAGTCGTCGATCACGTTGAAGGTGCGCAGCTTATTGCCGTTCAGTAGCCGGTCGGCCATGAAGTCCATGCTCCAGGTGATGTTCGGGCCGATCGGCAAACACAGGGGCTCTTTCACCCGGTCCGGAACGCGCTTCTTCGTAGGTCGACGCAGGTTGAGCCCTGCTGTGGTGTACAGCCGGTGTAGGCGCTTGTGGTTCACCACGCGGCCGTCCTTGCGTACGCGCTTGTAGACCTTCCAGAAGCCCCAAGTCGGTTTCTTGGTCACCCAGTGGTTCATGTGCTCGATCACCTCAATGTCGTCCTTCGCCTTGGGCGCATAGCGATACACGCTCTGGCTCAAGCATAGCAGCTTGCAGACTCGCCGAACACTGCGCTTGCACTGCGTCTCAAGCCAGTGTGCCATCTCTCGCTTCTCGGCGAGCCCTAGGGCTTTTTTCCCAGGATCTCCTTGAGGATGTCGCGGTCTAGGATCGTGTCGGCCAGCTTGAGCTTCAGCTTGGTGTTCTCCTCGCGAAGGGCGCGCAGCTCCTTCAGTTCGCTTGCGCCCATGCCGCCATACTTGGCTTTCCACTGGTAGAACGTCGGCTGGCTTACGCCGTGCTCCCTACAGATGTCCGCCACTTTGCGGCCCTGCTCATGCTCGCGCAGCATCGCTACGATCTGCGCTTCCGTCCATTTGCTCTTTCTTATTGTCCCAAAGTTCAGATGTGTTGTGGGTTTCTACTATCCCACGCACCTGATCTTGGGGGAGCTTACACGCGAACGCAGGCCGGGACAAGGACACCACAGTCCCGGCTCAAGGCCGGGATAAACTCCCAGCCCGTCAGGCGGCCAAAAGAAGACCCCCCCACCGCCTCGGCGATCCGGCTTGATAGGCAAGATGCCTTTCACACCCTCCCCGCCGTGATCTCCTCCACCACCGCAGGATCCAATAGGGTAGAGGTATCCCCCAAACTCCCCAGCTCGTTCTCCGCCACCTTCCGCAGGATCCGCCGCATGATCTTGCCGCTGCGCGTCTTCGGCAGCCCGCTCACGAACTGGATCTTGTCCGGCTTGGCGATGCGGCCGATGGTGGCCACCACGGATTCCACGATCTCGCCGGTGATGCGGTCCACCGCAGCCTTGTCGTTCAGGTCCAGCGGCTCGGCGGTGATGACGTAGGCGTAGATGCCCTGGCCCTTGATGTCGTGCGGGTAGCCCACCACGGC
>JAFDZY010000156.1 GCA_018266685.1 Bacteroidota bacterium
AAATTCAATTTTGCCAAGGTCCGTGTGTAGTCCGGCCTCCGCTGGTAATTGTACTGCATGTTCACCGCGGTTTGCCTGCCCCATGTTTTTGGCCAGCGGTCGGCGGTGCCCAGGAATGGAATGATGAACCGGGGAAAGCGGATGGTGACCTCCGGGCCGAGTTCCACGGTGTTGAAGAGCACTTCCCGGCCCACGTCGGTGCTGGCCTCTGTGGTTGGGCCGCGCCCGTCCAGGGATTGCTGTGCCTCCAGCCCCAAGGACATTTTGGCCTGAATGAGGCCCATGCTCCTGAACAGGTTCTTATGGCGGTAGTTGAGGCTTACGGATGTGCCCAGGAACCCGCCCCGGTTGGTTCCGAAACCTTCCAGGCTGATGCTTTGGCGCTTTGAAGGCAATAGGGTGATGTGGCAATTTGCAAGGTTCCTGCCAAGGGTGCCGGCGGTGTCGTAGGCGATGTCCACGCGGTCGAAAACGTGCAGGTTTGTAAGTCGCCGGTAGGTCCAGTCGTTGATGGTCTGGTTGTACACCACGCCGGTATCCAGGGGAATGTTGCCGGCCAGGGCCCTGGGGCGGTAGGCCGGCCTTTTCCCGGAGTAGAGGTACTTGTCACCTTTGTATGTTGCGGTGTCCACCGTTGCCGGCCTGGGCCCCGTGTCCTTGCCGCCGGTAATGTCCACGGTGATCCGGTTGATGCGGTACACGGTGCCTTCCGGCGTGCCGGCAAGGCCGCGCTTGCCACGGGCTGCGGGCCGTTCGAACCGCAACTGAAGGTCCACTTCATGGTCCCCGGCGCTGGTGTCCGCCACAAATTGGAGCAAGTCCCTGTTGAAGTACAGGTATCCGTTGCGGCGCAGCAGGTCGGTGATGCGCGTGCGTTCCTTGTCCAGTACGTCCGCGTCAAAGCGCATGCCGCTCACCAGCAGGCTGGAGGCCCGTGAGGCCCGCACCAGGCTGTCAATGGCCGCATCATCCACGCTCCAGGAAGAATTGCACAACGTGTACGGCCTCCCGGCGCTGATGCGGTATTCCACTTCCGCCTTGGGTTGCTTGTAGGGCCCGCCGCGTTTTTCGGCAAACAGCCAAGGAAAGAACTTGGGCAGGAAACGAACACGGTTGAAATGCACGGTGTCGGTGACGCGGGCATCGAAATACCCTTCCTTGCTGAGGTACAGCCCGAGCTGGTCCGCGCTCCGGTTGATCTGTGAACTGTCCAGTACCACCGGGGCTTCGCCCACGCTGTTGCGCAGCCACATCCGCCAAGTTTGCCGGCATTCCTTGGCCTTGTATGGCTTCGTTGGTCTGCCGCGGGCAGCACGCCGGGCATTTCTTTCATCGGCTTCATGGGCCCGTTTTTCATTCCGCAACACGCAGAGCGAATCTTCCTCGGCCTTTCGCTGTATTGCCTTGTCCGGGTCCGGGATGTTGTAAAGCAGCAGGTAGAGCCGCTGGCCCAGGACCTTGTTGTTGGGCTTCTGCTTGAGGATGGACTTCAGCTCATCGATCGTGAGGTCCTTGGCATCTGACCTTACGATGTTGCGCACCAGGAGGTACTCGCCCTTGGGAACGCGTTTTGTGGGATTGCAGGCCGCGAACAGCGCAACAACCGCCACCAACAGGGGAATATGGACCTTGTGACGGGGCACGGAGAGGCTTGCGTGGGCTATTTTGCGCGGCCTATCCTGAAAGGACCATGCCACGGCGGGCGAAGATATTCGGCAAATGAGCGGAGCGGCCCATGTGAGACGGGTGCGTGCCTTGCACCAGCGCAAGCATCGCGAAGCGGAAGGAGCGTTCCTGGTGCAGGGCCGCAAGTTGGTGCGCGAGCTGCTGGCCTCGCCCATGGAACTGTTGAACCTGTACGCCACCGAAGCGGCCGCAGCGGAACTAGCCGTGGGCCGGGTGCGGGTACTTCCCGCCCATGACTTGGAGCGCATGGGCACCTTCGAGCACGGGAACGAGGTGGTGGCCGTGGTGCGCAAACCAAGTCCCGCCAAGTGCGAAATGCCCGAAATGAACGGTTTTGTGCTTGCTGCGGACGATGTGGCCGACCCCGGCAACCTGGGTACACTGCTGCGCATTGCGGATTGGTTCGGAGCTTCACAGCTATGGTGCTCGGCGGAAAGCGTGGAGGTATGGAACCCGAAATGCGTGCAGGCTAGCATGGGCTCCATCTTCAGGGTGCCCGTTACATACGGCAACTTGGCAGGGGCCTTGGCCGGGGCCGCGCAGTGCGGTGTGCGGGTGTACAAGGCCGAAGCTGCCGGTGGCGATGTGTTCAAGGAGCAGTTGAAGCGCCCTGCGGTGCTAGTGCTGGGCAGCGAATCCCACGGGTTGTCCCAAGCTGTGCGCGAAGGACCTGGGCAGTCCATTGCCATTCCGGCCTTCGGCGGGGCCGAGTCGTTGAACGTGGCGGCGGCCGCAGCGGCGCTGTGCATGGAGTTCGCACGGCAAGGCCGTTCCCTTGATAAAGGTCAGGTATAGGCGCAGGGACGCAGCCTATTTTCGATGCCGTGCAACAGCAGCACGGCCCGGATGAACAAAGCAGACAGCACCACCGTAACCCTGGACCAATTGCGCGCCAGCGGCATGGCCCGGCAGGCGTTCACCTATTGGTTCGCCGATCACGGACATGTGCGGTCGCCGTTTCCGCCATACCTGCGTGCTGAACTCCGTGAACTGGCATTGGCCGCCTTCCGGGGCTGGCTTTTGAAGCTGGACCCCAAAGCACAGGAGGAGATGAACGAGGAGGCGGCTTTCGGCAAGTTCGAGGAGTTGATGTTCCACGAGGCCATCCGTTTGGTGCGCACGGAGGATGAAGCATTGACCCTTCGCTTTCCGTTCCTGCCGCGCATAGGTGATCGGATCAGCGGCGGGGAACTGGAAGGCCGCGCCGGCGACAACATTGTGCGCAAACGTTCCTTGGTGAGCGAAGGCAAGGATGAATACCTGAAGGTGGAGGTGGAGCACGTGGCCTCGGGCACGGGTTGGGAAACCCGTTTCGAGCTTCCTTGATCAAAGCGGACGATCAGCTTGTTGCTGCGCCGGTCGGCCGCTTGCCCATCAGCACCTGCTTCACCAGCGAACGCAGGAACCCGTAGAAAGTAGCGGCCCATGCGGCCAGGGCCACATAAATGAAGAACCGGGGGATGAACAACAGGAATTGAAGGTCCATGGCTTGGGCCATTTCGAACGTGGCGGCGGTGTACATGCCCAGCGGGAACACTGCGCCCCAGTATAGCGGATCGTAGGTGAGCGGGAAGCGTTTGTAGCCGTGGCGCCATACAGCGAGGATGAAAAGCATGGGCACCCACCAAGTGCCGGTGACCCAATAGAATATGGTGAAGCCCTTGAGGAAGGGCAGCGTGGAAAGCAGGAAAGGGGCGTGCGGCGTGTTGAGGATCAGCAGGGACCCGGCCAGGGTGGAAATGGCCATGGCACCCATGTTGATCCAGTAAGGCGGGGTAAGGTCTCCGGGGTTGAACTTGAAGAAAGTGTAGCGGTAGAAGATCAGGGAGATCATCCAGATGTAGAGCATGCCGCCCCAGAGCCACATGGCGAAGCTGAAGAAGTTCAGGATCAGTTTGTGGTCCACGTAGTGCACGGAAAGCTTGGCGCTGAGCACCGCCAGGCTTTGCGTGGACACCACCGAAAGCAACCACGCACCGTTGATGCCTTCGGAAAAGGAAGGTTTTTCGCCTTTGATCGTGAGGTTGGAGAACACGGTGTAGGTGATCAGCGTCCATAGCAATACGGCGATGATCCACAAGCCCATGGCGATCGGGAACGCATTTTCCAGCAGGATGAATTGCGCGCCCAGCACGGCGGTGGCCGTGGGTGCCGTGAAGAAGCCCATGCCGCGCAGGTGGTCCAGCAGGTCTTCCCGCACACGGCCCGGGAACCACATCAACCGGATCGCGGCCAGGCCGCACAGCACGGCATAGAAGAAGATGTTGGCCGCGAACAGTGGCCGGGAAATGGCGTCCATGCCCATGAAATGGGCCGCGCTGCTCACCACGCCGGTGGCCATCACCATGGCGAAGTAGGCGGGGGAGAGGTCGCGCACGGCGTGTTGCAGGCGCTGTTTCATGCCGTGCGTTGGGGGTGGGGCGTGCGGTGCATGGCGGGCGTTATTTGGACGTGCCGGAACTGCTGCTGCGTTCCAGTTTTCCGATGGCGATGCGCATCCAGATCAGCGCGAGCATGGCCACCAGGAAGAGGAGGGCCCAGCAGGTGGTCCATACGCCGGTGGCATCCAGCAGATAGCCGAAGAGGATGGGGCCGAAGAAGCCGCCGAGACCTCCCAGCACGCCCACTATGCCGCCCACGGCACCCACTTCCTCGGGGTAGTAGGCGGAGATGTGCTTGTACACGGCGGCTCCTCCAATGCCCATCATGGCGCCGATGAGGAACACCAGCGCGGTGAAGATCCAGCGGTTGGCCTGGAAGTAGATGTGCGTGGTGCCCTTGGCCAGCAGTTCACCTTTGGCCACCTGATCACCTATTCGCACCTGCGGTTGTTGCTTCACCGAGGTGGTGGGCATGGGCATGAAGCCCTCGTCGTCGTGGTGGAGGCCAAAGCGTATGTCCATTTCCTCGGTCGTCGTCAAGGCATAGGTCATGCGGTTCCGGGGGTCGGCCTCGTCAACCACCAAGATTTCGCGCTCGGTGATGGACTCCACCACACCTGGCCGGGAAGCCAGGATGCCCCTGCCGGGTGTTTGCAGTTCCACCCGCGGTGGCAACAGAAAGAGCAGGCCCACCAGGCACACGCCGAACACCCAATAAAGCACGATGCGTGCACCGAAGCGGTCTGACAGGATGCCACCTGCGATGCGCAGCAAACCGGCTGGCAGATTGAACATCGTGGTCATCATCCCTGCGCTGACGATCGAAAGCGCATACACGTTCACGTAGTATGGGATCAACCACTGGGAGAGTGCCACGAAACTGCCGTATACGAAGAAGTAGTACAGGCCGAAGCGCCATACCCGCACGGCCCGGAGCGGCCTTATGCGCTGGCTGAATGACTTGCCGGCCGTTGGGACCTTGTTGCGCGCAAGGAGCAGCAGGATGATCGCCACCAGCACCAGCAGCCCGGCATAGAGCTTGGGCAGGGTGCGCCAACCTTCCAGTGCGGTGTTGTTGTCCGTAAGCCAGGTCAACAGGCGCGGTGCGAACAGGGTGGTGAGCGCGGCCCCTGCGTTGCCCGCCGCAAAGATGCCCAACGCCGTACCCTGCCGCTTCTGGGGATACCAAAGCACCACGTAGGCCACGCCAGCCGTGAAGATGCTGCCCGACAGGCCGAAGGCGATGCTCAGGCCCAGGAAAGCCCCGTAGCTGTCCGCCCAGGAAAGCGCATACAGGGGTAGCGCGCTGATCAGGAGCACGGTGATCATCACCTGCTTGCCACCGTATTTATCGGTGAGGATGCCCACCGGAAGGCGCATTACCGAACCAATGAGCACCGGCATGCCGAGCAGCCAGCCGGTTTGCACCGGTGTCCAGGTGAAAACGCCGTTGTTGGTGAGGTACGTCACCAGCACGCCATTCATCAGCCAAGCTGCAATACAGACCGTAAATGCCAAGGTGCTCAGCAACAGCATGCGGTGTGCACCTCCGGTTGTCCGCTCCATGGCCATTGGCACGCCCGGGGATGGATGGATTTGCCCAAGCGCAAGATCAAAGGACGAACAAATTGAACAATGAAATATGATTTAGATCATATCGCAAGAAATTGAATGGGGAGGTAATGGGATATGGAAAGGGGCGAGGCACGCCGGTGGGCATCGGGTGCCGGTCGCCTGCGTTGGCTACTTGGTACTTGCAGTGCCCACCGGCCGGTCGTCGGCGTATATGGTGACCAATGTGGGTTGCCCGTCCGCACCGAACTCTGTGTGCGGCCCGTTGAGCTTGTCATGGCGATACATGGAAACCGTGAGCGTATCACCATTTGGGGAATAGGTGATCCAGCGGCCGGTGCGCTTGCCCCCGTCGAAATCGCCTTCCATCTTCTTATGGCCGTTGGGGAAGTACCAGGTCCATCGGCCTTGGTTGCGCCCGTCCACCACACTGCCTGTGCGTTTCAGTTGCCCGTTTTCGAATGCGGGCGGTTGCCGTTGGTTCATGTAGTATCCAACGGCTGCAGCGATGACCACGGCAGCAAATGTGATGACCTTATGCCGGCTGTTGTATCGAAAGAGGGACATGGCTGTACGTGTGCCGTGTACGCCATGCAAAATTAGTCCTTGCCTGTGCGGATCGGTGCTCAGCCTTATCAAGGTGGGCGGAAATGAAGGAGTTGCCGGGTAATCACTGGCAGTGATACCAATTTAGATTGATTATAAAGAAAACGGTGATGTAAATCATATTACGGCAACACGTGATTGATAGTATTGCCTGCCGGTGGGGCGGCTGTTTGGAGCTGTTCAGGCAGGCGAGCCTAGTCCGCGAAGGCAGCGAGTTCCAGAACCAATCAACACATTCATGACACGCACTATTCCGCACTTGACCGCTGCCGTGATGGCGCTGATGATCGTCTCCATGGCCACTGCACAGGATGGAGCAGCCATCTTCAAGCAGAACTGCACCGCGTGCCACAAGATCGGGGCGCGCCTAGTGGGTCCGGACCTCACCGGTGTGACCGAAAAGCAATCCGATGAGTGGTTGCGCAAGTTCATCCACAGTTCGCAAGGCATGGTGAAGTCCGGTGACAAGGACGCGGTGGCCATCTGGGAGGAGTTCAACAAGACCACCATGCCGGACTTCCCGTTCACCGATGCCGACCTCACGGCGCTCCTGGGCTATTTGGGAAGCATCAACAAACAGCCTGCTTCCGCAACGGTGGCCGCACCCGCGCCGGAGCCACCGATGGTCTTCACCGCGGCGGACGTGGACCAAGGCCGCTTCCTGTTCCAGCACCGGACATCCGGCGGTGGCCCATCCTGTGTTTCATGCCACAATGTGACGGACCAAGGTGTAGTTTCAGGGGGCTTGCTGGCGAAGGACCTCACCCATGTAGGTGAGCGCATCGGTGATCAGGGCATCGCTGGCATACTGGGTGCGCCGCCCTTCCCGGCCATGGCCGCGGCATTCAACGGGCGCACAGCACTTACGGACAAGGAAGTGCACCAACTGACGGCCTTTCTGATGCATGTGGACAAGAACACGGAAGCCCGGGAGGCAGGCAGCATGCGCACCATGCTGATGTGGGGTCTTGGCGGCCTGGTAGTCATCCTGTTGGGCGTGGCCCTCATATGGGCGCGCCGACTGCGTCGCTCGGTAAGGCACGAAATCAATGCGCGCCAACTGCGCACCATTTGAAACGGAACGGAGACCAGGGAACACCTAATAAGCAAAGCCATGAGCTGGATCGAGGACATCATTTCACCCAAGACCCGGAAATGGGAGGAGTTCTACCGCAACCGCTGGCAGTATGACAAGGTGGTGCGCAGCACCCACGGCGTCAACTGCACCGGCGGCTGCTCGTGGAACATCCACGTGAAGGACGGCATCGTGGTGTGGGAAATGCAGGCGCTGGACTATCCGCTCTTGGAGGAAGGGCTGCCGCCGTATGAGCCGCGGGGCTGCCAGCGGGGCATCTCCTATTCCTGGTACCTGTACAGCCCGATCCGCGTGAAGTATCCGTTGATGCGCGGCGCCCTGCTGGACCTCTTCCGCGAGGAGAAGCAAAAAGCGGGCGGCAATCCGGTGAAGGCCTGGGAAAACCTGCAGAACAACCCCGAAAAGCGCAGCCGCTACCAGTGGGCACGCGGCAAGGGCGGCTTCCGCCGCGTGCATTGGGACGAGGTGCTGGAGCTGATCTCCGCCGCCAACCTCTACACCGTGAAGAAGTACGGTCCGGACCGCATCATTGGCTTCTCGCCGATCCCGGCCATGAGCATGCTGAGCTACGCATCGGGAGCGCGCTACCTGCAGTTGATGGGTGGTGTGAACCTCAGCTTTTACGACTGGTACTGCGACCTGCCTTGCGCCTTCCCGGAGGTATGGGGCGAGCAGACCGATGTGTGCGAAAGCGCCGACTGGTACAACTCCAAGTTCATCGTGAGCATGGGGGCCAACCTGGGCATGACGCGCACGCCCGACATCCACTTCTTCAGCGAGGCCCGGCACAATGGCTCGAAGACCGTGGTGATGTCGCCGGACTTCAGCATGGTGGCCAAGCACGCCGACCAGTGGATCCCCGCGCACGCCGGCTCCGACGGCGCCTTCTGGATGGCCGTCACTCACGTGATCCTCAAGGAATGGCACGTGGACAAGCAGACGCCCTACTTCATGGACTATGTGAAGCGCTACACCGATTCGCCCTTCCTGGTGCGCCTGGATAAGAAGGGCGACCACTTCGCGCCCGGCAGGCTGATGCGTGCCAAGGAGGTGAACGAATACAAGGACGTCACCAACGGCGATTGGAAGTTCCTGATGGCCGACGCCGCCACCGGAGGGTTGATCACGCCCAAAGGCACCATGGGCTACCGCTGGGATGAGCAGCAGGGCAACTGGAACCTCAAGTACGAGAACGGCACCGACCACCGGGCCTACGACCCCGAGCTCACCTTCCTGAGAAAGCACGACGACGTGCTGCAGGTGGAGTTCATGGACTATGGCAACCAGCACCTGGCCAAGCGCGGCGTGCCCGTGCGCTACATCACCACGGTGGATGGAGAGCGTGTGCCCGTGGCCACCATCTATGACATCACCATGGGCCAGTACGGCGTGGGCCGCGGCCTTGCAGGCGAGTATCCCACGGACTACAACGACAAGAACGCCAGCTATACCCCGGCCTGGCAGGAGATCTTCACCGGCATCGGCCGCAACACCGCCATCAAGTTCGCGCGCGAATGGGCGGGCACCGCCGAGGCCACCAAGGGCCGCTGCATGGTGATCGTGGGCGCGGCCATCAACCACTGGTTCCACGGCAACCTGATGTACCGCGCCGCCATCATGGCGCAGATGCTCACCGGCTGCAACGGCCGCAACGGCGGCGGCATGAACCACTACGTTGGCCAGGAGAAGCTGGCGCCGGTGGACAGCTGGGGCACCATCATGAGCGGCAAGGACCA
>JAFDZY010000157.1 GCA_018266685.1 Bacteroidota bacterium
CCGCCGGGCCGTTCGGAGCTGAAGAAGCCCGTGCGGCCGTCCTGGCTGAGGCAGAAGTAGATGTCATCGTTCACGGTGTTCAAGGGACAGCCCAGGTTCACCGGCTTGTCCCACACGTTCATGTCGGGATCCAGCAGGGAGGCCTTGAAGATGTCGAACCCGCCCATCGTGTTGTGCCCGTTGCTGCTGAAGAAAAGCGTGGAGCCATCGCTGTGCATGAAGGGGGCGTCCTCATCGTACGGCGTGTTGATGTTGGGGCCGAGGTTCAAGGGCAGGCTCCATTCGCCATTGGGCAGGCGCCGAATGCGGTACAGGTCCCGCCCGCCGAAGCCTCCCTTGCGATCGCTGGTGAAGTATATCTCTGAGCCGTCCGGTGAGATGGTGGCGCTGGGTTCATGTGCCTCACTGTTGATCTTGTCGGTCATCCGCTGCGGGGTGCTCCAGATTCCTTGTGCGCGCTGGGTGATGTACAGGTCACCATCGGGCTGTTTATCGCTGGCCCTGTATATGATCATCTCGTTCCCGTCCGCGCTGAGGCCCACGGTGGCGTCCTGCATGCCGGAGTTCACTGGTGCCTGTACGTTCACCGCGCGCGCCCACATGCCGTTCATCAGCCTTGAGGAATAGATGTCCTCATAGTACTGTCCGCTTTCATCCTGCCTTCCTCCCAGGGAACCCGCGCGGCGGCTGGTAAAATAGATGGTGCTTCCATCCGCAGTGACCAGCGGGCAGTAATCATGTGCCGCGGTATTGACGTTCGCACCCAGGTTTCTGATGATCAATTTTCCGGGATTGGCCGAAAGTGTATGGGCCGTTTGGGCCATGGCGGCCTGGCGGTCCACCTCCGTGTCCGGAATCTCGCGCCCCCCCTTGGTTTTGTACCGTTGCAGCAATTCAACCTCGTCCGCGAACCGTTGTTGCTTGTGCCTGGTGAGCGCCAGCTGGTAGATGCCTTCCACGCTTCCCAACTTCACGGCCGTTTCAAAATGGGCTGCGGCCCGATCGTGCTTGTCCGGCATGTTGGCCTCGCACATGCCGATCCCGTAAAACGGTTCGGCAAAGGTGGTGTCCACGTCCACCAGGTGCTTGTAGATCCGGTAAGCATCGCTCCATTGGCCCGCTTCCATCAGCGAGCGCGCCTCATCCAGCATGTTGTACTGGCTGCTCCCGTACCCGTGTTGTGCGTTCACGGGCCCGCTCAACGCCAGTGGCAGCAGCAAGGAAGGGAGCAATTGCAGCAGGTTCCTCATCGTAATAGTGTAAGGTCTCCGGTCAGTCGTTTCTCATCCCCGGTAACAAACCGGGCGTATGCTTTCCATACATAGACATCCTGCTTGGACAAGTGCCCGCGGTAGTATCCGTCCCATCCTTTTTTGATGTCGCTTGTTTCGAAGAGCAGCTCGCCCCAGCGGTTGAACACTTGCAGCTTGTATTCCACAACGCCTTGGCTCAACGGATGGAAGATGTCGTTGTCGAAGCTGTTCGGGTCGTATACGCCGTCCGAAGGCCCGGTGTTCACCGGCGTGAAGGCATTGGGGAATTTGATCTCGCCGCCCGCGATCGCCGTTACCGAGCCGGGGACATGGAACGTGTCCGGGCAGTTCCAAATGTTGTTTGCCACCAGGGAGATGTCGAACACCCCGGGTTGCTGGTAATAGTGCACAGGCGTTGTTTCATTGCTGAACGTACCGTCGCCAAAATCCCAGACATAGCTGGAGGCGTTGGTACTGAGGTTGTAGGTGAACAACGGCTGCGAAGGGGCAACCACCTCATTGGGTTGCACGGTGCAAAAGGCCATGGCCGCAGGATGCACCACCACGGAGTCCACCTTCACCATGGTGTTCACGCCCCCGTTCATGCCGAATGCCGTGAGTGAAACGGTGTACGTGCCCGGTGTGTAATACTCATGGGCGGGATTTTCCGCAATGCTGGAGGCCCCGTCCCCGAACTGCCACTGGTAGCCTTGTGCAAGCAACGACGTGTTCGTGAACTGCACGGTGAGCGGCGCGCAACCATTGCCACTGCCGATGAAGGAAGCTGTAGGCAGCGGCGGGTTGATCACCACTTGTTGGCTGGCCGTATCCGAGCAGATGCCCGTGCTTACGGTGAGCAGAATGGTGTAACTGCCCCAGGTGGCATAAACATGGGGCGCAGGGTCTTCGGCGTTGGAGGAACTGCCGTCGCCCATGGACCAGGAATAGGCCCATTGGCCGTCCGGGGTGTTGTTGCCAATAGTGACCGTGGCATCCGGGAATGTTTGGCTGAACGGAGTGGCAATGAAGGATGCCGCGGGCAACGGGTGGATGATGATGGAATGCTGCACGGTATCCGTGCATCCGTATGCTGAGGTTGCGATCAAGGCCACCGTGATGGTGGTATCGGACGTACCCGTATTCAGGTAGGTGTGGCTCACCTGTTGGCCCACCAGCGTAACACCATCACCCATGTTCCACAACATCTGCACCGCATTGGGGCTTTGTCCTTCCAGGTTAACCTGGGCAGGTGAGCATGCCTCGGCGGGCAGCTGGAATGCGGCATCAATGGCAGGATAGATCGTTACCGGTACCTCAGCGGTATCCGAACATCCGAACTGGGAAGACGCAATCAAACGGACCGGGAATTGGGCCGGGCCGCCCGTGCTGTTCAGGTAGGTGTGGGAGATGTTCCCGGGTGCGCCGTTCTGGAAAGTGCCGTCGCCGAACAACCAGGACATGGATGCCGCACCGATGGAAAGGTCCTGGATAAAGATCGGGGCCGGGGCGCACCCGGTGGCCGGGGTGGCCGTGAATTGGGCAATGGGCGCGGGATGCACAAGGATGGTAACGGTGGCAGTGTCATTGCAGCCGTATGCGGAAGTTGCAACAAGCACGGGATGGTACACGGTGTCGGCCAAACCGTTCTGGACGTACTGGTGGGCCGGCGAGGTGGCCGTGCTTCCCCCTCCATCCCCGAACGCCCAGAAGTAGCTGTTCGCGCCGGTGCTGAGATTCATGAAATGCGGGTCCATCGGGGAGCAGCCCACGCTATCAGCCACAAATGCAGCGTTGACCTGCGGATAAACCTCCACTGCGGTTGCCGTGGTGCTGGTGCAGCCCTGTGCCGAGGTGGCCGTAAGCGAAACGCTGAAAGTGCCTGGGCCGGGCCCTTGGAAATTATTCCAAGTGTGCTGGTGGGCAACTGCCGCAGTGTCCGATGTCTGGCCATCACCGTAAGACCATTGATAGGAAGTTGCTCCTTGTGACGTGTTGTTCAACTGGGCGGTGAGCGGGTGGCAGCCGGTGGCATTGGACAAGGTGAACTGCGCAACCGGGGTTGGGTACACGGTAACTACACCTGCCGTGCTGTCGGTGCACCCGAATGCATTTGTGGCCACCAGCCTCACTTGGAAATGCACGATGCTGTCCGTGTTGTTGATGTAGGTGTGCTGGGGTGTCGGTCCTGTTCCGGCGGAACCATCACCAAAGTCCCATTGGTATGTGATCGCCCCAAGGACCGAGGGGAAAGTGACGGCCAGCGGCGAGCAACCACTGTCCGGCTGTGCGCTGAAGGAGAACTGCGGCGTGGGATATACGGTGATGCTCTGTTGGCTGGTGTGGCTGCATCCGGCCCAGTTGGTCACGGTGAGGCTGATGGTCATCACCTGCAGCACATTGGTCTGGTTGACATAGGTGTGCGATGGTGATGTTGCGGTGCTGGTGGATCCGTCACCGAAGTTCCACGCATAGGTGGTGCCACCCGTGCTGTTGTTGGTGAAGTTCACTGTAAGCGGCGCGCATCCCGGATAGGCATCATGGGTGAACATGGACAACACGGTTGGCGCAACGGTGATCACGGCCGTGGCACTATCACTGCAACCGGATGCCGTGCTGGCCACAAGGAGCGCGGTGTACACGCTGTCGGCATTCCCGGGGTTCATGTAGGTGTGCAACGGATCGGCCGTGTTACTGACCCCACCATCACCGAATTGCCAGACATAGTTTGTTGCGCCGGTGGTATTGTTGGTGAAGGCAACGTTCATTGGCGAACAACCGGCAGCCGGCGCAGCCGCGATTGAGGCAACCGGCTTAGGTTCCACCACAATGGTCGAAGTACCAGTCCCTGAGCAATATGGGGTGGTGACCGTGAGGGTTACGGTGTACGTTCCTCCTGCGGCATACAAGTGCTGCGGGCCCTGCACGGTGTCCGTGGCCCCATCACCAAAGTCCCAAAGCCATTGCACCACCGGGTTTCCAGGGGCAGTAACGGTGAGGTCCGCAAACTGCGCAGGCACACCTTCACATACGTTCTGCGCACCGATCACGGGCTGCGGTACGGCATATACATGCACCGTGTCCGTAACCGTGTTGTCACACCCTTGGTTGTTCGCTGCGGTTAGCGTGATCACATAATCACCCACCGTGGCATACGTATGCGGCGGCGGGTCCGGTTGGGTGTCTGTGCTTCCGTCACCAAAGTCCCACAAGTAGCTCACCGCGTTCACGCTGTTGTTGGCGGGGTCCGTGGTCAGTGATGTGCATGCGGCATGTTGGTCCAGGGTGAATGCGGCCGTTGGGCTCGGCAACACGGTTATGGCCACTGTTGCGGTGTCCGCGCAGCCTGCCGTGGCTCCTTGGATGCTGGCAGCGTACTGCACGTTGTACACTCCCTGGTTGTTGAAGGTGTGCGTACGGTCCCCGGGGCCCGTGGCGTTGAACCCGTTGCCATTGCCAAAGTTCCATTCAAAGTAGTTCGCGCCCCCGGTAGTTGTTTGGTTGAAGTTCACCGGGTCGCCGGCGCAAACGGGGTTCGGACTGGCCATCAAGCTCACCGTGGGCGGCGGCACGATGTTGATGGTGACCCATGCAGTGTCCACGCCGCAGTAGTTGCTGTCCAGCATCATCACCTGGTAACTGCCGATGGCCGGGTAGGCAATGGTGTGCGGGAATGTGGGCGGCCACGGCGTCCAGTTGATGATGGAATCATGGCCCGCGCCCCAGTAGTCGCCGAAGTTCCAGTACTCATAGCGTTGGTAGATGTTCCCTTGCAGCAGGCAATTGCGGTTGGTGGTGTTCAGGTAGGTAACCTGATTGTCCGGCCAGCAAAGCAGCGTGGCACTGGGCGAGATGTTCGCCGTGTCAATGTCCCAGATGCGGATCGGGTTGAACGTGGCGATGCTGGGTCCTCCCTGCAAGGTGTTGCACTGGTTCTCCGCGCTCAGGCGCACAGTGGTTTCGCAGCCCACCGTGCCTGGCAGGTACATGTGCGTGAGCGTCTGGCCCAGATTGGTGTAATCGTACGTCTCCCACGTGGTGCCATCGCCGAAATTCCAACGGAACACGGTATTTGGCGAGGTATTGGTACTGCTGTTGATGAAGTCCACGGACTGCGGCGCACACACTTGCGTAAGGCCGCCCACGGGGATCTGGATGGATGCGCTGGTACTTTGCTCCATCGTTACCGTGCCATTGATCACGCATCCGCTGGTGATCTCCGTGAAGCTCACATTGTAGGTGGCCACCGCCGCTGCATATACATGGCTCACGGATTGGTTGGGCGCCAGGCTGGCACCGCTCTGCGGTGGGCTTCCGTCCCCCCAATCAATGGTGTACGCCCCGCTTCCCGTGGGCGAGGCCACGAGCAGCGTGAAGCTGGAGCCCGAGCAACTGATCCAAACAGGGGTATCGCTGGGGATGCCTTGGCTGTCGAACAACTGCGGACACTGGGCCGTGCTGGCGCACCAGGCAGTCATGCCGGCCAACACGGGCAGGAACATCCTTGGGAACATCGCGGATCGCTTCACGGAAAGGTTCTACGCACAATCCGGTCCGATGGATACCAGGGTGCAAGGGCATTTCCGACGAAAGGCACGGAAGAAGCCGCCAAGTGCCTGATCCGGTCCATGGGGTTTGGTTTCCGGCAGTTGAACCATCCTGTGCGGCTTGCGTACAAGCACATTGAACAATGAACTTGGACCATGGAGAACGTTGACCTATGCGTGATCGGCGGCGGGCCCGCAGGCTATGCGGCAGCCATGCGCGCCATTGACCTCGGCAAGCGCGTGGCGCTGATCGAAGGGGCCCGCATCGGCGGCACCGGCATCTACAATGGTGCTTTGGCTTCCAAGACGCTTTGGGAACTGAGCCACCGGGTGGCAGCGGCCAATGAAGCGGCCCGTGGCCGCGATCGGGCACCGTTCCGGCTTTCGTGGGAGGAGGTCAAGAAAACGCTGAACGAAGCGCAGTTTGAGCGCAAGTACCTTTACACCTGCCACATGCAGATGCTGGCGGCGCGCCCCGGCGAGGCGGGCCGGCAATTCAAGTACATCCGGGGCCACGCGTCATTCAATTCACCTTTCAGCGTTACCGTGGAGCACGAGGGACGGCAAACCATGCTCACCGCGGATCACTTCATCATTGCCACCGGCAGCCGCCCAAGGGGCCTCCCCGGCGTAGCCATGGACGAGCGCAGGATCATGTCCAGCGACGGTATCTTCGGCCTGAACGAACTTCCCCGGAGCATCGTGATCATCGGTGCCGGCGTGGTGGGCTGCGAGTTTGCCACCATCTTCAGCAACTTCGGCTCCACCAAGGTGCACTTGATCGATCGCGGCGCGCGGATCCTGCCGTTCGAGGATGAAGACGTCTCCACCCTTGTTGCGCGTAACTTCGAACGCAAGGGCGTAGTGATCCACCACCAGGCCCGGCTGGAGCGGATCGCCGCGGAGCCGGATGCGGTGCGCTACACGCTCCGTTACGAAAACGGATCCACCGAGGAAGTCGCAGTTGAGAAAGCACTTGTCTCGGTGGGCCGTGCGGCCAACATTGGTGGCCTTCACCTGGACCGTGCCGGAATTGAACTGAATGAAACAGGCAACATCCTGCTGAACGGCACGGCTACTTCACAGCCGCACATCCATGCGGTAGGCGATGCCATGGGCACCAACATGCTGGTGAACATCGGCGAGCTGGAAGGCCGGCATGCCGTGGAACGCATCTGGGGAATGCACGAGCGTCCGCTGGACCATTCCAACGTCAGCACGATCATGTTCCTGGAACCCGAAGTGGCCGGGGTCGGGTTGAACGAGCAGGATTGCATGAAGCACGGCATCGCGCACAGGACCGCCCGCATCGATTACTCCTGCCTTTCCCGCGCCATTGCCATGCGCCGCACCAGGGGTTTCTTCAAGCTTATCGTAACGGACGATGACGCGATGAACGTGCTGGGCATGCGCGCCGTGGGCGAACATGCGAGCAGCGCCATCCAGGCGGTGGCCCTGATGATGCGCACCGGCTTGGGCATCCAGGAACTGGCGGACCTGGTTCACCCCCACCCCAGCATCATTGAAGGCGTGCAGGAATGTGCACGGGTGTTGTTGGGCACAAGCATCTTCAAGCCTGAAGTGCTGAACGACCGGATGCGGCATACCGCGTGGCGGCCGGGCCTTTCCATCAAGGCGGCCTGACCTTCACACTTCCCGAGGCCGGTCACTTTTCCTTCCAACTTCCTCCCGAGTTTCCTACAGATGCGGCGGACCCGGGTCTTGGAAATTCGGGTTGGTCAAGAATTCCTCATCCGTCAATGAATTCAGGAATGCCTTGATCTGTATGCGTTTGGTGGGGTCAAGCCCCAGCGTCATGTCCGGTGAGGTGAACTTCATGAACGGGTCCACCGTTGCCGAAGGGTGGCCGCCATCGTTGTAATGGTCCAGCACCTGGTCGATGGTGGCAAAGCGGCCATCATGCATGTAGGGCGCAGTCACCATGATGTTGCGCAAGGTCGGTGTCTTGAACTTGGCCACATCCGCAGGGTCGTTCGTTACACCGCCCCGGCCCAGGTCCGTGAACACCGTGTCCAATCCGTTGTTGTGGAACTGCTCGTCGGTGAAGAGACCTGCGGCATCCGTGTGGCAGTGGAAGCAGTCCGCTCCGCCCTGCCCGATCACCGGGGTGCTACCCGCCACCGGGATGTTCTCGCCAATGGCCCCTCCCTCCTTTTTGAACAGGTCGAAACCCGCTTGTGCATCCGGCGAAATGATGCCTTCCCCGCGCCGGAACTTGTCAAACGGGCTGTTGCCGCTTACCATGGTGCGGATGAACTGCGCAATGGCCTTGGCCACCAGCAATGAATCGATGTGCTGCGAACCAAAGGCCCGTTCAAAGAGCACGGGATATACCGCATCAGCCTGCAATTTGGACATGGCATTGGGCCAGGTTTCATGCATCTCGATGGGGTTCACCACGGGCTGCAGGATCTGGTTCTCCAACGTGGGCGCCCGCCCGTCCCAGAAGAAAAAGTTGGCGTAGCCCAAGTTGATCAGCGGCATGCTGCTCCGCGGGCCAGCGATGCTGTCGATGCCCTTCGGCACCGCCTTGCCGTCGGTGAATGCAATGCCAGGCGCATGGCAGGTGGCGCAGCTCATGCCGTTGTCCCCGGAAAGCCTTTCCTCATAGAAAAGGAAGCGCCCCAGCGCCACTCCTTCCACGGTCAGTTTGTTGTCCTGCGGAATGTCCATGGGCGGCAGGTTCGCCGGAATCACCAAGTTGTAGGGCGTGCCAACGTTGGTCGGAGGGTCCGGTTCCGGCTTGTCCCGGTGGCAACTGGCCAGCACTGCAACCAATCCAGTTGCCGCCAGGAATAATGGTGCAGTGCGTTTCATTCCACCTGGTCCAAAGTTCGTTCGTCCGTCAAGGAGAGCAGAAAGGCGATCAGATCCCGCTTCTCCCCCGGGGTAAGTTGAAGCGGCGCCATCAACCGGTCCTTGTTCGAGTCCTGGTTTCCCCCGCTGTTGAAATGGTCGATCACTTGCTCCAGCGATGTCATGCTTCCATCGTGCATGTACGGTGCGGTGAGGGCGATGTTGCGCAGCGTCGGTGTTTTGAACTTGCCCCGGTCCGCCGGGTCCAGGGTGATGCGTTGCCGTCCGGGGTCGCCATGGTGATCTGGTTGCGTGCCGATGTTGTGGAACTGATGGTCGCTCAGGTCGAAGCCGCCGTGGCATGCCGTACACCTGCCACGATCTCCGGAAAAGACCGCCCACCCGCGCCGCTCCTGATCGGACAAGGCCGTGGTATCACCGGAGTAGCGGAAATGATCGAAGCGGGAATGGCCGCTGACCAAGGTGCGCTCATAAGAGGCCAGTGCGCGGGTCAGCACATAGATGCCGAAAGGCCTGCCATAAGCGGCCTGGCTCAAACTTCGATAGGGCTCCAGGCCGCTGAGCGTGGTACTGATGGCGTTGATGTCGGCATCCATCTCCAAGGAATCCAGCAAGGGCACCAGTACCTGCTGCTCCAAGGTTGGGTTGCCGCCATCACGCATCAACAGCGGATGATAGGCCACATTGGCCAATGACGGGGCATTGCGGGAACCGGTACCTGCGCCCACACCCTGGCTCAGCGCAACTGTATCGCTGAAGGCGTTGCCGGAAAGGTGGCAGGAGGCGCAGGAAATTCCCCGGCCCATGGACAGGCGCTCGTCGAAAAACAACAATTTGCCCAAGTGCACCGAAGCTTCCGTCAGTGGATTATCGGGCGGCACCGTCAGGGCCGGTGCGCCTGGCGGAAGCGAAAGTTGAAACGGCGCGCTGTTCAAAGGAACAGGTGCTTCAGCTTCCCTTGTACAGGCCATCGACAGGAGCAGCACAAGCCCGGGCAGGAGGAAGGCGGATCCTTTCATTTCATGGCGTGCCAAGCGCTGCCACCTGCAGGTCCGCAGCTTTCAAGCCGATGATGAGCTCATCCACTTCACCGTGCCACATCGCTCCTTGCGAAAGTTGCAGCACTTCCGTGCCATTGGAGAAGAACCGGGCAATGTCCACCGTGATGGTGAGCCTTGCCGTGTCCGCCGCATCGGCCACCAGATGGATCGGGAAAGAGCGCGTGCGGTAGCACGTGTCCAATCCCGTGTGGATGGAGAAATTGTAGGGTGGATCGCCTTGGCCGTTGGGAATGCTGTCAAACTTTCCCTCGAACAGCATGAAACGGTACAACGTGGCCCAGCTCCAGTACATGCCGCTGTTGTTGCCCGTTGGCGCATTTGGGGGAATGGTCGCGATATCGCGGTGGTTCAATGCCGGAGGCAGGCCGAGGCCGAGGTTCAATGAGCTGTATGTTCCAGTGGGAACAGTATACAGGCGGTACTGCGGCCCGTTGGTCACATCAAAAAGGTCGGCATCGATCAAGCTTGAGGCGGCGCTGTCGCCTGTGATCTCAAGTGGTGACAGGAAGAACTTGACCAGCGTGATCTTGGCACGCTGTGAGCCTGCAGCGGAATAGACGACCTCCTTGTTGAACGCAGCCCCGTTCCAAAGCGGCTTCACGGTGAGCTTGAGCACGGTGGACGGGTGCGGCGGCGGCACCGGCACGGAAGGGTCCCTCCTGCATGCAACGCCCAGTACCATCAAAGCCATGATGAACCCTGGGAGCAATGTTGAACACTTGGACATAATTACGCACCTCGGCCCATGCACCTGCACTGGTGCACGGCAAGCGCGAAGCTAATTGATCCGCCGGGCGGCAACCTGCCGATCGTCATTCCTGCGCATTGCGCACACACCCCATGCGGAAGCCCGCCTCGCTGAGTACCTTGGGCGCTGCCATGTTCAGGGTGCTCCACAGTTCAGCCGGTGCGGGAAAGACGCACACCTTGGTAAAGAATTACCTGTTGCTCGCCCTTGGCAACAACGATCCTTCCGCATACACGCACATTCTGGCGCTTACGTTCACCAACAAGGCGGCAGCTGAAATGCGAGAGCGCGTGCTGCTGTACCTCGAGGCCCTGGCCTCCGGTGCCGCCCTGCGCGGTGCCCAAGCCGACATGCGCAACGCCCTGCTGGAGCTGCCAGGCCTGACCGGGGAAGGGTTGCAACAACGCGCCCAGGCCATGCTGGGCCACGTTCTCCACCATTGGCCGCAGCTTGCCATCACCACCATTGATGCCTTCACGCGCCGCGTGGTAACACCCTTTGCCCGCGACCTGGGGCTGGAGCAGGACATGAACATGACCACGGAGGAGGAATACTTCCGGGACAAGGCCGTGGACCTGCTGTTGGAAGAAGCAGGCAGCGATACGGCGCTCACGCTGGTGCTGGTGCGCGTATGCGAGCAACTGCTGGAGGAAGAAAAGTCCTGGAGGGCCGACCAGCCCTTGCGTGAACTCTCAAAGCAACTTGGCAAGGAACAATCCTTGGAGCATCTGGCATTGCTTCGGCAATTGGACAGCGCGCAATTCCTGGAAATCCACCAGCGGCTGCAGCAGCGCACACATGCCTTTGCAAGCCGCATGCGCACCACGGGCCGCAACGTGCTGGCGGCCATAGCCAATGCCGGCCTCACAGACCAGGACCTTGCGTACGGATCAAAAGGCATTATCTCCTACTTCCAAAAACTGGCCGCCTTTGACACATGGTTCACGCCGGGCGCTAATGTCACCAAGACCTTGAACAGCGGCACATGGCACCAGCAAAAAGCACCTGCATCCGCCAAGGCCGCCATTGCAGCCCTTGCCCCGATGTTCAAGCAGACCATCGAAGAGGTGGAAGCCTTGCGCAAAACGGAGATGCGCCAATACTTTCTGGAACTGGCGGTGCTGAAGGACCTGATGCCCACGGCCACGCTCAATTCCATCGACCAGCGGTTGGAGGCCCTGAAACACGATGAGGGCGTTTCCTTCTTCAGCGACCTCACACGCAAGGTGATGCAGGTGGTGCAGGAAGAACCTGCGCCATTCCTGTACGAGCGGCTGGGTGAGCGGTACGCGCACTTCCTGATCGATGAATTCCAGGACACCAGCCTGATGCAGTGGCACACACTGCTGCCCTTGGTGGAAAACGCGCTTTCGTCGGACGGGTCCGTGCTTTTGGTGGGTGATGCCAAACAGGCCATCTACCGCTGGCGAAACGGGGAAGCCAGGCAGTTCGCCAAGTTCCCGGAAATTTTCGGCAAGGAAAAGCTGGCGCGCGGCGCGGAGCTCGAAGCCAAACTGCAAAGTGCGTTCAGTCACGTGGAGCCGCTGGATTCGAACTTCCGCTCCGCACGCAACATCATCCAGTTCAACAACGAGATCACCAGTGCATTAAAGCTGGAACTTGGCGAAAAGGAACAAGCCATGTACCATCGGCACGAGCAGCAGTTGGTACGGCCCGAACAAGGCTATGTGGAAGTAACCTGCTGTGCAGCGAAACAGGAGGAAGCAGGTGCCGGGCCATGGGAACTCATGGTGAAGGCCGTGCAGGATTGTTTGGAGGACGGGTTCCACCTTGGCAACATCGCCGTGCTTGTGCGGAGTAAGGCACAGAGCATTACCGCTGCCCGCTGGCTTGCATTGAACAATTGGAACGTCGTTTCGCCCACCGGCCTTGAATTGGGCGGCAATCCGGCGGTAACCGCCGTGGTGAACGTACTGGCCTGGCTGCACCTTCCAGTGGATGAACATGCCGCACTCGCGGCACAGTCCGTTGCCGCCGTGCTCGCCGGCGCGGAAAGCACAGATCCATTTTCAACCACCACAACGCCACGGGAATACATGGGACGCTGGCATGCGGACCATCCGCGGATCAACCTGAGGCTGCCGCTGCTCGCCTTGGTTTGCCGGGTTTCCAAGGCACTGCGCCATGACCCTGCGGAAGATGCGTTCATGATGGCCCTGGTGAACGAAGTACGTGCCTTCACACGGCTGGGAAGCGACGATCTTGGTGGTTTCCTGGAGCAATGGGAGCGCACCATCCGCAAGCGGCCTGTCGCCGGCAACGCCGGCAAGGACACCATCCAGGTGATGACCATCCACAAGGCAAAGGGTTTGCAGTTTCCCGTGGTCATTGTGCCGGAAGCCGGCAAGCGGACCGGCGGCAACAAGCCGGAACGCGTGTGGATCGCTCCTGTCCCGCCGATCGGGGAACTCCGTTCGGCACTTGTGGAATCAAGCAAGCCAAACATGGAGCTTGGCATTGCGGAACTTGAGGAAGAGAAAAACCTGCGCCAATTGGATGACCTGGACGTGCTCTATGTAGCCCTGACACGGCCGGAGGAACGTTTGTACCTCAGCGTGCATGCCTCCGGAAATGAATTCCCCGCAAAGCACCTTCGAGAGCATTTGAACCTGCAGGCGGGTACCACATGGTCCATGGGGAAAAGGGAGCCGTACGTCCCCATTGAAAAGGAGCAAGGGAAGGGGAACCGGCTATTCACCCGCACCACCGATGGGGAGCCGGGCGATCGCGACCTGGCCATCAGAAAAGAAGCGCCCGAGGGTTGGGATCCCGCCGATCCAGATCCGTTCCGCAGCCATGGCCGCCTGGTGCATGCCATCCTTGCACGTGTGCGCACCGCCAACGACCTGCCTGGTGCGATTGCCGCAGAGGCCATGGCACAAGGCCTGGAACCCAGTGTCCTTGCACCCATCGGCAACCACCTGGCGGCCCTACTGGCAAAGCCTGCCCTGCAGCCATTCTTCAGCGAAGGTTTGGAGGTGTATACCGAAACCACCCTGTTGGACAGCCATGGCCATGCACACCGGCCGGACAGGATGGTGCGCAACCGCGGGCTCTTCCGCGTGCTCGACATCAAGACCGGTGCGCCTTCCGAACACCACACCACACAGGTGAAAGGCTACATGGAGCTGCTGCACAACGTGGAGGGATTTCCTGTGGAAGGATACCTGCTGTACGCACGTGAGGGCGAACTGGTAAAGGTGACAGCGTGATGGATGTGCGGGCGATCCAATGGTCCTTTCATGCATTCCGTGATCTGGATGTGCGGCTCTTTCATGACATCCTCCGCCTGCGCGTGGATGTGTTCGTGGTGGAACAACATTGCCCGTATCCGGAACTTGACGGCGCTGACGTGGGCGCCATGCATGTGGTTGGC
Source organism: Bacteroidota bacterium (assembly GCA_018266685.1). GTDB lineage: Bacteria > Bacteroidota > Bacteroidia > Flavobacteriales_F > PHOS-HE28 > PHOS-HE28. The sequence goes on from JAFDZY010000157.1 coordinate 13,842, forward strand.
CGCAACGCCAGTGGCGATGTACTGGCCTATGCGCGCATTCTTTCCCCCGCCCGCGATGGCATGCCGCATGTGGGCCGCGTTGTGGTGGACGCGTCCGTGCGGAGGCATGGCATCGGCAGGCAACTGATGCTTGAAGTACTGCGCGTGCTCCAACGGCATTATCCAGATTCACCTTCCGCGCTGGCTGCACAAGCACACTTGAAGAGCTTCTACGAATCACTGGACTACAAGGCCACCGGACAGCAGTACGACCTCGACAGGATACCGCACATCGACATGGTACGGGCAAGCAACCCGCACTGACAGGACCCGGCACAGCGGCTTGCTAGGCTCATTGGCATGCCCGGACCAGGAAGTGCCTTGTAGTTTGGATGGAACTAAACATCGCTCATGCCGAGCACGTTCCCTTCCGCATCCATCCGCAGAAAGGGGTTGTGCGCGATCTCCCAGAGGTGACCATCGGGATCGGCGAAGTAGCCGCTGTAGCCGCCCCAAAACACCTTCTTCGGCATCTTGGTGATGGTGACCTTGTGCTTCAGCAACCGGGCGAACAACGCATCCACCTCCTCCGGTGATCGCAGGCACTGGGCCAGGGTGAAACGCGCGCCTCTTCCATCATTCTTTACCTGGGCATCGTCCATCAGCGCTTCCTGCACGAAGAGCGATAGCACCATGCCATTGAGCAGGAACATCACGATGGCGGCCTCATCGTGCATGGGTTTCCAGCCCAGCACCCTGGTGTAGAAGCGCTTGGAGCGTTCAAGGTCGGCCACGCCGAGGGTGATGAAGGAGAGGCGGGGTTGCATACGGCCAAAGTAATGCGGCCTAACTTGGTGCTCACGAACACGACCCCCATGACCAAGCACGTCACCGGCATCGGCGGATTCTTCTTCCGCGCCAACGATCCCAAGGCGCTCGCCAAGTGGTACTATGAACACTTCGGCATCAACGATGAAGCGCACGGCTTTACCTGGCAGCAGGACGCCGGGCCCACGGTGTTCTCACCGTTCAAGCGCGACAGCGATTACTTCGACGCCAAGCAACCCTTCATGCTGAACCTGCGCGTGCAGGACTTGAACGGCTTGCTGAAAAAGCTGGAGGCCGCCGGGGTGCGCATCGATCCCAAGCTCCAGGACGAGGGCTACGGCCGCTTCGCGTGGGTGTATGACCCGGAGGGGAACAAGGTGGAGCTTTGGGAGCCGAAATAGCGAGTAGTGTTGTCCACTGAATGAACCGCCATCCTACATATCAGGAAGTCGAGACTTTCGTACGGAACTTCGCCGGTAGGCGACCGAAGGTGATAACTCCCAATTCAAGGCTTGAGGCGGACTTTGGTATTACCGGCGATGATGGTGACGAATTCCTTGAAGGGGCTTCATGTCATTTCAATATCCGGCTCGCGCATCCGATCAACGGATATCGCACCACCTTCAATCTTGGCGAAAATGAATACCTCTTCCATAGCGAGGGCGATGATCTGCTCGGGATCGGGAATTTGATTCAATGGTTGCGCAAGAAGCCGCGACCAATTTATCGCGACCTCACGATCGGAGAGTTGCATAGCGCGATTCTTCGCGCCATGCCACAACTTGAATATCGTGACCGTTGAAGCGCAAATGTCTATCCCTATCTTCGTGACATGCAATTGAGCGATTCCACCCGTGAACAACTGCGCAGGTTTTTCGCGGCATATCCCGTGGAACGCGCCTATTTGTTCGGCTCGTTCGCCCGTGGCGAAGCACGTCCGGACAGTGACCTGGACATCCTCGTGGATCTGGATCGCTCAAAGCCGTTCGGATTGGCATTTGTGCAAATGCAATTGGACCTGGAGGAAATGCTCGGCCGCAAAGTGGACGTGGTCACGCGATCGGCACTGTCCAAGTACATTGAGCCGTATGTGGCCAAAGACCTGCAGCTGATCTATGCGCGAGCGGCGGCGTGACCGGTTGCGTTTGCAGCACATGCTTGATGCTTGTGATGCTGTCATGGCCTTCATGAACGGCAAGTCCGAGCAAGATCTGGTTGCCGATAAACTGTTGGTTTCAGCCGTTACCCGGCAGATCGAGATCATTGGCGAGGCTGCCAACATGCTCACGCTTGAGATCCGTGGTGAACATCCCGAGGTGCCTTGGAAACAGATCATCGGGATGCGGAACAAGATCATCCACGAATACTTCGCCGTGCAGACCGATACCGTGTGGGATGTGGTGATGAATGACCTTCCTGTGTTGCGTGGACAACTTGATGCGATCATCACCAAGCTGCCAGAAGGAGGATTCTGAGTGAACGTTGAAACACTGAAGCGTCAATGCACCCCCTCCGCTTCTCCCTCAACGTCACTCTGGACGGCTGCTACGATCACACGGTGGGGATCGCCGATGAGGACTTGCACCGCAACGCCGAGGAGTACATCGCCCAATGTGATGCGCTCCTTTTGGGCCGGGTGACGTACAAAATGATGGAAGAGGCTTGGCGCATGCCACCGAGCGGGATCTGGCCGGATTGGATGGCACCCTGGATGCAACCCTTCGCGAGGACGATGGATGCGGCGAAGAAGTACCTCGTGTCCAGCACCATGGATACTGCGGAATGGAATACCGAAATGGTGCGAGGTGACTTGGCCACCTTCGTTAGGCAACTCAAGCAGCAGCCGGGCAAGGGGATTGGTGTGGGCGGCGTGCAACTCGCGATGACCTTGACGGAACTGGGCCTCATTGACGAATACCAGGTAGTGATGCATCCACGGATCGCCGGTCGCGGGCCGACGCTTTTCGCGGGACTTTCCAAGATGGTGGACTTGAAGCTGGTGAGCACGAAGCAATTCGGCTCGGGGGCGGTGGCACTGCGGTATGAGGTGAGGCAATCGTAGCGGTCCAGTGGTTTGCGCACGGGTTGCCCAACGAGCGGCCGGAGGTAGCATTCGACCTTTTGGAAAATACGGTGATCTACGGATTCGGCGCGCCGATGAAACTTCTTCATTTGCCCGTCCGATACAAGGCCGGAACCTTCAACGCCATGCACGCTCGATACACCTCCATCGCCCTGACCGCCGCCCTCTTTGTGAGCGGCCCCGCCGTCCATGCCCAATGGCAGCCCGTGGGCATCCCCGCGTTCAGCGCCGGCATGGTGGACTATCCCGTAATGGCCATCGGCACGGACAACGCCCCCTGCATGGTCTTTTCGGATTGGACCAGTGCCAGCAAGCTCACCGCCATGAAGTACAGCGGTAGCAGTTGGCAGATCCTGGGCAACGCGGGCTTTTCCGCAGGCGGCGTGATGGACCCGACGCTGGCAATCAACGCGGCGGGCACGCCGTACGTGGCATACCGGGACATGGCGAACAGCCTGAAGATCACCGTGATGAAGCTCTCCGGGAGCAGTTGGGAGGTGGTGGGGTCCGCTGGCCCCTCCTCCGCAGGCGGTGCCAAGCCCAGCCTGGCCTTCGGACCGGGCGATGTGCCGTATGTGGCTTTCGCGGACAATAGTTTCTCCAACAACGTGACGGTCAAGAAGTTCGAGGGCGGCAGTTGGATCCCGGTGGGCGCTGAAGGCTATTCGCCCATTTACGCGGCCCAGATCGCGCTGGCGTTCAACAGCACGGGCGTGCCGTATGTGGCCTACCACGGCAACTCGGCCGGGTGCCGGGTGGAGCGCTTCGTGAACGGCGCATGGGAACTGGTGGGCAGCCTGGCCAACCTCTACAACGCACGCATCGCCGACCTGTGCATCGCTTCGGACGATGTGCCCTACATCGCGTACAACGATGCGGGCGACGACTTCCACGCCAAGGTGAAGAAGCTGGATGGCGGGGACTGGACCCTGGTGGGCACGACCGTTTCATCCGGTGATGAGAACCCCGAAGAGCTCTCCATGGCCATGGACGGCGCAGGTGCGATCTATGTGGCCTATACCGACACGGACCTCGGCATTCGCTCTACCGTGAAGAAGTTCAGCACCAGTAGCTGGCAGGCGGTAGGCAACATGGGTTTCACGGAACCCATGTCCAACTCGCTCAGCCTGGCCCTGGACCAAGCGGGCACGCCGTACGTAGGCTTCAAGGATGCCGCCAACAACGCCTTCAAGACCACGGTGATGCGCTACGAGGACGGCACCAGCGGAATCGCCTCCGAAGGCTCCGCCCTGTCTTCCATCCTGATGGCACCCAACCCGGCGCAGGACCGCGCCGAACTTTGGGGTCTGCCCTCCGGCTCCGTGGTCACGATGTTCGACCTCGTGGGCAATCAGGTTGCGCCGCCGGTAAAGGCCTCCGGCAGGGCCACACTGGCCACCAGCCACCTCGCCGAAGGGCTGTACCTGGTGAAGGTGCACAGCCAAGGCCACAGCCGCAGCCTGCGGTTGAACATTGCGCGTTGAGCATCACCGTCGGCAAGGGCGAAGGCCCCGTCTTCGTTCCAACCGGCAATCACTACTCCTGCGCAAGTGTGGAGTTGCGCCAGAGCTGGGTGATCAATGGGGCCTGCCCCAACGCTGCGGGTCACGCTTGTTGTGGAAGACGCTGAAGATGATGACCGTGTTCTTCACCACACGGAAAACGATCAGGTAGGGAAAGCGCTCCAGGTTGACCTTCTTGTATGGCCCACGCCACTTCTCAAAACCATCCGGATGTTGCCTCAGGAATTCGAAGTGCTCCTGCACCTCATCGTGAAACTCCTCACCCAAGCCCTCGCGTTGGTGCTCATACTAAAGGTACCCTTCGATGAACTCCGCACTGGCCCAGTCCCTGACCTCCAACCTGAAGCTCATGCCTTCTTCGCCTTGCGCGCCATTTCGCGCACCTCTTCCCACGTATAGCTCTTCCTCTCACCGCGCTTGTACTCCGCGTAGCGCTCTTTCACGATGTTGTAGTGCTCGTCGGTGAGGCCGTCCGCGTCCTCTTCACCCTTGGCGGAACGGAACAACGCGGCCACCTGCTTCAACAGGCTTTCATCGGTTGTGCGAAGCAGGCGCTCGATCAGTTCGAGCTTGAGGGATTCGGTGGACATGGAATCGACTTGTGTGACGAAGTTAGGACAAGGGGCATTGCCAAGCCCGGGAGGGAGGAAGCCCGCCGGCCGTTAGGCAGATCATAGGTAAAACCGCGGACGATGAGGCGGGGCATGGGATTGGGCCTCAAGACGCGAGCG
>JAFDZY010000158.1 GCA_018266685.1 Bacteroidota bacterium
GAGCGCACCGGCCTGGAAGTGGTGGATGCTGAGTACCGCTTCGGCCTTCAACGGCTCTGGTGCCGGAGGGCAACGGGGCCAGCATTGCAGTGAACATCCAAACCACCGGCCACCGGACTGGTACAAAACAGGAAACCGCATCTTCGCGCCATGGACCGCTATGTGCTCTGCACCGGCAACCCCGGCAAGGTGGCGGAATTGCGCACCATGCTTCCTGCGAGCATGGAGCTTCTCTCGCTGAAGGAAGCCGGCCTGCCCACCGACCTGCCGGAAACCGGCCGCACCTTCGCCGCGAATGCCCTGCAGAAAGCCCGCTTCGCCTTCGAGCGCACCGGGCTGGCATGCATCGCCGATGATTCCGGCCTGGAGGTTGAAGCCTTGGGCGGAGCGCCCGGCGTGGACACCGCCTTTTTCGCCGGGCCGCAGAAGGACGACAAGACCAACGTGGCCAAATTGCTGCATGAGCTGCAGGGAGTAGACGACCGCCGTGCGCGCTTTCGCACGGTGATCGCCTTGGTGGAGCAGGAGGGCGAGCACCTCTTCGAGGGGGAAGTGCGCGGAACGATCACCCGGGAAGTACGTGGCACAAACGGCTTCGGCTATGATCCCATTTTTCTTCCGGAAATGAGCGACCTGACCTTTGCGGAGCTGGATGCCGTGCGCAAGAACGCCATCAGCCACCGGGGGCATGCCGTGTGGAAGCTGGTGCGCTTCCTGGCGGAGCGTCAGGGCTGAAGCATCTGATCCACCAGGCCGTTCACGGCTTGCGCCACAGCAATGCCCGCGGCCTTCAGCATCCGCGGGTAGATGCTCACCGGCGTAAAGCCCGGCACAGTGTTCACCTCGATCGTCACCACATTGTTGCCTGTGCCTTGGCCTTCCTGCCAGAAGTGGTCGATGCGCACCATGCCGTTGCAGTTGAGCGCCCTGTAAATGGCCTCGGAGCGTTGCTGCACCAGGGTGGCTACCGCGTCAGGGATCGGCGCTGGCACCAGTTCCTGCGTGTCGGCCGCATGGTACTTGGCTTGGTAGTCGAAGAACTCATGGCTGGTGCGGATCTCGCACACCGGCAAGGCGCGCACCTTTCCGTCCATGTTGATCACCCCGCAGGTCAGTTCACGGCCTTTGATGAACGCTTCGCACATCACGATCTTGTCTTCCGCAAACGCCTTGTCCAGCGCGGGGCCGAGTTCTGCTGCGGTTTTCACCTTGCTGATGCCGAGGCTGCTGCCGCTGGTGTCCGGCTTTACAAAACAAGGCAGTCCCACTTCCTTAAGGATGCGTTGTTCCGTGCCGGCATCGCGGCCGTGCAGCCGCAGTGATGCTGCCACCGGGAAGCCCATTTGGCGCAGCAGCCCGGTGGTGCTGAATTTGCTCATGGTGAGGGCCATGTTCAGCACGCCGCCGGTTTGGAAGGGCACGCCCAGCATGTCCAAGTAGCCTTGCAGCTTGCCGTCCTCGCCGGGGGTACCGTGGATGGCGATCATTGCGGCGGTGAACCGTTCCGGTCCGTTGCCCCGGTCGGCGGTGAAGTTGCCCCTGTCGAAAGGCATGCTTGTGCCGTCGGCGCGCGTGCAGGTCCACTCGTTGCGGCCCACGGTAATGAAGGCCGGATCAAAGCGCGAAGGGTCGATGGCATCCATCATGGTCTGGGCGCTTTGCATGCTGATCACGGATTCGCCGGTGTAGCCGCCGCGAAGTATGGCGATGAAGGGGAGGGGCATGTGGGATCGATGGATGCGCAAAAGTTGTGCGCCGCCCGGAGCTGTGCGGCCCGGTGGGCTGGGATTCGCGAACGTTGCCCTGTTGAAGCCTGCGGGGGGCGGACCTATATTCGCGCCTCCTTGGGCGGGCCACTGCCCGTTCTTCCTTGGATGACAACCGGAAAACGCTTGTTTTGGTTCCTGGCCCCGGTGCTGATCGCGGCCGTGCTGTTGGGTGGTGCGTGGCTCTGGCTGGCGGGCTACACCCGGCACAACCAAACGGAGAAGGTGCCCAACGTGCGCTCCCAAACCTTTGCCGATGCGGAAGCTGCATTGGATCAGCTCGGCTTGAAGGCGGAGGTGATCGACTCGGTGTACAACGATGACGCCCCCAAAGGCACCGTGGTGGGCCAGGACCCGGACAGCGGCAAGTTTGTGAAGCGCGACCGCACGGTGTACTTGGTGATGAACGCCGTGCAGCCGAAGATGCTGAACATGCCGAACTTGGTGAATTTGAGCAAGCGCCAAGCCATCAGCGTACTGGACATCATCGGCCTTAAAGTGGCGGGCATGGAGTACCGGCCGGACCCGTGCATGGATTGCGTGGTGGCCCAGCTGTACAAGGGAACACCCATTGTTGCGGATGCGCGCATCCGCAAGGGGGAGGCCATTACGCTGGTGCTGGGCAAAGGCCAGGACGGTGAGCAAGTGCCCGTTCCGGATGTACGGGGGCTGGGCTTTGAAGAGATGAAAGCCGTATTGAACCTGGCCTCCCTGAATCTTGGCATAGTGGTGGAGGTGCAAGGCTGCAATACCGGCTGCGATACCGCGTTGGCCAAAGTGGCGCGCCAATCGCCCACCCCGGGACCTGATGTGTTGATCAGCCCCGGCGGGCTGGTGGACGTTTGGCTCACCATGGACACCACTACCGTTACCCCATGACCTACTTGGTACGCACGCTGGCCAAGGCCACGCGTCTCTTTTCGGCACTGCTGCCCCTTGTTGGCGCAACGGGTGCAATGGCACAGGAAATTGTAACGCCGGTACATGCCGTGCCGCGCCCGGGCAACGAAGCGCCGATGCTGAAGGCGCTTGGGCCCAATACCGTGTTCATCTACAACAATGCCACCCAGACACTGCCCGTGGTGGACGACTTCTCCGTGGACCGCACGCGGCACCTGAACGCCACTGCGAACGATGCCAATGTGAGCCTCACCGAAACCATTTACAAGATCGAGGTGGGCGGCCTGAGCACCCCGTCCATGGCGTTCGTCACTGACACCAGCTTCCACTACACGGTGGATGAGCAAACGGATACCTTGATCATTACGCGGGTGCCCAACCTGGCCGTGGTGGCCATTGTGCGCGACCTGACGGTATACCCCACAACGGAACAGAGCATGTTCGTGTGGCCACCCTACACGGTGTACGATACGGTGGGCACCGATACCCCGGACACCTTGGCGCTGGACCCGTTGCTGAAGCAGGATTCATTGCTGGTGTACAGCGTGGCCGCCGACCCGCGCACCTATACCAACCCGGACAACAGCTTGCGCCCATGGATCCTGTGGGCCGATGATGATGCCTACATCAACGGCACCTTTCCGCTGAACCCGCCCACCATCGGCGTGGCCACGCTGGACGGCATGGACCGCACCGGTTGGCCTTATGATCCGCTCAACCCCAACGTGAATGGACCGGCGGACAAGTTGACCTCCGTTCCCATTGACTTGGCGTATGCCGCAAGTGACAGTGTGTACCTCAGTTTCTTCTGCGAGCCCATCGGCCTCAGCGGCGACCAGTTGGCGCATGCGGAAGACAGCCTGCATTTGGAATTCCTTGCACCGGACGAGAACGCATGGTACCCCATCTGGAGCGCCCCGGGTGATGCCGCCCCCGACAAGTTCAAGCAGGTGATGGTGCCCATTACGGACGGCCGTTTCCTGAAGCCCAACTTCCAAATGAGGTTCCGGAACGATGCCACACTGGGCGGAGCGGTGGACCAATGGCACATCGACTATGTGCGCCTGGACCGCAACCGCACCATGGCGGATACCGTGCTGAAGGACGTCGCCTTCGTTTACCCGGAAGCCGGATTGCTCCAAACCTTCACATCGGTGCCTTTCGCGAAGTTCATCCAGGCACCGTCCAGCTACATGGCGCAGCAGATCGACCTGGAGCAGCGCAACAACGACACGCAGGACAAATTCATCACCTGGGGCTACGGCGTGGCCAACGATTGCGGCTGGAGCGCCACGCGGGGCAACTACGGCAACAACATCAGCAGCAACGCCTTCAGCAATTTCAACAGCACGCACCCGGTGAACAGTGGCGCCAACCCGCTGGTGTACGATGCCACAGGCTGCCCGGATGCCGCCTTCTACACCGCCAAGTTCTGGACCAACGCCACCCCTGACGTGTGCGCGTACAACGATACCATGGCCTACCGGCAGGAGGTCAGCAACTACTACGCCTACGATGACGGCACCGCCGAGGCGGGCTACAGCCTGAACGCCACCGGGGCCATGCAAGCATACAGGTTTGACACACAGGGCACGGATTCGCTGCGCGCCTTGCGCATGTACTTCGACCCGATCTTCACCTACGATCCACCGCCGGTGAACAATCCCCCGAACGGCTCCTTCATCATCACGGTGTGGAGCAGCCTTTCACCGGAAACGATCCTTTTCCAGAACATCTCCTTCAGTTCGCCGGAATACCACACGTGGGGCCCCGACCACTTTGTGGAGTACCCATTGGACAGCACCATCGCGGTGAACGGGACCTTCTATGTGGGCTGGGTGCAGACCAATGACACCCGCATGCAACTTGGCCTTGACAAGAACCGCGACAACCACGACAAGATGTTCTACAAGGCGGGCACCAGCTGGCAGCAATCGCAGCAGATCGGTTCGTGGATGATACGGCCGGTGATGGTAGCCGCAGTTGATCCGTACATCGGCATTGAAGAACCGGCGGCCACGGACGCAGCCTTGCGCATTTGGCCCAATCCGGCCAGTGACGCCTTCCAGGTCGGCACCGCATCCGGCGCTGCACCAGCATCCATTGAACTGATGGACCCCACGGGCCGGATGATCGGCTCTTGGACAGGCAGCACGAAAGCCATTCCGGTGCAAGACCTCGCGCCGGGCATGTACATCGTGCGGTTGAAGAGGAAGGACGGCGGCACAGTGGCCCAGGGCCGTTTGATCGTGCAGCATTGATGGCTTCCGGGGAAGAGCTTGCCGGTATGGACGCACCAGAACCGGTGGAGGAACAGGAGTTGTACGAGCACCACCGCATCGTTGCCGATCCGCGCCAAGGCTTGATGCGGCTGGATAAATTCCTGCAGGACCGCATTGCGGGGGCTTCCCGATCGCGCATTGCGGCGGCGGCGCGGAATGGCAATGTGCTGGTGAACGGGAAGGCCGAAAAGCCCAGTTACAAGGTGAAGCCGAAAGATGTGGTATCCCTGGTGCTGCCGCACCCGGTGCGGGAAGTGGAACTGGTGCCGGAGGATATTCCGTTGGAAGTGCTGTATGAGGACGATCAGGTGCTGGTGATCAACAAACAGGCGGGCTTGGTGGTACATCCCGGCCATGGCAACTGGACGGGCACGCTGGTGAATGCCCTGGTCTTCCATTTCGGGAAATTGCCCTCTTCGCCAAACCAGCCTGTTCCCCGGCCAGGGCTTGTACACCGCTTGGACAAGGACACCAGCGGCGTGATGGTGATCGGCAAGACGGAGGACGCGATGGCGCATTTGGC
>JAFDZY010000159.1 GCA_018266685.1 Bacteroidota bacterium
CGTGGCGCTGATCACCGAAGTGGTGTCGCAGTTAGTGCCGGAGAACCCCGTGTCGGCCATGGTGGGCACGCCCAACCTGCTGCACATCATGTTCTTCGCGCTGGTGCTGGGCATCGCGGCGGCCATGGTGCCCGCGGAGACCGCTGCGCCCTTCCTGGGCTTCTTCACCGCGCTGTATGAGATCTCCGTGCGCATCATCCACTGGATCATGCGCTTGGCCCCGGTGGCCGTGGCCCTGCTCGTGTTCAGCAGCATCGCCTCCTTCGGCATGGACCTGCTTACGGCCCTGCTGTGGTACATCGCCGTGGTGCTCGGCGGACTGCTCATCCACGGTGTGCTGGTCTATGGCGCCTCCGTAAAATTCCTCTCGGGCATCCCGCCGCTGGAGTTCTTCAGCCGCGTGAAGACCACCGCCATCACGGCCTTCAGCACGTCCTCTTCAAATGCCACCTTGCCCACGGCGCTGCGCGAATCGCGCGAGAAGCTCGGCGTGCCCAAGGAGATCAACTCCTTTGTGCTCACCATCGGCGCCACCGCCAACCAAAACGGCACGGCGCTCTATGAAGGCGTCACCATCATTTTCCTGGCGCAGCTCGCCGGCGTGGACCTCGCGCTGGCCACGCAGCTCACCGTGGCCTACTTGGCCATCCTCGGCGGCATCGGCACGGCGGGCGTGCCCGGCGGCTCCATTCCGTACGTGATCGTGGTACTGGCCTCCTTGGGCGTGGATCCCGCGCTCATCGCCATCATCCTCGGCGTGGACCGCATCTTGGACATGTGCCGCACGGCGGTGAACGTGGTGGGCGACATCACGGCGGCCACCTTCGTGGCCAAGAGCGAGGGGTATGCGCTGCTGGGTGCGGGAACCGAGGATTGATCCGGGGAACCTGCCTTTGCAGTTCGGAATGCGGATTTCTCCTTGGTCCGCAACGAACAAGCTATTGAGCGTTGATGAACCGGGCCGTGCCGAGATACTCCCCACTGGTTACCCGCACGAGGTACAATCCGCTGGCCGCCGTTCGGGCATCCATGCGGGCATGGCCACTGGTGGAGGTCACGGCCTCCGTGGCCACTATCCTTCCGGTGGCATCGAAAAGAGCCACGGCATAGTGCCCATCGGGCAGGCCGAACAATGCACGTTGCCCCCCTTCATCGGGGCCGATGGTGAACTGGTTGGGATGCGCATCGTCCACTTCATCTATTCCAACCCCGGAACCGATGCAGATGACGGATACAAATGCGTCCTGGTAATTCTGGTTCAGCCCCAACTGGCCGGGTACGTATTGGTAGGTGCCGTCGAAATAGGCTGGGAGGCCGGGGTTGTAAAGCGGGAAGAAAGAGGTGACATCCTGTTGCTTGGTTGTGAATCCGCCAAAATAGAGGCGGTTGTTCCTCCACTTCATCGTGGTCACCTCGTCCGGATAGCTCCCCTCCGGGCCGCCGAAATAACTGCCGTAGAACTGTTGATGGTTCCCGTGGAAGCCCAAGAGCACACCATCATGGGAACCTTCCAGCCCACCTTGGTTGTAATAGCCCGGCGCGTTCATCAGCGGCAAGGTGGCCGCTTCATTGTACAGGGTAGTCCCGGATACGAACACATTTCCATTGGCGTCCGTGGCCACCGCATCCAATGTGGCGTTCACGTAGGTGCTCCACTCCAAATGCAGCGCAGGGGTGAAGTAGGCGATGAAACCGTCCTTTCCCGTGTTCAAACCATCCACCGTTCCGGGTGCCCCCACCAAAGGGAAACCGCTTGTGCTGTACGTGTTGCCTACCAGGTACACGCCGCCGGACGGGGTGAGGGCCAGGCTGTTCATCGCCGGAAAATCCCAGTCGTGGTTGCCGCCGTAAAAGGTGGCATGCGTAAACCATGCCGATGAATTAAACTTGAGCAGGGTGCAGTCACCTCCGCCGGCATTGCCTACATGGTAGGCCCCGCCGCCTTGGTCGGGCATAGGAATGCCAGCCCCTTGCCGGCCCGAAACAATGAAGCCGCCGTCCGAAGTGCAGCGGATACTATATCCGTATCCCGCACCGTAAACAGAGCTCCAATTGATGTTGTCCGAGGTGTTGAACCTGGCGACCAGCAGGTCCGTAAGCCCGGTGAATGCAAGGTTGGTGGCACCCGCCAAGGGGTACAGCGGAACGTTCACTGCGTTGTGCTGGCCTACAATGTGCAACCGTCCTGTACCGTCCACGTCAATGCCACGGATCTCCGATTCTCCATTACCGAAGTACGTGCCCCAAAGTATGTTGCCCTGCAGGTCGAACTTCGCCAATATGGCGCGTCGGTAGTATCCTGTTGATACGGTTTGAAGGTTGTATGCCCCGGCTTCAACTTTGGGATACAGGTTGGCACCCGTGGTATAGCCGGCGATGTACACCCGTTCGTTGGCCCCACTGCCGCGCGTTACTACCGCATTGGCCTGCTGGTCCGTGCCGCTGGCACCATAATAGGTGAGCCATTGCAGGTGGTAGTTCGGGTCGAAGAAGGCTAGGATGATCACCTGCCCGCAATTGATAAAGGCGGTGCCGGGGTTGTTCGGTATTGTATAGAAATCGCTTAACGAGTAACCGGTGACGAAGAAGTTGCCCGCTGCATCTATGGCACTGGCGTTCACTTGGTCGCCGTTGGTGCCACCGAGGTAGGTGGACCAGCAGAGGTTCTCCGTGTTGGGCGGTGCTGTTGAAGGCAATGCCCCCACCTGGAACACCAACGGCAATGCAGGGTTGTAGGTGCTGAAATTGAACTTCACCACCCCGCCGCCGGAGACAAGGGAATAGGTGGCCGCCCAGTTCACGGGGATGATGCTGTTGCCAGTGCCCACTTGGTAGGCCACCGCTTGCGGCAGGATATAGTACTGGCCGTTGTAGTACACCTTCAAATTGCCCCACAGGTCCACCTTCAGGCTGTCCTGCCCGGTGAACAAAAGTTGGAGGTCGGAAGGATTTGAACCGGGCCTCATGACAAATGACATCTTCTGGCCGCCGCTCCCGCTGTAGAAGTGCATGTCGATGGCATTGTAAATGCCTCGTAGATCACCCGGCTGTAGCCCGGCACTTGGCTGGCCCCGGCGGGTGCGGTCTGGGGCAGGTAGAAGTTCTGGTACCAGTCTTTCACGACCAAGCCCTGTGGATCCACCTTGCGGGCCTTTCCGTCCGGCTTCATGGAGACCTGCATCACGGTTACGGGATCCGTAGGAGCGGCACCATGTTCGTAGGTCAGGAAATACACCTGCGAGTTCTTTGCCAAGCACGCCTTGGGCACGCAGCCCACGCTGGAGAACTTGATGTCATTGCGCGGTTGCCCGTTCTCGTTGATCAACTGGCCTTGGTTGGCAAACCAGCCTATGGGGTTCTTGTAAGGCTCGTTATAGAAATCGGGCGGCACGTATGGTTGGGCTTGGGCCGCAATGGCCATCAACATGAGTGAGCCAAGCAGGGCGGCATTGCGCTTCATCGGGTTGTGGGGTTAGGTTGAACACGAATGGCAGAACGAATGTACATCATCCTCGGCGTGGACCGCATCCTGGACATGTGCCGCACGGCGGTGAACGTGGTGGGCGACATCACGGCGGCCACCTTCGTGGCCAAGAGCGAGGGATATACGTTGCTGGGTGCGGGAACCGAGGATTGATCGGAAGGTTAATCCGTGGCCCTCGATGCCTGCTGGATAATCCGTCAATGCAAAGTCGTGAAAAATGTCATTACCTTTGCTTCATCAACACCCCGTGAAGCATGATCAGCCATCCCTTCTTCGGACCCAACATCAAGCTGCTGCGCAGCCGCCGCGGCCGCTCACAAGAGGAAACCGCCATCGGCCTGGACGTAAAGCGATCCAGCTGGA
>JAFDZY010000015.1 GCA_018266685.1 Bacteroidota bacterium
GTGGCATACACTTGGAAGGTGGTGCTTTGAAGCAGGGAGGTTTGCACCGTGTCCCCCATGCCGAGCCCATGGTCCCAGTGCAGGGTCAATGCTCCGGTGCCACCCGCAGCCATGGCGGTCAAGGTGGCGGTGCCCGTGCGGCAGATCAACGTGTCCGGGCTCATGGAAGTGATCAGCACCGCTTCAGGTTCAAGGATGGTGGCCATCAGGCTGTCCGTGCAGCCGTTGCCGTTCACCCCTTCGGAGATCAGCACTTGGTACGTGCCGCCGGGACCGTGGAAGATGTCCCCGCTGGCGGCGGCCGTGTTCTGCACCACGGTACCCGCACTGTCCGTCCATACGTAGCTCCAGGGGCCGCCTGTTCCCGTGGTGTTCACCTGGATGGATCCTAGGGCATCACCGTGGCACAGGTGGTTGGTTACCACGCTGTCATTCGCCAAGGTGGTGAGCGGGTTTACCAATACACTGTCCACATTGCCGCACAGCGGATGCCCGGCTGGGTACGCATGCAGCGAATACCATGTAGGCACCGATGGGGCTGCCGTGGGGAAGGCGGCCGTGGTGCTGGAAAGGCCGGCACCTGGAGACCATTGGTAATTGATTATGCCCGTAGGCAGCGGTAACTGAAGACCGGGGTTCAATAGGAGCGGCTGGCCGCATTGTATCAGGGAAGCACTGGGGTCCACCACTACGCCCGGCGTAACGGTAAAGGTGAACGTGCTGTCGTATGTGCAACCAAAATCATCGGTCACTGTGTAGGTGTAAGGGTAGGTCCCCGGACTTGCAGGCGTCACCGTGCCCGTGCGGCAGTCTGCCCCGGTGAATGTGATCCCCGGCCCGCTCCAGGAGCTGCTGTCACAGCCTTGCCCTACTACCGGAGTGTATTCCACCACGTCCGGGTAGAGCGATGAGTTGATGCTCATCGACATGCCGAAGATGAAGCCATCGTCGATGCACAGGTTGTCGGTTACGGTCAAGGTCCAAGGCCCGTTCAACGGGCATCCGTTCCATTGGCCGAAGGATTCCTGCGGCGTGTATGTGCCGGCGGGCATGCTGTTGCCCGGGGGATTGCCCGCTGTTACCCAGTTACCGGCGGTATTCTCCGCGATGATGGTGCCCAATGGGGCATTCATGGAAAAACAATACTGCGCCCCAACGCCGGGTACGCCATTGCCGGTGTCATTTGCGCCGCCCATGTACGTGCCCCCGCCCCCGTTGCCATATCCTTCAAACAGCATGACGCTCTGGCCTCCCGGACATGCCAGGGAAACGGCAAGGTCGCCGAGGTAGGAGTGTTCCATCGTGAGGCAGAATTGCACGATGTCATCCAGGTTGTTGATCGTGGTGCCCGCCGGGAATCCGGAAACATTGATCACGCCGGTGTATGTGCCGGGCGGTGGGCAGCCGTCCGGCAAGGCCACCATGCCCGATACAATGGGCTCCGGCACGCTGCTCCATAGCCGGCCTTGCGCTGCCCCCGTCAAGGTGACGCTTTCTCCAGCGCAGATCGTGGCTGGAGCTATCCCCGATCCCGTATAGTCCGGGCGTGTTCCCACCCGGATGAGTTCCGCACTGCTGTTCGTGCTTGCGCAACCAATGTCATCCGTTACCGTCAACAATACCGGAAACTGTCCGGGCGTGGTAAGCGGCAAGGTGATCAGCGGGTCCGCTGAGTAGCTCGTTGTGCCTGCAATGCTCCAGGCATAGCTCGCAATGGTGCGGCCTGGTGCCGCTTGGGAAGTGCTGGCGTCAAGGGTAAGTGTGTCATACGGGCACAAGCGGTACGGGCTTTCCGGAAAAGGAGGGAAGTGCGCAACGGGAGGCGGGCAGGGTGAGCTGCATTGCAACGCAGCCGCCCATCCGGCCATGGTCCCCAAGTTGTTGGAGGTGAATTGTATCGTGAGGCAGCCTCCTGGATCGGTGGACGTGTACAAGTAGCCGGTGGTGAGCGTGCCACCGGGATAGGTGCCCTCTACCGGTGATGCCGTGCTTGGACCGTTGTACACGGTGATCAGGTCCCCGGGGGCAATGTCCAACTGGGAGAAGGAGATCTGCATGCTGTCGCCCGGAGTTCCGGGGCAGAAGGTGATCACCTGGTTTTCATTGTTGCCATACGAACTGTTGGGGCCGCCACTGTCGTAAAAGTTCACGTTGCAGTAAGTCTGCGTACCCCCCGCCGAAATGAGCACGGTGGGTGTTTGGGCCATTGTGCTGCCAGCTGCCAGCAAGGAGGTGAGCAATGCAGGGCGGAGCAGGGCGGTCAATTTCATGGCAAGGTCAAGCACTTCAGTCGGCTGCGGTGCTAAGACGCACAATGCAGCTTTTCGGGTGCCCGAAGTTCGGTGCGCGTCGTGCTTCCCCGCTTCGACCAAACCAATATTCTTGGAACGCAGACGAACTGGCCCAGTAATATGCACTGGCAACTACCACCTTCCTATGGTAGCAACTTCACTTTCCCGGTGAAGGTTTCCGCAGCTTGGCTGCCGCGCTCCACGTCCACCACCCACACGTATTCTCCCGGTGCGCACACGGGGCCCTGGTTCTTCACCTTGCCGCACCACGGATGGGTGGGGTTGCTGGTGCTGTACACCGGTTGCCCGGCGGGGTCGTAGATGGTAAGCTCGAACTTGCTGGTGAGGCTCAGGAGCGATTCCGGCATGAAGGTTTCATCCTTGCCGTCACCATTGGGGGAGAAGCTGGCGGGTGCGCCCAGGTTGAAGTCCTTGTCGATCCGCACCTCCTTCATCCGCCGGTCCTCGCATCCCGTCTCATTGGTCACCGTCAGTTCCACCTTGTAAACGCCTTTTGCCTTGTAGATGTGGTCCGGGTGGGCTTCCGTGCTCACCGTGCCATCACCCAGGTCCCAGTGGTAGGCCTTGGCTCCAAGTGACCGGTTCTCAAAGTGTACCGACGGCAACAGCCCGGGGAAGTCCTGCTTCACCACGTTGAAGTTGGCCGACGGTGCCTCATGGATCACGATCATGTCGCTGCTCGGCTTGTTGTGGATGGTGCCCATGCCGGTGTTGGACAGGGAGAGCATCACCTGGTAGCTGCCGGGCTTGGTGAAGGTGTGCTGCGGGTTGGGCTTGTTGCTGAAGCTGCCGTCACCAAAGTTCCAGAGGTAGATCCCGTCCTCAGGCATGTGCTCCACGGTGAAGTCCACCGGGCTGCCGGTGCACGATTCCTTGGTACTGGTGCGGAACAAGGTGGCGGGGGCAGGAGCGGCTGCACCATGTTCCGGCTGCGGGTTAGCTTGGTGCGCGGTGGCATGTTGTGCCGTTCCGGATGCAGTCTTGCGGACGGAGGCCATGTGTTCCACCGCGGTGTGTTCACCGGTGGCCATGGTGCCTGCCGCAGTGGCCGGTGCTGTACTGGCTGCAACTGGCGCCGGCAAGGTCGCTGGCTCCACCATCGCCGTTTGTGCGGCAGAGGCAGGGTGTGATTGCATTTCAGTGGCCAAGGCTTGTTGCACGGTTGCCGCAGTGGGTTCCTGCGTGGTTGCATTGTCCCTGCCCAAGTAATAGGCTGCGCCACCTATCAGCAGGCCCCCGGCCACCAACAAGCCCGCCATCAAGGCGCGCCCATGGCCCCAACCGCGCACACCACTGCTCAGTGCCCGCTCCATCTGGGCCCAGTCCGCCGAGTTGTACGGAACAGCATAGTGCTCCAGGCTCTCCTTCAGCTTTTGTTCAAAAGCATCCATGTTCTTCATGCTTTCCGCCATCGGTCACCGTAAATGGTGTTCTTTGCTTAAGATCCTTTTCAAGTTCGCCTTGGCCTTTGCCAAATTGCTTTTTGAGGTGCCCACATTGATCTCCAGCAATTCAGCTATTTCCTTGTGGGTCATTTCCTCGAAGACGTACAAATTGAATACCGTCCGGTAGGCCGGCGTCAACTTTTGCATGGCGTTGATCACGTCCGCCGGCTTGAAGTCCGGCAGATCCTCCGGCTCCGGGTCGTTGTCTTCCGCCACATCCCCAAATTCCTCCATGCTCCGGTCTTCCCCAAGCAACAGGTACGAATGCTGGGCCCTGCGGAAATGGTCGATTGCCGTGTTTACCATGATCCGACGCACCCAGCCTTCCAAGCTTCCGGCACGGTTGAAGTGCTCCAGGTTCTTGAACACTTTGATGAAGCCGTCCTGCAGGATGTCCTTCGCCTGGTCGTGGTTCTTGGTGTAGCGCAGGCATACGGCCAGCATCTTGCCGTAAAACATTTCGTACACGCGCTGCTGGCTCCGGCGCTCGCCCGCCAAGCAACCATCCAACAGGGCGTCGTACGCCGGTTCCGCAGGTTCCATAGTTGGCCATGCAGGTTCAAGACGCAAGTTTTCCCGAAGGGTTGCCGCTTTAGTTGCCAAGGGCTCCATCCGGCACTAAGATAAGATATGTGAACAGACCGGCTATTGTTGCAGTTCCGGCTGTTCCGGGGCGGCTGGCCTAAATCCCGGCCATTCGTGGAAACCTTCCTGTACCCGTTACGGCATTCCGCTTCGGCCTGGGGCCTCGTTCAGGGCGTTTTCCGGAACCGGGCGGCTTGCTCGCATCCGTTTGCATTGCGAAACCTAATTTTGCCCCCGGACCGCAAGGCCCGCATCACTTCTAAAAGCAGTAAAGCAAAAATGAAGATCACTGTTGTTGGGGCCGGAAACGTGGGTGCCACTTGCGCCGATGCCTGTGCCCGTTGGGAACTGGGGACCGAAGTAGTCCTCCTGGACATCAAGGAAGGCTTTGCCGAAGGCAAGGCCCTGGACATTTGGCAAACCGCGCCCATCAGCCTGTTCGACACGCGACCCGTGGGCAGCACGAACGATTACACCAAGACCGCCAATAGTGATGTGGTGGTGATCACCAGCGGCCTGCCACGTAAGCCGGGCATGAGCCGCGATGACCTTATCGCCACCAACGCAGGCATCGTGAAGAGCGTGACCGAGAACGTGGTGCAGCATTCCCCCAATGCCGTGATCATCGTGGTGAGCAACCCGCTCGACGTGATGACCTACTGCGCCTTCCTGAACAGCAAGTTCCCCGCCAACCGTGTGTTCGGCATGGCCGGCATTCTGGACACCGCCCGCTACCGTGCTTTCCTGGCCACCGAACTGGGCGTTAGCCCCAAGGACATCCAAGCCGTGCTGATGGGAGGCCATGGCGATACCATGGTGCCGTTGCCGCGCTATACCACCGTGGGCGGCATCCCGGTAACGGAACTGATCTCAAAGGACAAGCTGGATGCCATTGTGGAGCGCACCAAGAAGGGCGGCGGCGAGATCGTGAACCTGCTCGGCACTTCCGCTTGGTATGCGCCCGGAACGGCCGCCGCCCAAATGGTGGAAGCCATTGTGCGCGACCAAAAACGCGTGTTCCCCGTCTGCGCTTGGCTGCAGGGCGAATACGGCCTGAAGGACGTGTACCTCGGCGTGCCCGTGGTGCTGGGCCGTAACGGCATTGAGCGCATCATCGAACTGAAGCTCAACAAGGAAGAAATGGAATTGACCCATGCCAGCGCCAAGGCCGTGAAGGAAGTGATGGCCGTGCTGGACCGCATGAACGTGCCGGCCTGAGCTTGAAACGCCTGTAATGCTTGAAGGGGCGCCACTACGGTGCCCCTTCATGTTTTGTTGGCAGGGCCAACGGTGGTTCCCTATCGGATCACCGCCAGGTGCTTCACCCATTGGCCCATGCCGTTGGCCACGCGCACCGCATAAGCACCGGGGGCTACACCCGCCAATGAAAGCCGCACCACCGGTGCACTGACCTCCTGTTTGCGCACCACGCGCCCCATTTGGTCGATGAGTTCCACCTGCATGCCTGCGGTGGCAGCAGTGTGCAAGCATACCTCCACCTGATCCTGCGCGGGGTTGGGGGCCAAGCTGAACAGGTTGGCCGCCGTGCTTCGTGAAGGGTCGTTTATGCCACTGTTGATGTCGCTGCTCCAAAAGCTCAGTCCGCCCCGGTAGTTGCCCACCACCGCGTCCGGAATGCCATCCCCCGTGAAATCGTGGAACACCAAGGCGGTGCGGTAGCCTTCATGGAAATCGTTCCACGTGCTGTCCGCCAGGTTCCACGTGCCCGTTTCATTCCCGCTGATGTTGTCATACCGGTGGATGCCGCCGCTTTCACTGCCCGAAAGACAGATCTTCTGTCCGTCGCCGTCCACGTATAGAAAGGGCACGCTGTAACCGGTGCTGCTCCAGTAGTCGCTCACGTTCACCCCGCCCAACGCGGCGCTTTCCAAATGCCACGACGGTACTTGCGCGGTACCGTTGTTGCGGTAATAGTTCAGGTTGCCGCTGCGCTCGCCGATCACCAGGTCCAGCAGACCGTCACCGTCCAGGTCGAACAATTGGGGCGTGGCATTGGCGCCCACGTCCAAGGCGGTGCCGTCGTCCCCGTTCACTTGCACCGGCGCCGATTGGAACTGGGCCACTGGTCCGCTGGAGGTGTTGTGCAGGAAGTACAAATTCCCGTTCACATCGCCCAGGATCATGTCCGGGTGCCCGTCGCCGTCCACATCACCAAAGGCCGGATGCAGGCCGGGACCAAGGGCCAACCCGGAAAGCTGGGCATAGTCCGTGTCCACCAAATTGAAGGACGGCTGGATGGCCGTTCCCGTATTTTCCAGCAAGGCCAAGCGCCCCAGGTAGGTGCCGCCGCTCTGGAAGTACCCTTCGTTGGCCACCACCAGGTCCATAAGGCCGTCCCCGTTGTGGTCGAACAGTACCGGCCGCGCCCCTTCGCCAAAGTCGAGCATGTCCCGTTGGAACAGGTCGTTCATTTGGTAATGGAACACGGGTGCGGCATCCGTTGCGGTGTTCCGGTAGTACCACACCCCGTGCGCATTCTCCGATCCGGTGGTGGAGTTGGGCGCCACCACCAGGTCGCGGATGCCGTCCCCGTCGATGTCCACTTGGTACGGCGCCAGGAATTGCTCGAAGTACACCTGCTGGTCATATACCGGGAACAAGGTGTCCACGGAGATCATCTGGGCATGGGCCAGCGTACCCCCGTTGGTCAGGCTCATCAGGTCAGGCGAGAGGTAATCGCCCAGGATCAGGTCCATGTCCCCGTCTCCGTCCAGGTCCAAGGGCAGCACCGTGCTGCCCGAGTGGGCGCGTTCATCTGCCGCCACGTGGATGCCCGTTTCCCCGTGCAGGCCCAGTTCCGGGTTGGGCACATTGTCCGTGCACGGAAAGTTCAGGGCGATGGAATTTCCGCTGATGGATTCTTGGAACTGGCCCCAGCAGCGGCTCCGCACCTCGTAGACCAAACTGTCACAGGTGCCGTATTGTTCCATGCTCAGGTTCTTGTGGAACTCCAGGTAATTCGAACCCCAGATGCTGAAGGTGAGCACATCCATGTCGCCGTCGCCGTCCATGTCCGCTATGCCCGGCAGGTCCACGTTGCTGATGTATAGGTTCGGGCTGTACGTGGGCACATAGTTGCTGCCCACTTGGTCGTCCGCGAGGGTGAAGGAGAGGCCGTTGGCGTCGCTGGTGTTGCGGTACACGGCAAATGCCCCGTTGGTATAGGCGAAGATGTCCGCCTTGCCGTCGCAGTTGTAATCGCGCATCAAGGCCCAATCGTGCAGCAAGGGGAAGGGAAATACGTTGTCGTATGCGTGCGTGGGCCGGTATTGGGCCTGGCCCGGCGTGCCCGTGTTCAGCAGAAAGACCGGCTTGTCACCGGACCGGTCCAGGATGAACAAGTCCTGCAGGCCGTCCTGGTCCAGGTCTATGGCGGAGACCTCCGGACAATTCAGGCCACCGCCCCAGGCCATGGACAGCGGTGCGCCGTTGTGCTCCACCGCAATGTTCGGCGCAAAGTACAGGTTGCCTTGCGCCATTATCCCCAAAGGGAAAGCTCCAAAGGCGCAGATCAGAATGGGTTTCATCCGTGCGGGCAGCGCAGCTCCTGGGCATCAGGGCCGGCCGAATTGTGCGAAGATAGCTGCTTCCATCCCGGCCGGACGGGGGCGGCCCAGGGCTATTTGCACCAGGGTTGGAACACAAGGGCGGCCCGCAGCGCTATCCTTCTATATTTGCCGCCCCATTCACCGGGCATGCCCCCGGTTTCTTTGGTGCATATCCGAACAACCAACCAGTTTTTTCCTCATGCAGAATAAAGGTGCGCTCTGGGTGTTTACCATCCTGCTGTCGCTCGCTTGCCTTTGGCAGTTGTCGTTCTCCATCTTTACCAACAAGTTTGAGCACAAGGCCGCCAAACTGGCCGTGGAGTATGCCGATTCCGTGATGGCGGTGCCCGCGAACAAGGCCCTGGACTACGATTCCGTCCACCTGTCGTTCGAGAACCGCTACATCCAGTCCCACGACAATGAAGTGGTCTACCCCGGTTTGGGATATTCCTACA
Source organism: Bacteroidota bacterium (assembly GCA_018266685.1). Classification (GTDB taxonomy): domain Bacteria; phylum Bacteroidota; class Bacteroidia; order Flavobacteriales_F; family PHOS-HE28; genus PHOS-HE28. The sequence continues at coordinate 8,367 of JAFDZY010000015.1, forward strand.
AGGAGTGCAAGGAAAAGGAGATGAACCTTGGCCTTGACCTCAAGGGAGGTATGGCCGTTACCTTGGAAGTGGACATCCCGGAGCTGGTGGAAAACCTTAGTGGAAACAGCCAGGACCCGGCCTTCCGCAAGGCCCTCCTCAACGCCCGCAACCGCCAGACCGACAGCGACAAGGACTTCATCACCCTTTTCGACGAGGAATTTAAAAAAGTGGCCCCCAACGGATCGCTGGCCGCCATCTTCAGCACGCAGGACAACGCCACCATGTTCCCGCGGGAAAGCACCAACGACCAGATCATCACTTCCCTGCGCAACCAGGCGCAGATCGCGCTGAACAACACGGAGAAGATCCTCCGCACCCGCATCGACAAATTCGGTGTGGCACAGCCCACCATCCAAAAGCAGAGCCTTAGCGGCCGCATCCAGATCGAACTCCCCGGCGTGAAGGACAAGGAACGCGTGCGCAACGTGCTGCAGAGCACTGCCAACCTGGAGTTCTGGGAGACCTTCGAGAACAACGACGTGTACATGAAGCTAAGCGAGGCCAATGAAAAGCTCGCTGCCATGCAGCACCCGGAAATCGCCCGGCAGGACAGCCTGAAGAAGGTGAGGGCCGCGTTGGCCAAGGACACCACTAAGGTGGACAGCCTCAAGACCCCCGTGGACAGCTTGAAAACGGCTGCGGACACGCTGAACGCCTCCAAGGACAGCCTGGCCCAAGCGCTTTCCGCCGACAGCCTCGGCAATGACTCCAACCTCACCGATGCCGAGAGCTTGGCCCGCAGCCCGCTGCTCAACAAGAACCGCCTCCAGCTCAACATCATGAACAACCAGGTGGTGCGCGGTTCTGTGGTGGGCTATGCTGCCGTGGCAGATACCGCCATCGTGAACAAGCTGCTGCGCATGGCCCCGCCCAAGAGCCCGGACCCCAGCCAAGTGATGAAGCTGGCCTGGAGCGCCAAGCCGGTGCGCATGGGAACCGCAGACGGAAAGAGCAAGGACTTCATGGCCCTCTATGCCCTGCGCGGTCCGCGTGGCGGCAAGCCCAAACTGGACGGCAGCTACATCACCGATGCCCGCCAGGACTTCGACATGAAGGGCGATGCCGAAGTGAGCATGCAGATGAACCAGGAAGGTGCGCAGAAGTGGAAGCTCATGACCGGCGAAAACGTGGGCAAACAGATTGCCATCGTGCTGGACGGCAGCGTGGTTTCCGCCCCCAATGTGATGGGCGAGATCCCCGGTGGGCGCAGCAGCATCACCATGGGCGGCGGGGATGACCGCAACAAGCAACTGGAGGAAGCCACCGACTTGGCCAACGTGCTCAAGGCCGGTGCACTGCCCGCCCCGGCGCGCATCATCGATGAAACCGTGGTGGGTCCCTCGCTTGGCGCAGAAAACATCACCAACGGCCTCTGGTCCTTTGTCATCGCCATGTTGCTTGTCATGGTCTTCATGGTGATCTACTACAACGGCTCCGGATGGATCGCCAACGTAGCCTTGCTGGCGAACATCTTTATCCTGATGGGCACCCTGGCCTCCATTCAGGCCTCGCTCACCCTGCCCGGTATCGCAGGTATCATCCTTACCGTGGGTATGGCCGTGGACGCCAACGTGCTGATCAACGAACGCATCCGCGAGGAACTCCGCCACGGCAAGGCCATGAAAACCGCTGTGGACCTGGGGTACAAACATGCCATGTCCGCCATCATCGATGCCAACGTTACCCACTTCGTGGTGGCGCTTATCCTCTACTTCTTCGGCGGCGGTCCCATCAAGGGCTTCGCCACCACTTTGGCCATCGGCATCATCACCTCGCTCTTTACGGCCATCTTCATCAGCCGCCTCATCATTGACCGCCGGCTGGAAAAGGGCAAGTCGCTCACCTTCTGGCACTCTTGGAACAAGGACATCTTCGCCCATGCCAAGGTGGACTTCATGACGCGCCGCCACTTGTTCTACTTCATCTCCGGCGCCGTGATCCTGGCCGGACTGGTCTCCATGTTCACCCGCGGTTTCAACTATGGCGTGGACTTCTCCGGCGGCCGCCAGTATGTGGTGAAGTTTGACAAGCCCGTCAACGTGGAAACGGTCCGCGATGCGCTCGAACTCGCCTTCAAGACCGAGGACAACACCCAGAGCGCCGTCTCCGTGAAAACCTACGGCGGCTCCGACCAAGTGAAGATCACCACGAACTATTTGGTGAACAGCACCTCCAAGGATGCCGATGCCACCGTGGAATCCAAGCTCAACGCGGCGTTGCAGCCCATGGGAGCCGCAGCACCCTTGGAATCACGCAAAGTGGACCCCACCATCAGCGACGACATCCGTATCCATGCCTGGTGGGCCGTGGGCCTTTCCCTCCTGTTCATCTTCATCTACATCCTCCTGCGCTTCCGCACCTGGCGCTTCGGCCTCGGCGCGGTGGTGTCACTGGCGCACGATGCCCTGATCATCATGGGCCTCTACTCGCTGCTCTATTCCGTGATGCCCTTCAGCCTGGAGGTGGATGAGCATTTCATCGCAGCCATCCTTACCGTGATCGGCTATTCCATCAACGATACCGTGGTGGTGTACGACCGTATCCGCGAATACCTGCAGGACCACAAGCGCGACCCGTGGGTGCAGGTCTTCAACAACGCCATCAATTCAACCCTGGGCCGTACCATCAACACCTCGGTAACGGTATTGATCGTGTTGCTGGTGATCTTCCTCTTCGGGGCCGATTCGATCAAGGGCTTCGTGTTTGCCATGCTGGTGGGTATTGCTGTAGGTACCTACTCGTCCATCTTCATCGCTTCCGCCATCGTGGTGGACCTGCACAAGGACGAGTTGCCCCAACCGGCCAAGGCCTAAGGCATTTGAACTTTCTTGGGAAGCCCCGCCTCGGCGGGGCTTCCTACTTTTACCCCCCGGATGCACGTGCTTCTCTTCCTGGACGTGAGCGGCGGCGAGCTGCTGGTGATCCTGCTCTTTGTGCTGCTCTTCTTCGGCAGCAAGGGCGTGCCAGAGGTGGCGCGCACCATGGGCCGTGCCCTGCGCCAGTTCCGCGATGCCACCGCCGAGGTGCAGCGTGAAATTGAAAAAGGTGCCGGGGAAGTGAAAAAAGGTTTTGAGGAGCAGCGCAAGACTTTCCGCATTGAACCTCCGGAGCACGCCACGCCCCAAGGCCCCAAAACCGCACCGCCCCCTTCCTCCACGGAACAGGTTGCTGCCGCCCCGGACGCTGGGCCGCAAGGGGAGAAGCCTGCGGACTCCCCGCAGGCTGGGCAATAGGCACCCCGCCCCGTCATCGCGAGAAGGGAGGAACGACCCCCCCTTCGCTCCCGCAGCGGTCACCCGCCGGACGGCGGGGACCCTGCGGTACCGTGCCCCCCCGCCATCGCGAAGAGGGAGGCACGACCGACGAAGCGATCTCGCACACGCCGTGGCCCGGCCCCTCATCGCTCCCGCAGCGGTCTTGCACAGCGGACCCCTGTGATACCGTGCGCCCCCCGTCATCGCGAGGAGGGAGGAACGACCGACGAAGCAATCCCGCACACGCCGTGGCACAGCCACCCATCGCTCCCGCAGCGGTCACCCGCCGGACGGCGGGGACCCTGTGATACCGTGCGCCCCCCGTCATCGCGAGGAGGGAGGAACGACCGACGAAGCGATCCCGCACACACCGTGGCACAGCCTCCCATCGCTCCCATAGCGGTCCCTGCATCCAGATGATCTCAATTCTGGCATCGACCCTATCGATTATAGGGGGTGTTGAGAAAAAAAGTGCAATTCATTTGAAAGCACCCCCATTCAGAAGCATACATTCGCCGCCGAAAACACAAAAAATAGCGCATGACCCCCCCGAACCTCCGTGGAAAAGCCCTGCACGATGTACTCGGCCGCCTGCCCAAGCCGGTCACCCGGCCCAGCAGCCGCATCAGCGACTACTTCGGCACCAACGTGTTCAATGACGGCACCATGCGCATGTTCCTCACCCAGGATGCCTACCTCGCCGTGCGCTCCGCCATTGACCGTGGCGAGCGAATTGACCGCAAGCTGGCTGACCAAGTGGCCAGCGGCATGAAGGAATGGGCCGCCAGCAAAGGTGCCACCCACTACACCCACTGGTTCCAGCCGCTCAATGGCTCCAGTGCCGAAAAGCACGATGCCTTCTTCGAGCCCTTGGGCGACGGCCGCAGCATTGAACGCTTCGATGGCGGCATGCTCGTGCAGCAGGAACCCGATGCCAGCAGTTTCCCCAGCGGCGGTATCCGCAACACCTTCGAAGCCCGGGGCTACACCGCCTGGGATCCCGGAAGCCCCGCCTTCCTGATCCATCAAACCCTCTGCATCCCCACCATCTTCGTAAGCTACACCGGCGAGGCGCTCGACTTCAAAACCCCGTTGCTGCGGTCCATTCGCGCCCTGGACGAGGCCGCTACCGCCGTGTGCCAGTACTTCGACAAGGATGTGAAAAAAGTGATCGGAACCCTCGGCTGGGAGCAGGAGTACTTCCTGGTGGACGAGTCCTTTTACTATGCCCGCCCCGACATCATGATGTCCGGCCGCGCCCTCTTCGGCCACGGACCGGCACGCGGCCAGCAATTGGAAGATCATTATTTCGGCAGCATACCCGAGCGGACACAAGCCTTCATGGTGGATTTTGAGACCGAAGCCCTCAAGCTCGGCATACCCGTGAAGACCCGCCACAACGAAGTGGCCCCCAA
>JAFDZY010000160.1 GCA_018266685.1 Bacteroidota bacterium
AAGCATAAATGCGTGTAAACCGCGAGCGCTGGCGGTCGCTGATCTGGATGCAGCGCAGGATCAACGCCCCGAAGAGCACCACCACCAGCGTGGTGCCTGCAAAGCCCCACTCTTCGCCCACCGTGCAGAAGATGAAGTCCGTACTTTGCATGGGCACATACTTGTACTTGGTAAAGGTGCCCTGGAGGTAGCCCTTTCCCCAGAAACCGCCGCTGCCGATGGCGGTCTTGCTCTGCTCCACGTTGTAGCCGTAGCCGCGGGGGTCGTATTCCAGGCCAAGCAGCACGCGGATGCGTGTTTGCTGGTGCGCGGGCATGCGGTCGATGATCTGGTCCACGCTGCTGATGAAGGCGGCGCTGCCCAGCAGGCCGAACAGGAGGTAGGCATAGATCCGGCGGCGGTGGTGCTTGAGCACGAACTTGCGGACCACGAACCAGGCCAGCAGCGTGAACACGGCGATGAGCATGATGAGGAAATACTGGCCGTGCAACACATGGTCCGTGAAGGGAAGCTGCATGGTGCTGTCCTTCAGGATCAGCGACAATACCGCGAGGATGGCCGCCATGATGGCGATGAGCAGGATGTTGCCGGAGAGCCCTTCGCGGTAGAGCACCAGCACGAAGGCGCCGCTCACCAGGGCAGTGCCCGTGTCCGGCTGGAGCATGATAAAGGCCACGGGCAAAAGGATCAATGTTGCCGCGATCACGCGGGAACGCACTTCCTTGAGCGTTTTCAGGCCGCTGAGGTAGTTGGATAGGGCCAGGGCCGTGGCGAACTTGCTGAATTCAGCTGGTTGGATGCCGAACCCGCCAACGCCGAACCAGGCCTTTGCGCCGTTCACCTCGCGACCTACCAGCAACACCAGGATCAGTAGCAGGAGCACGAAGCCGTAAATGGGGTAGGAAAGCCGGCGGATGAAATCGCCCCGCACCAGCAGCATGCCTGCGCCGATCAACAGGGAAGCGCAGATCCACACGCTTTGGGCACCGTACTCACGGGCGCGGTCGAAGAGGTTGGCGTGGGCGGGGTCGTATGCTGCGCTGTAGATGTTTGCCCAGCCCATGGCCATCAGCAGCAGGTAGATCACCACCAGCGGCTTGTCGATGTTGCGCGCTATGCTGTCCCGCTGGCTCATCGCCGCTTGCGTTTGCTCACGAATTTCACATAGTTCCCCTCGTCAGCGATCAGGTTTGCCTCTTCCATCCGCTTTTCAAGGTCGGGACGCGAAATGCTGTCCGTGAGGTACTGCTCCATGCAAAGACTGGCAATGGGCGCGGCCCACGTGCCGCCGAAGCCGGAGTTCTCCACGTACACCGCAATGGCGATCTTGGGGTCTTCCATCGGTGCGAAAGCGATGAACACGGCGTGGTCCTTGCCGTGCGGGTTTTGGGCCGTGCCTGTCTTGCCGCATACGGTAATGCCCGGAATACGCGCCAGGCGCGCAGTTCCGCCGGGTTCGTTCACCACGCGGCGCATGCCTTCCACAATGGGCGGGAACCATTGGTCGTCCACCATGGTCTCATGGCGCTGGATGCCCGTCTTCAGGCTGTCCGGCGAACCGATGGCCCGCACCACGTGCGGATCGTAGTAATAGCCGCGGTTGGCGAAGATGGCGGCGATGTTCGCCATTTGGGTGGGCACCACCAGCATTTCGCCCTGCCCGATGCTGAGTGAATAGATCGTGCTGAACGCCCAGCCCAAAGGGCCGTACATTTTGTTGTAGTACTTCACCCCCGGGATACTGCCGCCCTTCAAGGCGGGAAGGTCCATGTGCGGAGGGCTCCCAAGCCCGAAACTTTCCACGTAGGGCCTCCATTCGGCCATGCCCAGCGCCGCATCCTTGAACCGGTCAGGGTCCTTGTTCTGCTCGATCTCCCGCTTGAAGACCTGGTAGAAGTAGGGGTTGCAGGACATCTGCACGGCTTCCTCCACATTGCGGGCATTGGGATGGTTGTGGCAGCCTACCAAGGCCTTGTTGCACGGGAAACCCGTGTTCAGGTTGATCACCCCTTCCTGCAAGGCAATGGATGCCTGCACCAGTTTGAAGATGGAACCCGGTGGGTATTGGGCTTGCAAGGCACGGTCGAAGAGCGGGTTGAGCGAGTCTTGCTGCAGGATGCGGTAGTTGGTGTTGCGCACGCGGCCCACCAGCAATTCAGGGTCATACGTGGGCGAGCTTACCAGGGCGATCACTTCACCGGTCTTTGGGTCCAGGGCCACTATGCTGCCCTTCTTGTTGCGCATCAGCCGTTCGCCCAGGGCCTGCACCTTGGCGTCGATGCTGGTGTACAGGTTTTTGCCGGCATAGGCCAGCGTGTCGAACTGTCCGCCCTTGAACGGCCCTTGGATGTTGTTGTGGACGTCCACCACCACGTACTTCACGCCGCGCTTGCCGCGCAGGTCCTTCTCATAGTAGCTCTCCAGCCCTCCCACGCCGATCACATCCCCCGGTTTGTAGTACGGATCCTGTTCCACCTTGCGCGCGCTCACTTCGCTGAGGTAGCCGAGCATGTGGGCCGCCAGGTGCGGCGGATACGTGCGCAGCGTGCGGCTTTGGCCGTAGAAGCCGGGGTATTTGTACAAGTGGACGGATACGGCGGCATACTGCTCCGCAGTGATCTGCTTCTCGAATTCACTGGGCTTCCACACGGAGTATTCCGAGGCTTTGCGCAAGCGCTCGCGCACCTGGTCCATCGGCACGTTCAGCAGCTGTGACAGCCCAAGGGTGTCCAGGTTCTTCACTTCGCGCGGAACCACCATGATGTCGTACACCGGCGTATTGGCCACGAGCAGCCCGCCGTCACGGTCCAGGATCAACCCGCGCGAGGGGAACACGGTGATCTTGCGCTCGCTGATGTCCGCGGCACGCGCCGTCCAGCTGTCATCCACCACCTGTATCCAGAACAGCCGCAGCACAAAGACGATGCAGATCAGCACCACTGCGGCCACCAGGACGTACTTGCGCTCGTCGAAATTCATCGCGCCGGGGAGCTGCGTACAGTGAGCGCCTGGGCCAGCAGGCACAGGACCAATGTGGCGGCAGCGCTCATCAAGGCACGGACAAAGGTTGTGGGGAAATCATCGAACCGGTATACCTCAACGACGAAAAGCCAAAGATGGTGCACCACCACCAGCGTACCTGCAAACGCCATGTACCAACGGATACCCATGTGCTGCACCACGGGGCGCTTGCCTGTGTCATACCCGTCACGCGGCTCCAGCAGGCGCAGCATCCAGATCCGGGCAAAGGCCATCACGGTGCACGCGCTGGCATGCATGCCGGGGGTGCTGCTGAAGAAGTCCATGGCCATGCCCAGTGCAAAGCCCAGCAGGAGGGTGGCCCATGGCGGGGTGTCGAAAGGCAGGGAAATGATGAAGAGCACGTACAGGTAGGGCACCACCCAGCCGTTGGCAAGGTCCACATGATCGATCACCAGGGCTTGGAGGAGCACCAGGAAAATGAACTGGAGGCTATGCCGGGCGATTGTGCCGATCATGGGAGCTGGGCCTTGGCTTCGAGGCTGTCGCGTTCAGTTTTCAGGAGGTCGGTA
>JAFDZY010000161.1 GCA_018266685.1 Bacteroidota bacterium
CCACGGGCATGCGGCGAAGCTATGGCGGGCAGCGGTCCCCGTGTTCAGGCCAGCAGCTCGCGCACCCGGGGCACCACCTGTGTGGCAAACAGCCGGATGCTGCGCAGCATGGTTTCATGGGGCAGGGTTCCGGAGCTGTACTTGAGGTCGAAGCGCGAGAGTCCCAGCAGCTTGGCCGTTTGGGCGATCTTCCAGGCCACGGTCTCCGAGGCGCCCACGCACATGGCACCATTGGGTCCGGCGAGCTGTTCGAAGACCAGTTGCCCATGACAGGGCATCCAAGGTAGCGATGTGCTCAACGGCTGCTGGTACGGTGGTACCGACCGAACCCAAATCAGACGCGAATAGTTACACCCATGCCACGACAGGTGAGTTCCCCACACCAGAGCAAGGAAGCCCACGAGATATGGTCTATTGCCGGATGATGAGTGTTGTACTGGTGGATCCGGCTGCACCTTTGTACACCAGCACGTATTGGCCTGGTACAAGATCATTGGCAGGAACGGGAATGGTATGTCTGCCCGCATCCAGCGTTATGCCAGTCAACAGCACTGCGATTGACTTTCCGAGCACATCAAACAGTTCAATGTGAACCTGTTCAGGTTTGGCCAGGTCCAGATGAAGCAGCCCAAAATCCAGCATGGGATTGGGCAAAACCGCCATCGCGTGCGGCACTATCCCGGCGGGCATTGCATCCAGGCTGCTGGTGGTTCCATCCTCACCGAGCCGGATCGTAAGCAGGTTGTATCCTGACTCGAAACCACTTCCCGTTATCACGATCTTTCCGTCTGGCTGTTGAATAACCGCATCACCTTGGCTACGGATCCCGGCCATGTACGCAAAGTATCCATCACCTCCGAACACATCCATCTGTGTGCCGCTTGCATCGAAGAACAAGGCGATAAGCCTATCGTTAAAATTACCTGAGAAAGAGGCACTGCCGCACACCGCAACATTGCCATTGGCCAATATCGTCAAGCCATTGTACATCTCATCGCCCGTTAACAGGTCATCCGTGGCGATGCCATCGGAGCTAAAAGTGGAATCAAGCGTGCCGTTGGACAGCAAGCGCATCACAAAGCCTCTTTTGCCGCCAGTAGAAGAATATGGGCTGTACCAGCCACAGGCCAATATCCGGCCTAGGGAATCCAAGGCAACGTCCGTAACACGAGAATGGGGCATGCCCAACACTTGGAGTGTGAAGGCACCGGTGCTGTTGAACGTACTGTCACTATCCAATGGGCCTGTACCTATGCGGCGATAAAGATGCGATCGGCTGGCTGATGCACTAATGTTAGTCGCTCCCCCTAGGATGATGTGGCCATCGGCGGGTTGGACCACCATGGCATCTGCGACGGTACCTTGATTCCAAGCAGTCATAAAGGTCGCATGGTCCATGAGCATGCCATCCTGTGAGAATGTGGCCGTAACCACTTTGAACAGATCGCTCACGCCTGAAGGACTCACTATGCCTCCGATAAGGATGTCCCCGAGCGGGCTTAGATCCATGTCCGTGACCTTTCCGCTCGCATTGCCATAATAGATCGTGCTCATTCCTCCGGAACCAAATGTGGTATCCAGCGATCCATCGGGATGCCGCCTCTCCAAAAAGAGGTCGTTGCCATTTCCGCCCCCAACAAGCATGCGGCCATCGGGTAGCACGACCAACCCGTCATACTCGGTCGGCTCATCCATAGGATGGTAGAAAAGCCCCGAACTTGCCAACGTGCTGTCCGGTTCACCGTTCGCCATGAGACGAAGAATCACTCCACGCAAATTGGTAGAGCTGTTTCCAACCGTGCCTGCACAAACAATGCGGCCATCTGGAAGCAGAACAAGGTCCCGGAAATATTGGCAGGGATCGCTGGGTAACGCCACCACACCGTTCACTCCGAAATTGATATCAGGTATCCAGATCTGGGCCGGAGAACATGTAAAGGTCAGCATGGCCGCAGCAAAACCCAACGCATGAAATTTGTGCATATGGCAAATATATAACAAGTGGTGAAACAGCAATTTAGTAACTATTCCCTCTACTCTTGAGTTTTGACGTGGGCCTTCCGGCCACACCTCTGTATATCGTGATGCACTCTTCCGGACAGATCTCCGGTGCAAGGGTCTTCAGCTTTCCAAAAGTTCCAGATTATCATCATCCTGCATGCCATGGTGATCCATTCTGTGCATCAGGGCATCATTGGGCAGTTTGCTGAACGATGTACTTGCGCCGCAACATCTCCTGCGGCGAGAAGTCGCGGGTGCCCTTGGGATGGAAGGCATGGTGGCCATGGGCGGCGAAAAGTGACCGCCAGTCCGAAGCCGGAGGCGGCCCTTCAAAGCCCCAGGGTACCGTCCCGGGTCCCCGGGCCACTGGCGGCGGCTGCCCGCTGCGGGCTAAGCTGCCTTGTTCAATGCGGGTACGCCCATTGAATGGGCATGAATGGACGTGGCCGGACGAGGGGATGCCGATGAACCAGAACCGGCAATGCGGGAATTGGCACTTCGGCAAATTCTACGCCAGCAGTTCCTTCACCCGGGGCACCACCTGTGTGGCAAATAGCCGAATGCTGCGCAGCATGGTTTCATGGGGCAGGGTTCCGGAGCTGTACTTGAGGTCGAAGCGCGAGAGTCCCAGCAGCTTGGCCGTTTGGGCGATCTTCCAGGCCACGGTCTCCGGGGCGCCCACGCACATGGCACCATTGGGTCCGGCGAGCTGCTCGAAGCCCGCGCGCGTCAAGGGCGGCCACCCGCGCTCACGCCCGATCTGGGTGTGCATGGCGGCATAGTGCGGATAGAGCTCCTCCTTGGCCTGCTCATCGGTTTCAGCGATGTGGCCCGGGGAGTGTACACCGATGGG